>CAJTZS010000022.1 GCA_910584055.1 uncultured Muribaculaceae bacterium | reverse complement strand
GTTAATCAGTCTCGCTGCTTGTCTTGTGGCAAAATTTCATTGTTCTTTTCGCATCGAGATTCTGTCTCCACCGAGATTTTCACGTCTTGGTTGCCGTGTCGTTTTCTCGTTTGCGGTTGCAAAGTTATAGCGAATTTTCACGCTGCGCAAATATTTTCGAAAGATTTTTTGATTTTTATGTTTTATTCATTGAAAAGTAACTGATAATCAATAAAATCAACAAATGTTAAAATACCTTTTGAAATGTTAACTACATTTCCTCTTTTTCCCTTCTCCTCTCATCTTTCAAATTCCTTTGTTCATTCACAAGCATCAGCAACTCGTCTCTGACCTCCTCGGGAAGCTCAAGCCTGCGCAAGGTTACGCTCCTCGCCCATCCGGCAACATCCTCCGGCCGCAAGGTCATCAGCACATCCCTGAATTCCTCAACCTCCTCCGGAGTATAATCATTTCCCGAGCGCCCTATAAAACGATCAAGCTCCTCGTCATCGTAATATTCCACCTCCGCCAACAACGGCGACAGCGAATCTTTCTCACAAACCAAATGCAACCCGCAGCATTCTTCTCCCCCGCCCTCTGTAACTTCTTCTCCCCGCAAAGCGTCCTTCCCTGTCTCTGCCTCGTGTCGAGGCGTCAGCCGAGAATCAGATTTCAGAGACTTCGTCGAATGCCGGGAGTCCAATAAATAAAGAATCACCCCGACAACCACCAGAAATCCCAATATAATCAATGCCCCTTCCATATCAATCACATTTTCTGTTTATAAATCTAACCTCAAACCCAATCTTCTCCAACTCCTTAAAAAAGCCAGGGAAAGATTTGGACACACATTCCGCGCCGTCAATCGTGACATACCCAAACCTTACGGCGGTCATGGCGAAAGCCATCGCGATCCGGTGATCTCCATGACTGTCAATCACCTCATCTTCTCCAACAGGAAGCCTCCTTCCTCTCCATGAAATGAAATCGTCTCCCGTCTCAAGGGAATATCCAATCTTCTCCATTTCCATCTGCAACGCCATAAGCCGGTCTGATTCTTTATGACGGAGATGAGCCACATTATAAAAGCGGAATTTAATTCCGGCGACAGCCATCCCCACAGCCAATGCCGGCACAAGATCGGGCATCCGCCCCATGTCGAGTTCAAGAACACGCGACATTCCTGCCATTGTTGCTATAATATTCCCATCACCCGCGAGGACTGCCTCATCGCCCAGAGTCCGATCAGTTTTCACACCAATCAAACCGAACAACCTCTCGCACTCCGCATCCCCCTGGATCGATTCCCGCGGACACGGCAAACTTTCAATCGCCACATCCATTCCCGGCTTCATAAGGCACAACTCATAAAAAAAGGCAGCCGCAGACCAATCCGGTTCGATATCCATATCATCGGAAGCGGCAATCATCCGCTCCGTCATCGCAACGTATGGACGAGAAACCGATCCCCCCTCTAACTTCAGCCGCAATGGTTCCCGCCACAAAAGCGATGCCATCAACAGCGCGGAAATAAACTGTGATGAAACCCCTCCGGTTATCTCCACTTCTCCTCCCCTTAATTTCTTTCCCTTAATATATACGGGAGCATATCCTTCCCTCTCCCTATAAGCAACCTCAGCCCCTACTTGCCGTAACGCTTCCACAAGAGGCGACAAAGGCCTGCGCCTGAGTTGAGGCGAACAATCCACAATCCCCCCGAAATTCTCCAACGATGCAACCAGGGCGATAAAAAAACGCATAGACGTTCCACCCGAACCGAGGTCATACCTCTCCACACCATTGGCGCTTTTCAACCGGCGAAGCGCAGTTAAGAGTTCACGCGTATCATCGCAATCAGGCAATGCCCTTCTTTCGGTATCACACCCACGTATGAAATCGAGTATAGCCATCCGTGCGGCCATACTCTTGGAAAGCGGTAGAAGAATCGGCTTACCATTGCCCGTTGACTTCCGCCTGTCGAAATTTATCTGCACCTTCGACATCAGCTCAGCGGAAATAACAGACATGCATCGCCATACGATAAAAAGCGATAGGCATGATCAAGCGCTTCATTATATATATGTCGCCACTGACGCCGCTCGCGCTCCGGGTCGCGGTCGAGGAACGATGACACGAGCAGAAGCAACGTGGACTGGGGCTGATGGAAATTGGTGACCATCACATCAACCATGCGCCACGTAAAACCCGGCGCAATCATTATGGATGTCGAAGCGGTCAAAGTCTCCACCCCATTACGGTCCATATACTCCATAATACTCTCCAGCTCCCTTATTGCAGAATGGGATGGCATGGGGAGAGTTTTCTCGTAAGGGGTCCACTGGTCAACATGCAGGGAGGAATCTCCAGCATTCAATTGCGCTCCTATATAAGGAAGGGATTCGAGAGTGCGCACGGAAGTTGTGCCGACGGCGGTAATCTTCCGGCCCTCGCGCTTTGCCTTGATCAATTTCCCGATTGAATCCCTGTCGACACTGAACACTTCGGTATGCATCGGATGCTCGCCTATTGTCTCCGATTTCACAGGCTGAAAAGTGCCTGCACCGACATGGAGCGTCAACGGGGCGATTTCCACCCCGGATTCTCGCAATCGCTCGAACAGTTGCGGAGTGAAATGCAGTCCGGCCGTCGGCGCGGCCACAGAACCTTTTACACGCGCATATACCGTCTGATAGTCTTCGGAATCGCAAGCCTCCGAATCCCTTTTGAGATACGGGGGGATAGGGATATACCCTGCGGCATCCACAACAGAGGCGAATGTCACTTCAGGATCATTCCATTCAAAAAGGATTTCCTGTCCGTTCCCCTCCAGAGGGCGGACACGGGTGGCGCGCAATTCCACTTTCCTGCCGTCAATGTCAAGCATTTTAACGAGCGGCCCCTCTTTCCAGCGTTTTAGATTCCCCACAAGGCAACCCCACCGGCACGAACCCACAGCCTGGAACATCAATACATAATCTTCAGGGAAAACAGGTTCAAGCAAAAACACCTCGATTTTAGAGCCTGTAGCCTTCTCGAAGCGGATACGGGCGTTGATGACGCGCGTATCGTTGCATACCATGAGGGTCTTATCCGGCAACAGTCCGGGGAGTTCGGAAAAAGTATGATGCTCCACGCTACCGTCCTGTCGGCTCACAAGCAGCCGACAGGTGTCACGTTCCGCCAACGGATGCCGGGGAATCCTCTCATCCGGAAGCGGGTAATCAAAATCTGCTATTCTTATATCCTTTATATCACTCATTAACATTACTTTTTGGCGATTCCGCAAACTTTCTTGCCAGAATCCCATGAAAAAATTTTCACAAAAATAGCAAAAAAATTTGTGGGATTAAAAAATTGTGCTTAACTTTGCATCCGCAATCGGGCGATTAGCTCAGCTGGTTTAGAGCGTCTGCCTTACAAGCAGAGGGTCTGCGGTTCGAATCCGTAATCGCCCACCGATTATAACAACAATTCTTTTCAGAACGCATTCGGGCGATTAGCTCAGCTGGTTTAGAGCGTCTGCCTTACAAGCAGAGGGTCTGCGGTTCGAATCCGTAAGCGCCCACCGAGAGATAAGACCTTTTCGAGAGAAAAGGTCTTATCTCTTATTAACAATCTTCAAAGTAACAAGCATTGTACGTCAATAAAGAAACGTTTAATAATCAATATTTTAACCCATCACCTCGGACAATCGGTAATTTAAGTTTCCATTTTAGACATATTTTTTGTATTTTTGCAGGTTAATAGACACATAGGATTCGGAAATTAGTCGCATCCTATCTAAAAATTATAAGTAGGTAAGAAAAATTAATGCACAAATAAAACACAGTTATTTTTGAGATGTGTTTGCCGCGTAATGAAGGAGCATATAGGCATATGCGACTGAATTACAAGGTAAAAACAGCCAAAAAGAACAAGTTTTATTGGGCAAGATTTCATTACCTACATATATCGTTTAATTTTTAAGTAGTTGATAAAAATTAATGAACAGATAAAACGCAGTTATTTTTGAGGGGATTTGGCTGCGGAATGAAGGAGAATATAAATATATTCGACTGAATGACAAAGGCAAATCGACCAAAAAGAACAAGTTTTAGCGTTCAAGATTTCAACTACCTATATATCGATTAATTTTTATTAACTACTTATTACCTACTTAGATATGAACCTTTTTGATCAAGTAAGCGAAGATATAAAGAAGGCGATGCTCGCCCGCGACAAAGTCAGGCTCGAAGCATTGCGCGGTGCTAAAAAAGAATTTCTTGAAGCAAAAACCGCAAAAGGCGCGAACGGCGAACTATCCGACGAGACCGCTACCAAGATTCTCGTGAAAATGGTGAAACAGCGCAAGGAAAGTGCCCGCATCTACGAGGAAAACAGCCGTCCCGAACTCGCTGAGAACGAGATTGCGGAAGCCGCTGTGCTTGAGGAATACCTTCCCAAACAGCTGTCGGCCGAGGAACTTGAAAAAGAAGTTGCCGCCATCATTGCAGAAACCGGCGCAACCGGTCCGAAAGAAATGGGCAAAGTGATGGGCGTGGCCTCAAAACGTCTGGCAGGGCGTGCCGAAGGACGCGCAATCTCGGAAATGGTCAAAACCCTCCTCAATAAATAATACGGTTCATATAGTTCATTAAACATTGGACATTACACATTAAACATTATCTAAGATGCTTACGCTTCAAACCATAAAGACTGACCCTGAATTTGTGATCAGCCGTCTCGCCGTCAAAGGTTTTGACGGGCGTGCCGTTATTACTGAAATACTCGAAATCGATGCTGAGCGCAGAAGGCTACAGCAAAAAACCGACAACGATGCCGCTTCCCTCAAAAAACTTGCAGCGTCTATCGGCTCGCTAATGAAACAGGGGGCAAAGGAAGAAGCTGAGAAAGTAAAGGAAGAAGTGGCCCGCATCAAAGGTGAGACCAAGGGGCTTCAGGATCGTCTTTCGGAATGCGAAGAGAAAGTGCGCAATCTCCTTCTCACGGTTCCAAACCTCCCATGCGCCGCAGTCCCGGAGGGCCTTACCGCAGAAGACAACGTTGTTGAAAAGACCGGGGGCGAAATACCAAATCTCCCTGCAGACGCCCTGCCACACTGGGAACTTGCTAAAAAATACAACATCATAGATTTTGAAACAGGAGTAAAAGTAACCGGTGCGGGATTTCCGTTCTATGTCGGGAAAGGCGCACGCCTGCAACGCGCCCTCATACAGTTCTTCCTTGATGAAGCATGGAAAGCGGGATACATAGAGGTCGAACCGCCGTTCGTGGTGAACGAGGCCTCCGGCTACGGCACGGGGCAGCTCCCCGACAAGGAGGGACAGATGTATCACGTCAACCTCGACAACCTCTACCTGATTCCCACTGCGGAAGTCCCTGTGACAAACATCTACCGCGATGAAATCATACCTGCCGCCGAACTGCCCAAGAAGAACTGTGCCTATTCCCCGTGCTGGAGACGTGAGGCAGGGAGCTACGGCAAAGACGTGCGCGGTTTGAACCGCCTCCACCAGTTCGACAAGGTGGAAATAGTAAGGATTGAAAAACCGGAGAATTCCTACGCAGCGTTGGAGGAGATGAAAGACCACGTGCAGGGTCTTCTCGAAAAGCTCGGCCTGCCTTGGCACATATTGAGACTTTGCGGCGGCGACATGAGCTTCACCTCCGCTATAACATTCGATTTCGAGGTATGGTCTGCCGCACAGGAGCGTTGGCTTGAAGTATCGTCCGTAAGTAATTTTGAATCTTATCAGGCAAACCGCCTTAAATGCCGCTATCGCGACGAGGATAAGAAAATCCACCTCTGCCACACTCTCAACGGCTCTGCACTCGCATTGCCCCGAATCGTGGCTGCCCTTCTCGAAAACAATCAGACTCCAGAAGGGATTGTAATCCCCGAATGCCTCCGTAAATATACCGGTTTCGACATCATAAATTAAACAATCCCCACCATATCTCACCCCATACAGCCCTATCGCACCCCATATCGGCCTCATAAACCCCAAGACATGGACGACAAAAGATATATAAGCAAAGAGGAGAAGAAGATTCCTATCGACGACCCTACAGGAAAATGGTCGGACCTCACTCTACTCCCCGAATGGGGAGAGAAATATTATGATGTCTATACAATCAGAAAGCACGGCAAATGGGTTATGCTCAAGGCTCTCAAGAAAGAGTATGCCGACAGCCCCGAATACCGCAAAATGCTTGAGAACGAGTTCGACACAAGATATAATCTTGCTCATCCGAACATTGTGATGGTCAATGACCTGGAAGACGTTCCGGGAGTCGGGCTGGCCATTATCACCGATGATGTATACGGATATTCCCTCCGTAGGCTCATTGATGAAAAACGCCTCACGCCCAAGATTGTGCACCGCCTGGAAACACAGCTTCTCGATGCTATGGAATATATTCAGGAGAACCATATCGTACACAGTCCCATCACTCCGGAAACGATCATTTTCACGGAATACAATGAGAACCTGAAGCTCATCAACGTAGGTTACGCCCAGAAATCAAGCATAACTCCGCTTGACTCCTGCGAGGATATCCGCAGCTATGGCAAAGTGCTCGGCGAAGTGCTCGACCACCTTCCGACGTCTCTGCCACGCCTGCGGCGAATTGCCAATAAATGCAACAGCGAGAGCCCTGCCTACCATTCCATCACCGATCTGCAGCTTGCTGTGGAGAAACGGAACACAAGCCAACTCTTCACAATCATCTGCATCTTCATTCTTCTTATGGCAGCCTTGTTGATATGGCTGACAGTAAAATAAGAGGGTGTTTAATAATAAAAGTTAATTTGGGGTCGCAAGCTTGGAGCAGGTTTCTTCTTGAGGTGAAGGAGCATAGCGGGCTATGTGACTGAACCGAAAGGAGAAAGATGCCCAAGATTGCGAGACCAGAGGTAACTTTAAAAACAATATAAATTAAAAAAATTAACAAATGAGGCGTGTCTAAGAATATAAAATACCGTTTGTCCGGCTCTCTTTTGTTAAAATCCATTCGCGGCGCAGTCACATAGCCCGCTATGCTCCTTTGCCTTAAATGGATTTTAAGCAAAAGATAGCCGCCCCAAATTTAACTTTTATTATTAAACACCCTCTAAGCATCCACTTATGGTCCAGATCAAACAGATTGAGCCGACGAAGGCAAACCTTAAGAAATTCACGCAGTTTCAGATTGACCTCTACGACGGCAATCCCTATTATGTGCCTCCGTTGATATCAGACGATGTCGATACCCTCCTCCCGGAAGCCAACCCGGCTTTCGACTTCTGCGAAGCCGCTTATTTCATGGCGTATCGCGACAACAAACCCGTGGGACGCATCGCTGCAATAATAAACAGGCAGGTCAACGAAAAATCCAATTCAAAAGACGCCCGTTTCGGGTTCATAGACTTCATTGACGATACGGAAGTATCCTCAGCTCTACTAAAAGCGGCAGAAGACTGGAGCCGCAAAAAGGGGATGAAGAAAATCATCGGACCTCTCGGATTCACGGACCTCGACCACGAGGGAATGCTGATTGCCGGTTTCGACGAGCTCTCAACCATGGCCACAATCTACAATTATCCATATTATTCGGAACATATGGAGAAGCACGGCTATAAAAAGGAGTCCGACTGGCTTGAGTTCCTGATGGAAGTGCCGGATGCCATTCCGGAGAAATACAACCGTATAGCCGAAATCGTAAAAAAGAAATTCGGTCTGAGGGTGTTGAAATACACCAACCGCAAACGCATCAAGATGGAATACGGCCACGCCCTTTTCCACCTCATCAACGATGCGTACAAGGATCTTTATCAGTATTCCATGCTGACCGAGAGACAGATCGACCATTACATCAACATATACCTCAATCTTCTCAACCTTGACCTGGTAACTCTAATAGTGGATGCAGGCAATAAACTCGTAGGCGTTGGAATCTCAATGCCCTCCATGAGCAAGGCCCTCCAGAAATCAAAAGGTAAATTCCTGCCTCTCGGATGGTATCACCTTCTCAAAGGGCTTAAAGGGAAAAACGACCGGGTGGATCTCCTTCTTGTAGCCGTGCACCCCGATTACCAGAACAAAGGTGTGAATGCGCTCCTTTTCCAGGACCTTATTCCTTATTATATAAAGAACGGCTATAAATATGCCGAATCCAACCCGGAAATGGAGACTAACGCAAAAGTGCAGAGCCAGTGGGAATATTTTAAAACGCGCCAGCACCGGCGCCGCCGTTCATTCGCAAAAAAACTGTGACACCAATGAAAAGCGGAGCTGAATTGATCAACCCCTATTCCGGCGACCGGGACAAAGGGGAGCAGGTGGAACAGATGTTCGACTCCATCGCACCTGCATACGATTTCATGAACACGGCGATGACGTTCGGTCTCCATAAATGGTGGAAAGCCAAGGCATTGAATGCAGCTTCAAGGGCATTATCCTCTCCCTATATAAAGAATGTCCTTGATATCGCCACAGGCACAGGCGATGTAGCTTTTGACCTTCACCGGCGTTTCCCCGATGCCCTCATCACCGGAGTTGACCTCTCCGCAGGAATGCTCGGGATTGCCCGCGAGAAACTTGACAAGATGGAGAAAACCGCGAAATCCCGCATCTCGTTTGTTCAAGGAGACTCGCTCGCGCTCTCGATTCCGGACAATTCGCAGGATCTCGTCACCGTGGCATACGGGGTGCGCAATTTCGAACATCTCCACAAGGGATACGAAGAGATGCACCGGGTGCTCCGACCAGGAGGCACACTTTGTGTCATTGAACTGTCATGTCCTTCCACCCCTCTCCTCCTCTCTTTATATAATATATATTCCCGAAAACTTATTCCTCTCGTTGGCAGAATGGTATCCGGCGATTCCCGGGCATATACCTATCTGCCGGAGAGCATTGCCGCAGCTCCTCAGCGCGATGACATGACAGCGATAATGAAAGACTGCGGTTTCACCGACACCCGATGGCGTTCACTGACATTCGGGGCCGTCACATATTACATAGCACGCAAATGACCCGTAAGGATTTTGAAATAATGGCTCCGGTAGGGAGCCGGGAGTCTTTGGCGGCAGCGCTCGCCGCCGGTGCCGATGCCGTGTATTTCGGTATCGAGGGACTCAACATGCGTTCACGTTCAAGTGCCAACTTCACGGCAGATGACATGGCTGAAATCGCCGCCATGTGCTCCGAAAGGGGAGTCAAGACATATCTCACAGTCAACACCGTGATCTACGACTCCGATATGGACACAATGCGCATGATAATCTCACGCGCCAAAGAGGCAGGAATTTCGGCGATTATAGCGTCCGACATGGCTGCGATCCTTTATGCCCGCGAAATCGGGCAGGAGGTTCATATATCAACACAAGTGAATGTCAGCAACACTGCGGCAGTAAGGTATTATTCACAATTCGCCGATGTGATGGTGCTGGCTCGGGAACTGAATATGGAGCAGGTGAAGGAAATTCATCGCGCCATCGTTGAGGAGAACATTTGCGGGCCGAACGGCAAACAGGTGCGCCTCGAAATGTTCTGCCACGGAGCGCTCTGCATGGCAGTGAGCGGCAAATGCTACATGAGCCTCCATGAAATGAACTCAAGCGCGAACCGCGGGGCATGCAACCAGATATGCCGCCGGGCATACACCGTACGCGACAAGGAAACCGGCGATGAACTTGAGATCGACAATCAATATATAATGAGTCCTAAGGATCTCAAGACTATCCATTTCCTCAACAAGATGGTGGATGCCGGAGTAAGGGTTTTCAAGATCGAAGGACGAGCCAGAGGCCCCGAATACGTCGCCGAGGCCGTTGCATGTTACTCCGAAGCGCTCCAGGCAATCGCGGATGGCACTTATGATGAAGAAAAGATTACCGGCTGGGACGCCCGTCTCGTCAAGATTTTCAACCGTGGCTATTGGAACGGCTATTACATGGGCGAACGCCTTGGGGAATGGAGCGCCAAATATGGATCAAGCGCTACCAGGGTGAAGAGCTACGCCGGCAAGGCAATGAGATATTTCTCCAAGATTGGAATCGGTGAATTCCTTTTGGAAGCGGGAGAACTGCATGTCGGTGACGAGATAGTGATAACCGGACCAACCACCGGTGCGTTAATATATAAGGTGGAGGAGCTTCGCTTCGACCTCAAGCCGGTGGAATGCATAAGGAAAGGTCAACTTTTCTCCATGCCCGTTCCGGAGAAAGTGCGCCCTTCAGATAAATTATACCTTTGGAAAGAGAAATAAAATGGCTAAAATAGGAGATACCGTCCGCTTCCTTAACACGACCGGCGGCGGAAAGATAACTAAAATAGATGGAAGAATAGCATACGTGGAAGAAGACGGTTTCGAAACCCCGGTTCTTCTCAATGAAGTGGTGGTAGTACTTCCCGCCGGGCACGAACCGGCAGCGAAAGGGGCCCGCATGATGTTCGACCAGAAAGCTTTCGACGACGGTAAGAAAAGCGTGCGCGAAACACCTGCACAAAAAGTCACACCCAAACCTGAACCGGAACCTGAACTTCCTGTCGAAGAGACTGAATATGGAGAGGATCTGACTGTAGCATTGCTTTTCGAACCGGATAATGTTAAGGCATTGTCAACATCCAGGATAGGCGCGGCATTGGTCAACGATTCCAATTATTACCTTTATTTCTCTATACTCATCCGCGACAACGAGGCAAAAGCATGGAAATCCCTCTTTACAGGAGAAGTCGCCCCGAACGAGATGATAGACCTTGCAACTTTCAGTCAGGAGAACATCTCTGACATGGAGCGCATCGTGTTCCAGGCCATGGCATACAAAAAAGGAAAGTCCTTCCAGGTTAAATATCCGGTAAGCGTCTCCAAAAAGATTGACCTCACCAAATTCTTCAAGGCACACTGTTTCCGTCCCGGCGTATACCTCGACACCCCCTGTCTCGAAATCCCCCTCTACTCCGAGAGAAGGAATTAGGAATTAAGAATTAGAAATTGGAATTGGGAATTGGCGTTGCGCGTTGGGTCTTTAGGCCCAGGATTCAATCATTGAGAATTAAAAAATCAAATATTATCCCATGGCATCAGAGCGTTGGTGGTCAGCCCCGACCGAAGCAGAAAACGGGCGAACGATAATTGTGACAGGACGTGACTATATGGACGATATCATCGCAAAAGGTAAATTCATATATCGCGTCACCGTCTCATGGAATTACGATCCCCTCCCGTCCGGCATGCCGGAAGATGCCGACGCCGAAATGATGGAGAAAGCCACAGATGCACTGATGGCTGAATTCAAGAAAGACAAGATAGCATACCTGACCGGTATATACACCGGGGACGGACGACGCGACTGGGTATTCTACACCCAGAACCTCAACATATTCGGGCGTGTTTTCAATCGCGCCTTATCTTCCCTCGAACAGATGCCCCTGCTCATCGAAGCGCAGGAAGATCCCGCCTGGGATGAATATCGCGAAATGCGCGACATCTCTTACATCCCCGAAGACGAAACCGAATAATCGGCTTTGCCGATTCCCCCGTGCCGCGCTCCTTAAGCGCGGTCTCCGAAAGGCTCCGCGCTCCTTAAGCGCGGAAATAAACTAACTAAATTCTTACATACATGCTTAAAATCTATTTCACCGCGATGCTCGCCTTTCTGGCAGCTTTCGCTCTTGACGCGCAAGTCGTAACAACCTCTCCCGCCCTCCTTCAGGAGAATTCCCAGAACGTGACAATCTTTTTCCACGCCGACCAAGGCAACAAAGGAATGATGGGTGTTTCTTCAACAACCGAAGTATACGCCCACACCGGCGTAGATGTAATCAACCAGAACGGCGGCTCCGCATCGTGGAAATATGCCCCGGACTGGGACCAGAACCTCCCCAAATATAAGATGGAATATGTTTCGGCAAACCTGTGGAAACTGAACATCGGCGACATCCGCTCATTCTATGGCGTGGCAGACAGCGAGACCGTGACACGCCTCTGTTTCGTCTTCCGCACCGGCGACCGCAAGAAGGAAGGGAAAGCTGAAGGCGGCAAAGACATCTTCGTCAACCTTGAGGGATGGAGCGAGCCTTCCAAACCTTCTCAATTGACAACGCTGCCCCCACAGGGAGCCACGCGCAATGCCGATGGTTCCGTGACCTTCTGCATCGCCGCCCCCCAGAAACAGAACGCCATCCTTTTCGGCTCTTGGAACGGATTTGCATACGACAGGACACAAGTCATGGATTATATGGATGCCGAATATCAGGGAGAGAAGTATCGTCATTTCATTGCCACCCTCCCGGAATCTGAAATCAAACGCGGCGAAACCTATACCTATTATTATATGGTAGATGGCATCGCGATCTGCGACCCTTATGCCCGTCTCGTGCTCGACCCCTGGAACGACCAGTACATACCAGCCGGAGTTTTCCCCGACATGCCTAAATACCCTGCCGACAAGTTAAGCGGAACACCCCTTGCGGTGTTCTCCGACAACATTGCCGACTATCAATGGCAGCACACCACCTTCAACGCTCCCGATAAAGATAATCTCATCATATACGAACTGCTGATCCGCGACTTCACCGGGACAGAGGGGAAAGCCGGAGCCGAGGGTACGCTCCGCGGCGCCATGGAGAAGATTCCATACCTCAAATCGCTCGGAGTTAATGCAATCGAGCTCCTTCCGATAATGGAATTTAACGGAAACAATTCATGGGGATACAACACCAACTTCTATTTCGCTCCCGACAAAGCCTACGGCAGCCCTAAAGACTACAAGGAGTTTATAGACAGATGCCACGGCGAAGGTATCGCCGTAATACTCGATATTGTTTTCAATCAGGCTGACGGACTGCACCCCTGGTATCAACTGTATAACCCCGGAGAGAACCCCTTCTTCAACCTTAACGCCCCGCATGCCTACAGCGTGCTAAACGACTGGAATCAGGATTATCCACTCGTGGACCGTCAATGGAAAGATGTCTTGCAATATTGGCTCCGCGAATACAAAATTGACGGATTCCGTTTCGACCTCGTCAAAGGTTTGGGTAACAACTCTTCATATGCAAACAATTCTATGGATGCAACCGATGCTTACAACGCGTCGCGCGTGGCAAGGATGAAAAAGCTACACGGCTATATAATGGAAGTCAACCCGAAGGCATATCACATAAACGAAGACCTCGCAACTCCTCGGGAAGAGAATGAGATGGCGGCTGACGGTGAACTTAACTGGGCAAACGTGAACAATGCCGGTTGCCAGTTTGCCATGGGTTATCAGTCCGAATCCAACCTGAACCGCATGTGGGCGGTTGACGACCAGCGCACAGCCGGTTCAACGGTCTCATATCTCGAATCGCACGACGAGCAACGTCTCGCGTACAAACAAAACCGCTGGGGAGCGACAGGAGTACAGGGAAACAAGACGGCAAGCTGTCAGCGTCTCGGGGCTGCCGCCGCACAGATGATTCTCGCCCCAGGTGCCCACATGATATGGCAGTTCTCGGAATTCGGCGATGCACAGAACACCAAGAAACTCGACACGCAGGGAAATCCGACAGGTGAAAACAACACTGATCCAAAGATTGTGAACTGGAACCTCCTTGACAATCCCGACAACCGCGGTGTTTTCGAATCATATCAGCAGCTCATCTCCCTTAGGCTCAACAACACCGAACTATTCAGCACATCGGCCGACTTCAACATGAATTGCGCCGTAGCAAATTGGGCTACAGGAAGAACCATATATTCCCGGACCGGCACAAAAGAACTATACTGCGCAATTAATCCGAATACATCAGGCACACTGAATATATCAGTGCCGTTCCGCACCAAGGATAACGATGCATACGAGATATACACACAAAGCCACGGATGCAACGGCACATTCGATTCAACAGCAGGAACAATCTCAGTTCCCGCAAACTGCTATGTGGCCGTATGCTCAAAAAACGTCAGCGATGTCAAAGACCTACCCGTAGACACACTCGACACCTTCTCCGCAACCGGAGGACGCGGCTTCATGACCATAGCCAATGCAGAAACGCCTGTTGCAATCTATGATTTAACAGGCAGCAAACTGAAGACAATCGTAGAATCCGAATGTAGGGTTTATCTCCCCGCCGGCATATACATTGCCAAATCCGAGAACCACAGCTGCAAAGTCTATGTAAAATAAACATAAGTCTGCGTAAAATAAATTCGGAATAAAATTAACAATTGCAATCGTTAATTTCGGTAAATTTTAAGTTAATTATGTTAAAATTTACAATTATTAAGCGATTCTTTTAAAAAAATTGAAGATTTTTGCTCCGTAAAAAAAATTTATATTAACTTTGCAACGTTTTTGATAGCAAAGAATATTGTTTTATTATTTTAAATTTTAAAGAGATGAAAAAATTAGTTTTCTCGCTTGCTGTTCTTTTCAGCGTAGCTATGGTTTCCTGCGGTGGCAACAAAACAACTGAGGCTGCTGATTCTGACACAATGGTAGTTGTTGAAGAGGTTGTTGAGGCTGTTGCTGATTCTAACGACACAACTGTAGCTGTTGAGGCTGCTGCTGAGGTTGCTGAAGCTCCCGTTGCTGACTCTGCAAAATAATTTTTGCTAACTACAGCAAGACGAAAGTCAAAGATTAAACCGGTGAATCCTTCGGATCCGCCGGTTCTTTTTTTATGACCAATACAATTCAAACCTTGACAGGCACTTGCTTATGTCGCCTCTTTTAATTATCTTTGCGCGTAATAACCATTCGCGTAATAACTGTTAAAGAGAAACAACTGCATATGAACAGCAACCAGAAGAAACTCCTGTATGCCGGCATTGCCGTTTTGGCGTGCTTTGTGGCGCTTATAATATGGCTGATCGTGGCTAACTCCCGCAACACCGCCGCGGTCAACAAGGCTGAGGCGAGAGCCGACAGCCTCGCAATCGCCAACGATCAGCTTGTGCTGACCAACGAGTTCAACCAGTTGAATGCCGATTTCAGCCAGTATGAAGGGCAGCAGATCTATCTCAAAAATGATTCCCTCGTGCATAAATACAACGAGGCGCGAATGAAGGTGGAAGGGTTGATTCAGGAGCTAAACGATGAAAAGAGCAAGAACGCCAAGAACATGGCGGCTTCCCGCGCCAAGATCAAACAGCTCGAAGGGGAGATCGCCACGCTCAAAAATATCGTGCGCCATTACCTTGAGGAGATAAAACGTCTCGGAGAGGAGAATGAGGGTCTGAAACAGGAAATACAGCAGGTGCAGCAAAAGAACGAACAATTGTCATCGCAATATACTGCCGCTACGAAGAGCAACGCGGAATTGACACAGACCGTCCAGCTTGCCAAAAAGCTTAACATTACGGGCATCTCTTTCCATGCATACAACAAAAAGGGTAAAAACGAAAAGAATATAACCAAGGCGCGTCAGCTCGGCGTACACTTCACCGTAAGCCCCAACAACACGACAGCTCCCGGAATGAAAGATTTCTATATACGCATCCTTTCTCCGGAAGGGACATTGCTCGGCGGAGGTCCATCGTTCCAGCTTGACGGCTCAACCATCTCCTCGACATCACACCGCAAAGTGGAATACGCCAACGAAGAACTCTCCGTGGCAGTATATTGGGATGTGAACACTACCCTCACCCCCGGTGACTACACCGTTGAGGTATTCTGCGACGGCTACCGCCTTGCCTCACGTCATTTCACGATGAAGAAGTAAACGCTACCCGCAAGCCCACACAGTAAAAGCAACAAGGTGATAAAATCAGCACGAGTGAAGCGGAGCGATCCCTCCTCTTTTCTCTCGGAACGAGCCTTGAAATAAAATCCGATACCGGCAAGGTAGAAAACCGATGTAAACATAAAAAGCTTCAGACCGCCGGCATATATCATCCACGAACAATACAGCGTGCAAAGAACGCCCACTATGCGATACCGCAGACGGGAGACTTTGCACGCTTTTTTAATTTCATTCTTCCGGAAACTCATTTTCCAAAGATACATACCTCCGGAAAGATAGGCGGGAAGCACCATCATGCCCGTAACAGTCAACGCCGCCATGTACACATCATCCGCCATCATTACCATCACCAGAAAAGCCTGCATGACGACACTCGACACTAACAACCCGTAACCGGGCATTCCATGGCGGTTAAGACGAAGAAACGAACGGGGGAAGATCCTTACCACCGCTGCCTCGTAAGGGACCTGGGCACAGACAAGTGTCCACGCAAGCCATCCGCCGAGAAGGGAAACAATTACCGATATGATTACAAAATAATATGCCCAGTCTCCGCATATGGCACGCAAAACATATGCCACCGACGGATCCTCAAGACCTGCCAGCCGGGCACGCTCCATAACTCCATAACACAGCATGGACACCAGCACATATAGCAGCCATGCAATAAGGAAACCTACAACACCGGCTTTACCCACGTCCGACGGACGCTTGGCGCGCGCAGACATCATCACCGCCCCCTCAATGCCGATGAAACACCACAGCGTCACCATCATCGTGCTCTTTACCTGCGTCCATAACGGTTTCCCTGAGAAAGCCCCTTCCATAAGATTGAGGTTGAAAACACCCGCCTTGACATTGATAATCAATAACACCACAACCAACACAATCGCGGCTATCTTGACAATGGCAAGGAGATTATTGAGTATCTTTGCAGTGCGCATTCCACCGGCCACTATAAAGAACATTGCCCATATCAATACCGAGCCGAACACCAGCGTCTGCCATCCATGATCAAGAAGCGGAGGGAAAAAAGCGCCGAAAGAGTCATTGAGCATCACCGCATACGCAACATTGGCAAAAGCTGTGCACAACCAATAGCCCCACGCGATATTAAAACCCGCGAAATTACCGAAACCTACCTGTGCGTATTGATATATGCCGGCATCAAGTTCGGGTTTACGGTCGGAAAGAATCTTGAACGTGGCGACAAGCAGCAGCATCCCTGCAGCGGTGACAACCCACGACAGCGCGACCGCAGACGCGCCGGCTCCCGCAGCTAAATTCTGGGGTATATTATAAAGACCTGAACCCACCATCATCCCGAATACTATGGCAACAAGAGTTCCTAAACCTAATTTACGGCTATCCGTATCTACCTTCATTTCTACCTACTTATATATTTACAGGGTTAAATTCTACAATGGTTCGGCATTTTTACCGAACCATTGTAGAATCAATGGAATGCAAAATTACAAAAAATCGCGCTATATCTATAGAGACCGTCGCCATTGTGCCAAATAGCGACGGCGAGCCAGATACCCCAAATCGGAGGCATGGTCATATGCCTCCCGTTCGAACGAGATGTCCCTGTATGCGCGGTAAGAATCGCCCCGGTGTCGCGCAAGATGCCACAGCCATTCCAACACATATATGACGTAAAAAGGAATAAACAGCAATTCCCGCAACTGCGCCGTATGGATCTTTTCATGATTGGCAACCTCGGGAGTGACCTCCATACCCTTCTTGACAAACAACACTCCGAAAAGATTGATTGCCCCATACCTACATCCGAAGGGTATTATCCTATTCCTTATAACTTTCATAGCAACTTCCAACAACTGATGTCTTTCATTAATATAACATCTCCCCGCAGTATGTTGTTGTAATTACTCAGCTACATTATTTTTATAAATTATTGAGTATCAACGTAGGGCTGCACCATGGTGCAGCCGCAAAATGGGAAAGGCCGCCACGTAAGTTCGGATGCTCCGGGGAGCATCCCTACATTTAGCTGACACCCAAAGGATTTGTATAGCTGAGTAATTCGTTACTATGTTGTTATGCACAGTTTAAAGATTATTTAAAATAAGCCTTCACCTCTTTTCCCGGGATAAGCGCAAAAAATAGAACCGGATTTTTGTATTTCCGTTTTTTTGCTTATTTTTGGAAACTGAAAATTCAAAGCTAACTACCGATGAAAAATAGCGCAGAAATGGCCAACAGGGTATTTGACCGCTGTGTGGCCGATTATCACAAGACCGACAACGTTGACACCCCTTGCGCCAATCCTTTCGAGGAGGGATCGCTTGAGGCTATTTTCTATAGTAAGAACTGGGTGGATGCCGTGCAGTGGCATCTTGAGGACATCATTCGCGACCCCGAAATAAATCCTGTGGATGCCGTGGCGCTCAAACGCCGTATCGACCGTTCGAATCAGGTGCGCACAGATATGGTTGAGGATATTGACACCTGGTTCCGCGACCTATACAAAGATGTCATCCCCCTTCAGGATGCCACTATCAATACAGAATCCCCCGCATGGGCTCTCGACCGCCTCTCCATCCTCGCTTTAAAGATCTGGCATATGCGCGAGCAAGCCGAACGTGGTGACGCGTCAGCGGAACATATAGCCAAGAGCCGCGCAAAACTTGACGTGCTCCTCGAACAGCGCGATGACCTCACCACTGCCATCGACTCCCTTCTTGAGGATATCGAGGCAGGCAGGAAGTATATGAAGGTCTACCGCCAGATGAAACTCTACAACGATCCGGCAACAAACCCGGTGCTCTATGCAAAGAAAAAATAAGACCCGGAATGTGCTGATCAGCCGCTTCTCGGCTTTAGGGGACGTCGCCATGACACTGCCATCGGTTTACAATGCCTGCATTGCAAACCCGGACTACAATTTCTATTTTCTAACGCGAAACCATCCGGCCCAGATATTCATCAACAAGCCCGACAACCTGACAGTTGTGGGAATTGACTTGAACAACTATAAGGGCGCGACAGGAATATGGCGTTTGGCAGGAGCTCTGAAATCACGTTTCCATATCGACACGTACGTAGATCTCCATGATGTGTTGCGCACAAAACTGCTGCGCAAATTCCTTATGCTCCGGGGCGTGAAATGCCGCCATATCGACAAAGGACGCGCCGACAAAAAGAAGCTCACCCGCCCCAACCACAAGGTGCTCATACAGCTGAAGCCCACACCGGAACGTTACGAGGAGGTATTCAGGTGCGCCAGCATCACGCTTGCCGATTCATTCCGATCGCTCTATGGCGATGGGAAGGGGAATCCTTTGGAATTCCGCGACATCTGTCCTCCGAAGAAAGAGGGGGAATACTGGCTCGCCATAGCCCCGTTTGCCAAACATCCGGGCAAGATATATCCTTTCGAGCTGATGGAGAAAGTGGCGGCTCATTTCGCAGAACGCTCCAATACCCGCATATTCATTTTCGGCTTCGGTCCAGAAGAGGAGAGCCAGATAGAGACTCTCGCCGCAAAATACCCGAACATCATCAACATGGCTTCGGCATCCCTCGGCATCGGGGCGGAACTGTCGCTCCTCAGCCATTGCGACACAATGCTCTCCATGGATTCCGCCAACATGCACCTCGCTTCGCTCGTAGGCCTACGCACGGTGAGCGTATGGGGAGCCACGCACCCCTATACCGGATTCCTCGGATGGCAGCAGAATCCCGCCGATGCCGTGCAGCTTGACATGACATGCCGCCCATGCTCGGTGTTCGGAAACAAACCATGCATGCGCGGCGATTATCACTGTCTACGGGGCATAACACCCCAGATGATCATTGGTTGCCTGCAAATTCCATAAGGTAGGCCTTGATGAATTCATCGATTTCGCCATCCATGACTCCGTTCACGTCGGAGGTCTGATAGTTTGTGCGGTGATCTTTCACGCGGCGGTCATCGAAAACGTAGCTGCGGATCTGGCTACCCCACTCTATCTTTTTCTTGCCGGCCTCAACTTTCGCCTGCTCCTCCATACGGTGCTGAAGCTCTTTGTCGTAAAGTATCGAACGCAACTGACGCATCGCGTTCTCCTTATTCTTGGGCTGGTCGCGGGTCTCGGTGTTCTCAATGAGTATCTCCTCTTCCTCTCCGGTATAGGGGTCTTTGTATTGATAACGCAGACGCACTCCCGACTCCACTTTATTGACGTTCTGACCGCCTGCGCCGCCGCTTCGGAACGTGTCCCATGATATACGGGCAGTTTCGACATTAACCTCGATCGTGTCGTCAACCAGCGGGGTTACGAAAACCGAGGCGAAGGATGTCATGCGCTTCCCTTGGGCATTGTATGGACTGACACGCACAAGACGGTGAACACCGTTCTCGCTCTTAAGGAAGCCGTAGGCATAATCCCCTTCGATGTTTATAGTCACGGATTTGATACCCGCCTCATCCCCTTCGAGAAGCTGGGCAATGGATGTTTTGTAGCCGTGACGCTCCGCATAGCGCAGATAAAGGCGCATGAGCATCTGCGCCCAATCCTGGCTCTCGGTGCCGCCGGCGCCTGAGTTTATCTTGAGCACTACCCCCAGCTTGTCTTCCTCGCGACGTAGCATGTTGCGAAGTTCAAGGCGCTCGAGTTCTTTCTCGACAGCGGCATACTGCTGGTCAACCTCCTCCTCGGAGACAAGGCCTTCCTTGATAAAATCCATGGCGAGCTGCAGCTCCTCCACCTGCTTTTCGAGAGCGGTGTAGGAATCAATCCAGAAATGAAGCTCCTTGATCTTGCGCATCTGCAGCTCCGCCTTCTCGCGGTCATCCCAAAAATCCGCAACGTGGGTGCGCAACTCTTCCTCCTCGACTTCTATCTTTTTCGAATCTATGTCGAGATATTTCTTCAGCGCGGCTGTGCGCTCTTCTGCATCTTTAAGCTGTTCGAGTGTTATCATTATACTTAGGCTTTAGGCTTTAGGCTTTAGGCTTTAGAGAACATTCGACGAAGCTTCTAATGCCTAACGCCCAATGCCTAAAGCCTAACCCCAACGCCTCTATTCATACATTTTTTCGATTTCCTTGGCATACCGTTCGTTCACAACCGGACGGCGCACTTTCATCGTATTCGTCACCTCCCCGTTCATGATAGAGAAATGATGGGGAAGGAGCGTTATTTTTTTAATCTTCTCAAATTCGGCAAGGTCTGCCTGCACCGGTGCAATCTCCGACATCATAAAGGCAACCGTGCGTGGATCGGCACACAGGGCTACACTGTCGTCAAAAGGAACACCAACCTTCTCCGCCCATCTACGTAGCTGCGAAAGGTTCGGCACAACCAATGCGGTCACATATTTACGTTGGTCACCTATGACAGCAACCTCGTCAATATACTTATTCTCGGCAAGACGGCTTTCGAGCATCTGAGGAGCGATATACTTGCCGTTGGATGTCTTGAAAAGGTCTTTGACTCGCTCTGTCAGCACCAACGCTCCCGACGGTGTGAAATGACCGGCATCACCGGTGCGGAAATAGCCGTCATCAGTAAAGGCCTTCGCATTGGCATCCGGATTGTTATAATACCCGGGAGTCACGGTTGCCGCCTTCACGAGGATTTCTCCGTTATCGTCTATGCGAACCTTAACGCCGGGCAGAGGCAACCCCACCGTGCCTATCTCATAATCATAATCGGGATAGCAACTCACGGTAGCCGTTGTCTCGCTCAGACCATAACCTATTATTATGTCTATTCCCACGGAACGCATGAATTCGCATATGCGGTCGCTGAGCGGCGCGCCCGCTGTAGGAAAGAAATTCGGGTTCGGTATGCCGATTGCATCTTTGAGTTTCTGGAAAATATTCTTATTCCAGAACTGATATTCCTTCTCCACGAGCCATGGAGCTTTCTTGCCCACGCGCCTGTAATCGAGATTTCTCTTATGACCCACCTTCAACGCGCGGTTTACCATAATCCGCTGCATCTTGCTCATGCCTGCGATTTTCTCCTTCACTCCGGCATAAACCTTCTCCCAGAAACGGGGCACACAGCACATAAGGTTCGGCTTCACCTCATGAATAGTATCCTGAATGAGCCGGGGGTCATAGTTGACGGCAATAGCCAAACCTCGCGTGATACAGAAAAAGCACCAAGCCTTCTCCAAAATGTGAGACATCGGCAGGAAAGCCATCGATAGGTCATCGTCCTTTATTCCACGGAGCAGCTTAAGGTGCATCTCCATGGCTGCATCATAATTGGAATGGGTAATGACCACACCCTTAGGCTCTCCAGTGGTGCCGGATGTATATATAAGTGTAGCCATGTCTTCCGGCAAGCCACGTTCGGCACGGGCCGTCACTTCACGCGCCACGTCCTCGGGGGCGTTCATGCCGAGGCGCACAAAATCGTCCCAGAAAATAGAGACTGTGTCGTCTTCCCTCAAATCAAGGCCATCGTTCTTGAAGATGACGATTTTCCGTATTTTGTCGGGATGGGATTTCCAATGATTGTATGCGAGGGGATACTGATGGCTGTCGCCAACAAAAAGGACAGAAGCACCGCCATCGGAAACTATGAAATCATATTGGGTCTGCGAACTGCTCGAATATATGGGAATAGACGCGAGACGATTCTTGAACGCTCCCAATTCCGTTATCAATATCTGAGGCGTATTCGGGGAACAGATAGCTATCGTATCTTTTTCCAAAAGTCCAAGCATAGCGAAAGACTTTGCAGCCACCTCCACCTGGACGGCAAACTCCTCCCAGGGAGTCGAAAGCCATTCGCCATCCTTGCGCCAGCAGAAGCGGTAGGCCTCACGCCCTTTCAGTCTCTGCGCGTTTTTAGGTACTATTTCAACCAGTTTATTTGCCATTGGTTTACACGAACTGTGTGATTACTCTTCTAAAACGGCACAGCCGTTCCACATAGTTCACTGCAAAATTAACAAAATTCCCCCCAACCGCCAAACCTATACCCCAAAACTACGCACGGGCTTCATCCTTGAATCCATGCAAAACTCCTCGATTGAGTTCTACGACAAAGGTATCTTGGGAGCGGCTGTTGCTCGCAACGGCTGCCTGAGACTAATGGTCGGAAATAACGAATTTCGCAAGGATGCCTTTGTGGTCGGAGAACCATGTGCCGGCAGGAATGGCAATGCTGTCGGCTGAAGGTTCTTCAGTCCTCTCGGACCGGCACATGGATGCACGCGGACCGACGATTACAGCCTCAAGAGTCTTCACCCTACGGCTGCCGAAGATGAAGTCTATCCGGTCACGGTCATCGGCCTTAGGCGCCCAACAGATCTTTTCAGCCGGTAACGTAGGCACGTCAGAGGGATAAGTGATACCGGGATTCTTAACCGGATCGGGATAGAGCGCCCTCCACATGTCCGTGAAACCATTATCATCAAGCAGCTTCGTCACGGGCCACTCAACGGCAAAACCATTATGGTCAAACATCTGCGCCGTCTCCTGAATCCAGTCCTTGAACGAGGGTTCGTTGAAATCACCTCCCAACAGAATCTCATAACCTTCCGCCATCCTCCCTTTAGCATCCTTCAGGAAAGCCTCAATCTCCTCCACCCGCCGGGAAACTGAACCGAGCTTCAGAATCTCCTCCGCGCTTTTCGGCTTCGAAGTCTCCTTCCATGTAGCCCCGTCATATCCGCGTGCGTTGTAACATGAATAGTTGTGCCAATCGAGATGCGCGGTATAAACCGATATTTTTGTATTTCCCAGATCCACATCCGCCCGATAGATAGTCCCTGAATCATCCTTTAGAGGATAAACCGTTGAAAACTCTTTTATGGGAAACCTGCTTATAACCCCCGAATCCTCACTCGGATATGAATAGTATGCAACACCTTTGTCTCGCAGCGACCCGCATAGTTTACCGGTGAAATCCACGCCTCCGTAATTACGAACCTCGCTGAGAGTGACGAAATCCGGCTTAAGCCGCCATATTTCATCCACAAGAGCCTCATATCCACCCTCCACCATCGTGCATTCCTGCCATATGTTGAGCTGAAGCATACTGAACACACGCTTGAGGCTCACCGCGAAACCTCCGGCACGCGCCATCATTACCGGAATCACCGAGGCCGCCGTGACACGGCTTCTCTTTATCTCATACTTCTCCGGATTTGTAAAGCCGTCGCTGTCCGGTGCATCGGCATATATCGTACATTCATATTCCACACCTTCCGGCAAGAAATCAAACCTGAGTTCATAATCCCTCGCATCCTCGTTGGTCACACCTCCCACAAACCAATTCTCGCTGTTCCTGTCTTTTCGCGCAACCACGATATAGTCTCCAGGCTCCGCATCGAGGTACCTGCTCTCGCTCCAGTCAACAGGCACATCCTTTATAAATTGGAAAGCATCCATATGCCTCTCATAATGTTCCGGCATATCCGCAGCCATCTGTATCGGGGAATACATCGTGAGATAAAGTCCTAACTGGTTGGCAATCGTGGCGCGTTTCCTTTTCCCCTGATAACCTGGCGCGAATGAAGTAATATCCATTCTGAATATACCCGGTGTGAAATCCATCGGACCACCCTGTAGCCTCGTGAAAGGGAGGATTGTGACATGCCGCGGAGTCATCTCCGCATATTCCTGACCCATCGCGCTCTCGTTCGCCACAAGGTTGGGCCAGGTGCGGCAAAGTCCGGTGGGACGCACAGCCTCATGCCCGTTGACCATGATATGCTTTGCGGCGGCCTTCTCAACCGCGTCCTGATAATGGTTAACAATATCCTGGCTGTAATGGAATTCTCCCTTAGGCAATATCCTGCCAACATACCCGCTCTTCACCGCGTCATACCCATACCGGTTCATAAGGTCGTAGGCGGCATCAAGGTGACGTTCATAATTCCCCACCGATCCGGAAGTCTCATGATGCATCATAAGTTTGATTCCTTTCCCTTTTGCGTAACCGTTCAAAGCAGCGAGGTCAAAATCCGGATAGGGAGTCACGAAATCAAATACATAATCCTTCTCCTTCCCGTACCAGTCTTCCCAACCTACGTTCCATCCCTCTATAAGCAGCTGGTCGAAACCATGTCTGGATGCGAAATCTATATATCTCCTGACATTCTCATTGTTAGCGCCATGCCGTCCATGCGGCTTAGCCTTGGAATAATCGAAAGTAGCCAAATCGAAATTCTCGGCTTTCGTATAGCTCCAGCGGCTTTTTCCCGTGATCATCTCCCACCATACACCCATATATTTTATCGGGTGTATCCATGAGGTATCCTCAATCTTGCAGGCCTCGTTCAGATTAAGAATCAGGTTGGAGGCCAGGATGTCGGTGGCTTTGTCGCTTACCGTCACCGTTCGCCAAGGTGTCTTGAACGGAGTCGTCACATGCGCCGCCGTCCCGTCGGGACGAGGCGTCAGATGGGATTTGAAAGTCTTGCTTTTCCTATTATAGTCGAGATGCATGGCGGGAAAATTCACCAGAGCCGCCTCATGTATGTTTACATATATTCCGGCATCCGTCTTCATCATAAGCGAAGTCTGCACCCCTTTTGATGGCGGGATGGCACTGAGCCGCGACTCTGTGTATTCATATTCCTGCGAATCATAGTCGAGAGGAATCCACCATGCCGTATGGTCTCCGGTCATGGCAAACGAGGTCTTCTCCTCTTTCACGACAAGGAGGGAATCCTTACTCCCGGGGAATATATACCTGAACCCTATGCCGTCGTTGAAAGCCCTGAACTCTATGTTTATTCTCCTGTCACCCTTCGAGAGACCGACAACCATTCCGTTATAATTCTCGCGTATCGCACTGTTCTCACCCCACACCGGACTCCACACGCTGTCGCATTCGGTACGTGTGACACCGTAAATCTTGAATCCACGGTCAAGCGAAGTCCCGGTTGCGAAGGTGAAACCCATCGGTGAAGTCCTGACAATTTCAGTCCCCTTGAAAGAGAGAGAATATGTAGGCACACCTTTGTTTGTCAAAGCGAACGACACCTTCAGATTCCCGTCAGGCGATTTTAGAAAAGTGTCGCCCCAGACACCCAAGGCGACACATATCAATCCTAAAGCAATAAATATCTTTCTCATTATTTCAGTTTATGGCCTATCCGTCCTATAAAGATAACTATTGAAGTTGTTTAAGAGCTTGTTTAAACAACTTCATTTTATTGGGCAACCAAATGCAACACCCGACTTGAGTATTCACTTTTACGGTCATCGGGCACATCATGACGGTAAGGGATATCGAGACCATTGTCCATCAGGAACGCTCCGGAATAACTCTTCCCTTCAAAGGGCATCGGAGTGTCGTCGATACGGTTGAGTTCCGTGACGGTATACATTCTTTCCCTTTCGAGACCGTCAAGTTTAACCATCGGCAATATCTGCCCGGCAAAGGGTTCTGTCCTGTACCAGAACACCACGGCATCATCCTTCTGCGGCGACACATACATCAGCGAAGCCACACCGAGGCGATCGTATGGAGACACCAAACGGTAGAGATCGCCAAACTGGATAGTGCCACGCACTGACTTATAGTCCGCAATCGCCTGTCGGCATACATTCCTCTCCTCTTCCGTCATCTCTTTGGGTTGCAGCTCGATTCCGAGGCGCCCGCTCATCGCCACGTCCGCCCTGAATTTTATAGGCGTGCTCCGGCGTGTCTGATGATTCGGCGACGCGCTTATATGCGCCGCCATGGCTATGGCGGGATAAAAGTGCGACGTGCCCCATTGCATGTAGATCCGTTGGAGAGGGTCGGTGTTGTCGCTGGTCCAGAATTCATCGAAATATCTGAGCACTCCCCAGTTGACGCGACCGCCACCGCCCCCGCAGGCCTGCATCACTATATCGGGATGACGCTCACGCACCCTTTTGAGCACCTCCTCGAAACCTTTATGCCAGTCGATATATAGATGGCTCTGCCTCTCTTTTGGAAGATGCTGGGAGCCATGCATGTAGATGCCGCTGTTTGAATCCCACTTGATATATTCAATTCCGGGATTTTCCTTAAGAATCATGTCAACAACATCCACCGCGTAATCACGAACCTTGGGATTCGAGAAATCGAGAACAACCTGCGAGCCGCCGCGTCCTGCCACTATGTCGCGTCGCGAGGCTTTCAGAACCCAGTCAGGATGCTTCTCGTATATCTCGCTTGAGATATCTGCCATCTCCGGTTCAAGCCAGAGGCCGAAACCTACGCCGGCAACTCTTGCGCTGTCGGCAAGGGCGTTGAGGCCATTCGGCAATTTTCGTCTGTCTGTCACCCAGTCGCCGAGTGCTTTCGAATCATCATTGCGTTGGTATTTACCTCCAAACCAACCGTCATCCATCACGAACAATTCGCCCCCAAGCGCGGATGCGTCTTTAATCATCGCAACCATCTTAGGTTCGTCGATATCGAAATACACCCCTTCCCAACTGTTGAGCAGCACCTTACGCGAACTGTCTCCATGACGGAGCATATGTTGTCTTCCCCATCGGTGGAAATTGCGGCTCACACCTCCTTTCCCTTCGAGACTGAACGTCATCGCAACCGGCGGTGTCACAAATCTCTCTCCGGGTTTGAGGCGATATGATGAATTGTCGGGGTTTATTCCCGCCCTGAAATGGTGATACCGGCCGGTATGGGTCTCTATGTCCATCACGTAATTGCCGCTGTAGCACAATGCCGCGCCGATTGTGGCGCCATGCCGTTCATGCGGCGGTCCATCGAGAGAGAGCATCACCTCCGCCCGCGAGGTCTGCGAATTTCGGACACCATCCTTGTTCCTTATCCGCATCACTCCCGGCAACAGCAGCTCCTCGACTATCCTCGACTCATTAGCCCAGGTTCCCGCCATATGGCTGACCCATACGTTGCCCATGTGGACCGGAAGATAAGCCGAGTCGTAACGCGTCAACAATACCTCACCCTTCTCGCGGTTGGTGATCTCTGTCCAAGTCTCAAAAACTTCGGAATCGGGATAGGTGCGGTAACACACATCCACGTCGAAAGGATATACGTCATCGGATGTCATGACCTTTGTCACAAAAGATCCCCCCGCACTGTCCGTCACGACCTCCCTGACCACAAGGCGGCTCGTCATATTGCCGTCGGAATGGACAACCCACAACGGTGTCTCGTCATCCGGATATTTCCCGTAAGCCGCATATGCCTTGGCATCCGGAATACCAGCAGCAACGATTCCCGGAATCTCTTCTGCCCCAAGCCCTGTACCGTAGTATACAAACTTCAGTTCCTCGCCCTTGTTCGCTTCAAGCACAAGAGAAGTGGAGGGAGTCTGCACATGCACAGTCTCCCCCGCAGCAGTATGCGAAACGGCAAGGACTGTTAGCGATAGGATACTACATGCGCACTTTGACAGCCTTACCATCCTTGAGCATTATATAGATATGGCCTTTGGCAGGAACCTTGACCTCCATGCCGGTCAAATCAAAATATCGCGTTTTGTCTATTGTCTCCGCATCGATTGCAGTGACAACGGACGATGTATCGGAACCGGTTGTAATAATTACCTCTTTACCCGGCTCACACGTCACTGTCGCCACTCCTTCGACCACAGGCACGGGTTTACCACCGACCGTAACCGACTTCAACGCGAAACCTTCTTTTGATCTCACGATAAAAACACGGTTTGAGTCCGGGACGCGCACAGTGTTTACGCCGTCCGCCAATGAGACCGGGGTTTCCTCCCCGTCAAGTGTCAGGGACGCTGCATTCGCATTGGTGATGCTGACCTTTACAGACAGTAGGCCGTTTTCCACGACCCCCCAGTCTTCAACTCCACCGTCTACCCCCGCTTTCACATCAGCGGCATATACACAAGTAAATGAAGAACACAATAAAGCTAAAGTTAAGAATCTTTTCATGATATGATATTTTTAGTTAAACAGCTTGTATAGTCAGATTATATAGATAAGGCGACTTTAAACCGGAATCACACATCCTGTCAGCGGTATTCCAGCCATGTCGTGGCTACACACGGCTCATTCACCTTGAAGCGTATCCAGCGGGCCTGGAATGCATCCGGGAAACGATGCAACAATGAATCTCCGGGAGAAACCTCGAAATCTCCATAATGCATCCAGTCCCCTTCCCCTGTCGGGTCCGCCTCGATGGTAAATGTCACCTTCTTGTCAGACTTGTGGGAAATATTGAGCACACGGTCATCATAGAAACCTATCAGGTAAGGTTCTGAATATTCTCCCGCAACAACATCCTTGTCAACCCACGGGCCGCCATGACCCGTCGGCTTGCCGAGTTTCCACAGGTCATCGATTGAACCTGCCCATAGTGTCAGTTTACCGTCATCAGATTTTATCAGACGCTCATTATCCGCGACGTTGCTTTCTACCACACCTGTCATCACGAGCATCCCCCTGAACGACGCATAGTCGTTGATGCTAAGGTTATGGGAGGAAACCGGACGGATCTTCGCGAAACCGTCGGCATTTTCCGCAGGCAGCTCATAGAATGTGCCATGGGCGTTGAGTAGATCACGTTCGGTTGCCACCTCCCGGCAAATCCTGAGCTTATGGCTTTTCGTCGGCGTTGTGAACGCTCCCTGTCCTAACGGAAGATTCCATTTGCGCCCCTTGTCATCGGTTATGGCTACAGACCCGGAAGTGATCTCCATTCCTGCTGACGAAACAGGAAGTTTCTCACGTATGAATGACTCCTTGGCTTTGTCATCCTTCTTTATGAGATTCATGCCGCCATCAAGTTCATAATAGGATGTCCCGTTCTCCGTGGATGCGGCAATACCGAGTTTACGGCTGTCATTGCCAAGACAATACAATAAACCCTCGGAATCGGGGGATTCCCCAATCTTCGCCAATCCGTTGAAGATGTCGGAGGTCTTGTCTCCCCTTTTCTCCTCTCCGGAGAACGAGAACACCACGCTCCCTTTGGTTGATTTATCCGCAAACACGCGAATCCACTCCCCTTTGTCGGAAGAAGAGAATTCCACGAAACGCGACCCCGAGGCAGGAACAGTTTCCTTTCTGAGTATACTCTTCCCTTTGGAATCCTCCACTTCAAACGTAAACGTCACCGACTCCCCTCCGTCATTACGGATCCAAGCACATCTTTTTGGCCACGCACCGAAAAGGAAAGGCTCGCTAAACTCACCGGCGGATATTGCCTCATTGAGCCACACCGCCCCGGCCGCGTTCACCGGTCCAAGATCCGTAAGCCTTTCGGGAGAAAGGAACCACAGATTGGAGTTGCTTTGTCCCGGACCGGCAATTCCCCCCTTGATTTTTCTTGTATTGAGAAATTCCTTCTTCGCGGAATCGTCACACCCGAAGACGAGCCTGTCGTTCCAACGCGTGAAATCACCGATAACCTTCAGATAGGCGGAGAGAGGACGGATACCTCCGGTCTCATCTTTACCGAATTTTTCGGGGAATTTCCAGAACATGCCATGCATGGTCATCAGCTTCAAAGGTGATTCCGGCGTTCCCACCTCACGGATACGTGGCCATTCAGTGTTCCAGCCGTGTGCGCCGTCATACGAATGACTCGCCTTCGGAAGCCTGTAAAAATCCCATCTCCCGTTTTCACGCACACCAAGCAGGATTGATTTGTAATCCCAGCCAAGTGCATATATAGGATCCGTCTCGGGTGAAGAATTCCCATTTATTCCTCCCGGGCCTGTCACCTCCGTGAACTGGTTACGTCTCACAACCTTCCAGTCTTTACCATCCCATTCCGCAAGACAACCCGAGGGGATATTGAATTTTTCCAATGCCTCGGGCACAGCCTCGCCATTATTGGAGAACACCATCACTCCCTGACCGCTATAAAGACCTTTTCCGTGCGCACCTGGCAGCAGATCGTTCTGTGGGTTCACTCCGTTGTCGTCGTGCTCTCCCGAATTTGCATCCGGATAAAGTTCCTTATGTTCCAATGTATTGACATCAACTTCGTAGAAACCCTCCTCCATCGTGGCTATATACACCTTGTTCGCGGGGTCGGTAAGGTGACGCGCCACTCCGGTGTATCGTCCCTGAGCATCGGAATACGACAATGCCCTGACATTGCAGAGCGAGTCGATAAAATAGGGACCGATGATGAGTTGACCGCTTTCCTTATGAATCATGCGGTCAGCAGGTGTGCCCCCGATGCTTTCGGGACGCACCTTCACGGAAAGCGAATCGTCAATCTCATACAGCTTATCGCTTGATCCCCAGGGAAGATGCGGGCCGTAAGTTATTACCCAGAGCTTTCCCTGCCATGGCACAACAGCGCCTGTGCCGCATTCACCTTCGTTATTATAATACGCGAGATGGGGATAAACGCCTCCGAACTGCGGATAACGCTCCCCCTCTCCGGCAACGGTTCCCGTTCCGTTACATCCGGCAAGCATGCCGGATGCAACGAGAATGGAAACGACCTTACAAATTCCTTTTTTACCTTTACCTTTCATTGCTCAACCCAAAATTCTATGCTCCATGGTTTCAGCTTGGCTGTGACTGTTGAAGCGCCGCTGTTGGAGCCTATTTCCACATCTCTGCCGTTCTTGTCGAAACGGAAGCCTTTCATATTCTTCGCGCCGTCGAGCGTAACATCAAACTCGAACCAGTCGTCGGAGCGGTTTGTCATTGCCATCACAAGCTTTCCTTCCGGGGTTTTCCACGCCATGATACGGTTGTCGTGGCGCTCTTCATCCTCCTCCACGTTATATCTGCGAGAATCCCAGGGCATGTATTTCAGGAAACCTGCGATCGCGTTATAGTTTTGCCAGTTGAACTCCCAGTGCCCGTGGGCGAGCTCCGGATAATCATGACTTTCGTTGGAATATGACGGACGCCACACTCCGAGACCGAAACCATCGCGATTCCAGGTGTCATCGATGGGTTTCAATGCATGAAGCCAATACCATTTCGGAGATTCTATGAATGTCATCCAGTTCATGATAGACTGCGCGGTATTGACCATCAGCCACTCGAAAGTGGTGGCCTTCACCTGATCTGAGAAATATTCATACTCATTCTGGTATATCGGTTTGTCCTGGCTGTTGGCCTTATAGCTGTCACGGCGATCCATCACGACATCCGAATTGTCTCCGATGCGGTGGTACACCCAGGCATCCACATATTTGAGGAGCTGCGGGTTCTCCTGCCAGAGTTTGGGACCATAGGAGCCGTTCTGACCGCTGTTCGTGTCATAGATTATCTCTATGTCGGAATCAAGGGCGCGGATTTTTGGAGCAATTTTGCCGAATACCTTCACAAACTGATCTTCTGTATAATGGCAGTGCGCATAGCCCACCTCCGGATATATACATTCATTCTGCAATCCCCACGTAGAAACCTTGAAACCCTTGTCTTTCATATATTTCACATCCTGAACGAGGGCATCAGTGAATTCCTCCAAGAAATCATCGTCAAAACTCTTCAAAGTGCCGTCTATGAAATTCCCGTTAGACTTCCAGTATGGAGCCGGACTCCAGTATTCCATCGAGATTCCCTCCACTCCGGCATCCTTCATCAGTTGCACCATAGCCTCTGCCTGACCCTCCTTGCGTTCGATCATATTCTTATGGTCGGGGGTAACGCCTCGGAAATAGATTCCCATTCCGACACGCATATACCTAAACCCCTTGAGCATCTCCTCCGCAAGACGCTTACGCTCCGAAGGCACAAGGTCGTAGGGAACACCTAAAGGACGGTTCTCATTGTTTACATCAGCTTCCGCCGCAATCTCTCCCTGAATCTCGAATCCGAGACCCTTTATCACCTGTCCGGGCTTATCCGCGAGCAGTTTATAAGCTCCCTTCGCCATATTATCAGGCACCTCAACCTCTCCCGGATCCTCGGGCTTCTCGGTTTTCTCTCCCGGCGTATGGTTATACGTAAGATATTTCTCGGAACAGGCCGTCGTTGCCGGCAGCAACACAGCAAACGCCCCGATTGCCAATATATTTTTCAAAAGATATTTCATTCTGTATATTTTTTAGTTTTAATAATTGTCGTTCTGCCCCAGATATGGATTTGTTATCACCTCCTGTGAAGGAATCGGCCAAAGATAATTCTTGGATGCGTCAAACTGACGGCGGGTTATGATCTTGCACAATCCCTTGTTATAAATCTGGGAGAAATCAGCGCAACCGTTTTCATCAATCTGAGGCTTCTCCGGCCAGAACCATAGGTTCTTGTCAACAAGCTTCGAAACGAGCGCATCCTTGTCGAGCAATCCGTAGTCAGGAGTGTTGAGCACCTTCTCTGCGATTCGCCAACGGATTAAATCCATCCTGCGCAAACCTTCGTATGCGAATTCCATCCTGCGCTCAACACGGACAATACTGCGCAAGGCATCGCGATCTTTCGTAACAACTTTCGGATAGGCGCTGCCGTTGCGGTAATCAGCCTTGTAAGCACGCGCGCGAACCATATTTATTGCATCGAGGACACTGTTGTCTATCTTCCCGGCTTCTATCATTGCCTCAGCATATGTCAGTAAAACCTCGGCATACCTTACGAACACGCGGTCGTAAGCAACCTTCCAGCTACCGCCGTTTATATAAGACTCATCCACACCTTTCTTAAGCAACAACCCGTTGTATGAAGCATACTGACTTCCCGACTTGCAATCAAGATTGGTTATATTCTTGCCACTAATAGAACTGTAAACTTCAGTCACGTTCGGATTGGGATCATAAATGACACCGCAATGCTGCGTGCCGAATTCCACAACCGTGTAGGCACAACGCGGGTCGCGGTTCTCAAAAGGTTTCTGAGGATTGAAACGTGGAGATTCGTCTATCGGCAGACCGTCAGTGCAGAGGAATGACGCGAACAGCTCCCATGAAGGGTATTCAGAACCATATCCACCCCTGTTCCTCGGGCAAAGACCCTGTATATAGCCCTCACTTTCCGTGTGTATACCGAGTTCAAGAGAATAAGGCCATGAAAGGAGATTCTCCTTGGCGTGATGGGTCGATGACAGGAACAGTTCCCCGAAATCGGGATAAAGTTCATTGCAACCAAGGTCCATGCAATCCTTCGCCGCCTTGGCGGCAATATCCCAGTCTTCGTTGTATAACGCGTAACGCGCCTTGAGGGCAAGTGCCGCCGACTTTGTGGCAAGCTCCTGCTGGGTGCCGTAGCTGAGAGGAAGGGCAGCTGCCGCGCGGTCATAATCCGCGTAAACTTTTTCCATAACCTCCTCGCGGTCGGTGCGTCCCATGGTGAAAGCATCGTCAATCGATATCTCTCTGTCAACCCACACAACATCCCCGAAACATGAAGTGAGGATACCGTATTGCGTGGCGCGCACGAACAGAACCTGTGCCCTGTAAAGTTCGGCTTTCTCTTCATTTATCCCTATCTCGGATGGAGAAGCCAATTTGTTGAGCAGGATATTGCATCTCGCGATTGATTTATAGGCATTCTGCCAACGGTTCTTCACATCCCAGGATTCACCGTTAAGAGTGGCTGCCGTAAAATCGTTGAGACGGTCACGGCTCTGATGGTTGTCAGTCCAGTTATCGCCGTCAATCGGGAAGAACTCAGCCCTGTAAAGTCCGGCAATGGAAGCTTTCACCTCCTCTTCGGTCTTATACCATGAGTCGCTCGAACCTGTGTCGAGGGGATATAAATCAAGATCCGCACATGAACTCAGGGATAAGGCAAGAGTCAGGAACAAAATAGAATATAATGTTTTCATGATGATTTAAAATGTGATGTTAACGCCGCAGATAAAAGATTTTGTAATCGGATAACTTGTAGAGCCATACCCCTCGTAATCCCAACCTCTCGGATAATTGGTGATGCAGAAGAGGTCGTTGGCGGCAACGTAGAAACGCAATGCCTGCACGAAGAAGTGTTTGGTGACACTCTGAGGCAGTGTATACCCCAAGGATATGTTCTTCAATCTCAGATAATGGCTCTTGAAAAGCCAGAAATCGGACATTGCATAGTTGTATGAAGACTGCGTGGAGGTTAGACGCGGATATTCCGCACGCAGATTCTCTTCAGGGGTGTTGTAATTGCTCCAGTAGCGGCCGTCGATAAGTTTGGGGATATTGCCGAAATTATCACGCAACGGCTGAACCATGGTGGCGGTCTTGCGTTTAAGCTGGCTGCCTACTCCCTGGAAAGCTACGCTGAGGTCAAAGCCGCGCCATGAGCCGTTCAATGTCAGGCCATATTGCCAGCGGGGCTGGGAGTTGCCAAGGAACACACGGTCTTTGTCGGGAGAGACAGGGGTCTTGTCGTTCGGATCCGCTTTTAGATATTTGATGTCGCCGGGGCGCACACTGCTGTTCATGACAGGATAATTGTTGATTTCTTCCTGTGTCTGGAAGATACCGTCACTCCGGTAGCCATACCACTCGTTGAAGTAGCTGCCCATGGTCTTTATCTGATCGCCGAGGAACTGGTTACCGCCGAGATAACCCATCTTTGAAGTGTAGTCGCTAAGGTTGGCCGCAACTGAATAGCTGAAATCGGCAATGCGGTCACGCCATCTCAATTCAACCTCGAAACCGGTTGTGCGCATCTTGCCGGTGTTCTGCTGGGGATTGTCATATCCGATGTAGTCCGGGATGTCGATGTCGAGGATCATATCCTTGGTGATCTTGTAATAGTAATCCGCAGTAACGTTGAGACGGCTGTCAAAGAAAGCCAAGTCAAGACCTACACCGAATGTCTTCGTGGTTTCCCAGGAAATATCGCGGATCGCATACTGCCATTGGGCGGCGGTGATGGATGTCACACCCTTGTTACCTTCCCAGAACAGCGCGTCCGTATAGTTCAGCAACGGAAGATACGGATAATTGCCGACACGGTCGTTACCTAAAAGGCCGTAAGAAGCTCTCACCTTAAGGAAGCTCAGCCAGGGCTCAAGCTCGAGTTTGCGGAACCAGGGTTCGCTGGTCACTACCCAGCCTGCAGAAACTGACGGGAACCAGCCTGCTCTATATTTCTTGTCAAAACGTGAGGACCGGTCGCAACGGATGTTTGCCTGCAGCAGATAGCGTCCCTGATAATTATACATAGCGCGTCCGAACACTGAACGGTAAGCCGTATGCGAGGCATTTCCCCCGTTCGTCTGATAGTCGGCGTTTCCACGGTCAAGATAGGGAAACTCTGTCAGAGCGAAATTGTCGCGTGCCGCCCATATGGATTCCGTTTCAAATGAATTGTCTTCATAACCCACCAACGCGCTCACCGAATGATCGCCAAAGGTGTTGTCGTAATTGGCGAGGAACTGCTTGGTGAGGCTGAAGCTCTTCCCTCTCGACTCCGAAAGATACGTGCTGGCATAACCATTGATGGCGCCTATCAGGTTGTCGGGATCGTCAGCACTGAAATACTCTATGCGTTTGCGGAATTGCTTCCCGCTCCAGTCATTCCATATGGGAGAAACTATTGCCGATAGTTTCAGCCCCTTCACCGGAGTGATGTATACCGCAGCTTTGCCGCCAACCTGGTTATAGTGATTCTTGGTCGTGCCTCCGTAATTAAGGGCGGCATATGGGTTGTCGCCGGATTTACCATCGGCAATACGTCCGTCTTCCCACATGGCGGCATACACCGGAGGCATGAGGTAGCAGGCGTTCATCGGGTCGTAATTGGGATTGGTGGAGGTGCTACGTTTCACGTTAACATCTATCGCAGCCTGGATGTATTTATTGATTGTGATGTCATTGTTCATTCTTACCGTAAAGCGGTTATAATCCTTATCGGCATAAAGGCCGTCGTTCATGTCATATCCGATGGAAGCCGTGGTGCGTATCACGCTCGTACCTCCGGAAATACGGAAATTATGAGACTGACGGTTGGAATGACCCTTCAGAAGCAGTCCCCTCCAGTCGGTGTCGGGATAACTGTTTGGATTCTGTGCGTGCAGGGTGGCGTAATTGTTGATAACCGCCGGTATGTAGGTGGGGAAATGGTCCGGACCGTTGCCGGCATCGTTCCACCGCAATTCGTTTGTCATGGCCATGAAACGCGTCACGTCCACATAGTCTGGCTGAGTTGTCGGTTTCTCATAACCGTATTCATAAGAATATTGCAGCGACACCTTACCGTCCGAAGCACGCTTTGTCGTTATAAGGATTACGCCGGCAGCAGCGCGCGAACCGTATATCGCGGCGGATGCGGCATCCTTCAGCACTGTTACATCCTTAACGTCCTGCGGGTTGATGTCGTTGATATTGTCAGCCGGCACACCGTCTACGATTATCAACGGGTTGCTGTCGCCGATTGTGGTGATACCGCGTATCTTTATATCCGCGCCGGCGCTCGGGTCGCTTCCCGAACGCGTCACCTGCACACCTGACAACGCTCCCTGAAGCGCGGAGGAAAGCATCGAAACCTTGCGGTCTGTAATCGCGTCTCCGTTGATAGAGCTGACAGCACCGGTAAGATCCTTTTTCTTCATGGTGCCGTATCCGACAACCACAACCTCACCCAATAACGTTTCGGATTCCTCAAGAACCACGTCAATCTTATTGTCAGAGCCGACCTTCACCTCTTTGGGAGAAAAACCGATATAGGTGAATACAAGCACATCACCCTTGGATGCATCAATCGTATAATCACCGTCAAGACCGGCGACCGCCCTCGCTTTCTTACCTTTAACAGCGATGGTGGCCCCGATCAGAGGCTCGGCATTCTTATTACTGATGATACCCGTGACTTTCATTGGCACAGACTTTTTGGGCTGAGCTTTGCCACCGGCCTTAAGGATAACATACTTGTCATCAATTTCATAGCTGATACCCCTGCCGGCAAAAAGCTTATTGAGAGCACTCTCGAGAGGAGCGTCCGCAACCTTCAGGCTTACCTTCGCATTGAAATCGGTGATATCCTTATTATATACAAAATGGCATCCGCTTTGCTTCTCTATCAGTTCAAGCAATTTTGGCATCGGGATACCTGTCTCGTTCAGCGTCACCCGCATATCTTTCCGGGCTTCCGCAGAAAGTGGAAAACACACCGCCGTCAAAAATACGAGCAACAAGCCCGCACAATGAAACAATCCGTTCATGATGATGCGTTTCCTGAATAGGAATTGAATTTTTCGCATTGGTTTGTTCAATTAAGGAAAACATTTTTTACTTCTGCTTATAAGGCGACTTCCCAGCCCGCACACACATGCCGTCGCCATCTTTTTTTAATAAACTGTAATATTTACATCCCCGATTCCCATTTATCGGACTTAACACTATTCCTCGCATAGCCGCCGAGGTAATAAAATGGCGCATCGGTGCATATAGCCGGACGGGGAGCCGCTGTTGCTCGCAACGGCGGCAGGAACAAGGACAAAATCCGATTGAAAAATGTTTGACGCAATGTTTGTCTCGATGCTGCCGTTGCGAGCAACAACAGCTCCCCATACGGCTATGGCCTTAGACACATTTGATTACATGCCAAACTTGAGCAGTTTATTGTTCTACCGGCGGCAGATCTGAACCGGAGGCGCCAGGATGTTCTTGGTCTTGCGGATATTGAAGGGAACGGGATGCGACATAGTCGCGCGGATGTCGCGGCTTGATGCACCGATACGGAAGGTGTATGTGCCGGCGGGAGTGATCCATGCGGATTGTGACTCGTCAAACGATGCGAGGTCTTCCGGTTTTACTTCTATCCGCAGACACTCCGATTCTCCTGGTTTTAATTCTCCAGATTTGGAGAAACCGACAAGCTCTTTTGCGGGAACCTCTATGTCGCCGGGTTTCGACACGTATACCTGAACGATCTCCTTCCCTTCCCGTTTACCTGTATTGGTGACGGTGATATCTATCAGATAGTTGTCTCCATTGAAGGTTATTGCCGGCTTGGAATAATCAAAAGTTGTATACTGCAGTCCGTATCCGAACGGATACGATACATCTTTGCTGAATGTGTCGAAATATCTATATCCTACATATATATCTTCTTCATAAATAGTATGGTCAATATTCCTCTTCTCACGGGAATGTTTCTGTTTGTTGGCTCCGAAAATTATGCCGGTGTCGGCATCGAGGGGGAAATTGCGGTTGGAATCATGGTCGGTATAATCAATCGGGAAAGTCATGGGAAGCTTGCCGCTGGGATAAGCTTTGCCGGAAATCACATCGGCAATACTGTTGCCACCTTCCTGACCGCATTGCCACGTGCACAGGATCGCGTCTGGCATATCCTTCCATGAATCCGTTTCGATGACACCGGTAACGTTCAAGAGCACGGTTACTTTCTTGTTCCGCGCATGAAACGCATCGCAGACCTCTTTCATGAGCCGGTTCAATACAGGGTCGAGGTAGAAACTGCGTGTGGAACGGTCGGCAAACTCTCCTGCCGATATCCCCACAGAAATCACCGCGGCATCGCAGCGGTCCGCAATCTTCCGGATCGCATTCCGTTTCAGCTCGAGCTCTTCCGGACGCATTTTCGCTGCCATATGAAAAGTCTTGTCCTCCTTCTCCAGACGTTTCCTTTCCGACGCAATATGAAGGGAGTATTTCCCCATCAAGTCTTTGTCGATTTCATATCCCGCGCCTTTCAGACCATCGGGAAGCGAAACGTTGTATGCGCGGTTCACGTCTCCCGAACCGCTGCCGCCGGGTATCATATCATACGCACAATTCCCGAAGAGTGCCACCTTCTTGATATTGTCTCCGAAAGGCAGCGTTTCACTGTCGTTTTTCAGAAGCACCATCCCTTCCGGCGCAATCTTCCGGGCATAGGCTGCATGTTTCTTTAAATCAGGCTTATCTGAATATTTATAGTTATTGAAACGGGGAGTCCTCTTTATAAAATCCAGCACCTTGATTATGTTACGGTCAAGAACGGCCTCATCGAGCTCCCCTGTTTCAAGACCTTCCATTATACGCTCATACTCTTTTGGATAGCCCGGCTGCAGGAGCTCGTTACCCGCATTCATCTGTGCCACGGCATCAGAGCCGCCAAACCAATCGGACACTACCACTCCCTCAAATCCCCATTCCCCTCTCAGCAGAGAATCAAGCAGTTCCGGACTTTCCGAAGTATAATGTCCGTTGAGATAATTATATGATGACATCACGCACCACGGGTCGGATTCCTTGACAGTATGTTCGAACGCTTTGAGGTAAATCTCACGGAGCGCCCTTTGCGACACTATTGATTCATTCGCTTTTCTGTTGGTTTCCTGATTGTTGGCGGCAAGATGCTTCACGCACGCTCCCACACCGCAACTTTGAAGACCGCAAACATACGCGGCGGCAAGTTTGCCACTGACCACCGGATCTTCCGAATAATATTCATAGTTTCTTCCGCAGAGGGGATGCCTCTGGATATTGAACGCCGGCGCAAGCATCACGTCAACGCCATAGTCGCGGGCTTCCTCCCCTATCGCGTTTCCGATACCGCCGGCCACCTCCGTATTCCATGTCGCCCCTAAAAGTGTGGGCATAGGGAAATGAGTGCCGAAATATGTGTTCGTGTCATTTTCCCTCCTGGGATCTATCCTGACTCCGGCAGGTCCGTCGGAAAAAACTATAGCCGGAATCCCGAGGCGCGCTATAGGGTAAGTTGTACCGGCGGCACCGGGCACGATGAGTTTTGTGGAACCGATAACAGCCCGGTCGCCGTTGTCGATACCTTCCATTCCGGTGCCGATGACGAAACGGGCTTTCTCACTGCGCGTCATGGCAGCCACAACCTTCTCAACCGGATCCTTCCATAGCTGAGGCAAATCCGTCTCATTTGCATATACTCCAAGTGCCACAGCGCAAACCGCCGCAGCCAAAAGACTCTTATACTTCATATTATTAGGATGTTTAGTTTGATATGTTAATTTGTGGATTCAACAAAATTCCCATATATCGGACTGATCAAACTAAGAGCTTGTTTAAAAATAATCGGATATCTCCGCCATCCAGCTATATGCAACGACGCGCCATTTTTTAACCTCGCAGAGCCGCAGAGTGGCAGAGCATGCATACCTTTTATCAGAGTGTCGTTTCCACTCCTGCCGAGGAGCAGAGTCTGTCGCTAAAATTACCGCGATAGGCTCTGCAACTCTGCCGGGGAGTTCACGACTCTAAAAAACAAGGAGTGTCAATCCTTTGCGCCCTCGGCAGCTCTGCGAGGAATAATGTTCAGTCCAATAAATAGGAATTGTGTGAATAAAACAACTGTTTTATCCGGCAATCACTTTTATCCTCTTTTTCGAAGTGCCGTCTTCGGAATCTTCGGATATGCTGTAGATGAGAGGTGTGGATTTCTGTATCAGCGACAGTATCTGGTCGAGCGACGCGTTCTCGAACGTGGCATAAAGGATGACGTTCTGCAGGCGTTTGTCAACATCGAACTGGACATCGAATATCTGTCCTATCCGTTTATACACATTCTTGAGCATCTCATTGTGAAACGCTAAGTTTCCCTCTTTCCAGGAAACGATTTTCTCGGTATTGCCGAGATATAGCACCCCTTTTTTCTGATTTGAATTATAGACTATTGTCTGATCAGGAGCCATTGCCGATTCCCAGCTGTTGTCGTCAACCCTTACCGCACCCTCGGTCAGGGTGACGGAAGTAAGCGAATCGGAGGGATATGAGCAGATATTGAATTCCGTGCCCACTGCCTCTATATGGAGCGATGACGGTGTGGTGACCACGAATGGATGCACCGCGTCTTTGGCAACCTTGAAATATGCTTCACCTTCGATTGTCACGTCTCTCCGGCTTTCACCCTCCTGATGATACCGGAGCGTTGTCCCCCCGTTCATCCAGACTTCCGTGCTGTCAGGGAGAAGTGTGTGGACAAGGCTTCCAGGCATGGCCTTGACATCATGTGTGACGGCTACATGCTGAGGCCGAAGCGCATTGTTATTAAAATACAGATATCCTGAAAGCAAAAGAAGCGGAAGAGACATGACAGCGGCGAAACGCACGATGAATTTTAAAGCTCTCCGCTTGAATGAGAGTCCGGCTTCATCGCGTTCCCGGATTTCGTTGAGGGTTTTCCTCAACGACCCGTTCACATCTATGCTGGAGATTGTTTGCGGGGAAACAGCTGCATCCCAGACATTTTTGATTGCAAGAAAGTCTTGCGTAACCTCATCCGAACCGGCCATCTCCTTAGCCAGTTCTTCCAATTCACCGTTGTCGGCTTCTCCTGCCAGACAACTTACAATCAAATCGTCGTCAATAATTCTTTTCATGTCATTATATGGTAGGAAAATGTTTCTTAAGGTTTTCGCGAAGCTGCCGGATAACGTTGGTTACGCGAACTTCCACAGTCCTTCGCGACACGTTCAGCTCTTTCGCTATGTCATCGTATTTCATCCCTTCCCAACGGCTCATCTTGAAAGCCCGCACACTCTTGGGATCTAATGAATCGAGCACGTTGTTTATATATCGGTCAAGTTCATCGTAGATAAGATAGCTGTCGAGGGCTGCCGTGTCGATATTGACAGAAGTCAACAAGCGCGCGGCATAGGTTTCCACGATTTTGCGGTGTTTGATGGAATCGAGGCAATCGTTGCGGACACTGCGCAATAAGAAACTACGCAGTGAACTGACCCTTAGGGTTTTCCTCTTCTCCCACAATTCCACGAAGACACTGCTTACAATATCTTCGCATTCTGTCATGTCGGTTATGAATGAATTGCAATAAAGCACAAGGCTCCGATAATACTTCAAAAAGATTGCAGCGAAGGCTTCGTGAGAGCCTTCGCCCAATCCTTTTAAAAGCAAGTCATCGTCTAATTCAATCATAAGTTTCTACAACCCAGTCCTCTATCTCCCGGAGCGAAATCTCGAATCCGGGGTGGGACACATGGAGGTCAAAGATATATAATTTCCCTCTTTCAAAGGTGAGGTCTCCCAATTTCTTGCGGAATTCCTGGCCTGCAACGTTACATCGCACGGTCACGTTGGAAGTGGCGGGAAGAAGAAGGCATTCTGCCGAAGTCATCCTCTCGTCTGCCAACATGGGGATGGCGGTCGCCGTCCCTGAAGGTGTCAGAGTGGCGTCGCCGAGATTGAAGCTGCCGGTAGCGTTCACTCCCTCCATATGGGGATTAAGATTCTTCAGTTCGGCCGGAAGAATATCATCCTCAGCCGTAATCTCGAACCTCACGGCACTCAGCACATGTTTCATCTGAATCTTGACGGGAGCCAACGCGGGGTACTTATTGCGGCTGTTATCCGAATAAAGATAGTCGCATGCAAGAGCCTTCTCGCGTGTGCTGACATCAAGGGAGAGAGCACGGGAGGTCAAGGCTGATTCTTCAAACGGTGTGAAACAAATGAAGTCAACTTTTGCGGCATCCTTGGGATACATGAGTTCCGTTCCTGTCTCGGTAATGGACAGCTCTCCTTCAGCGTCAGTTTTAAAACGGACGCACTTAGAGGAGGCAAAACCTTTTTCCTCCCCGCTTGGAAACATGAACACTCCGAATTCCTCATCACCTTTCCATGTCTCCGGCTTATCTTGCTCGAAGGGGGTGATGGAGGCCTTGAGTTTCACGGGAAGCTGGGGATGGCGGTCCACACCGCCTTCGTTGATGTCTTCACACGACATCAACATGCAGCTGAGCGCCACTCCCGCAAATATATAAATGAATTTTTTCATGAATCTGTTGTGAAGATTACTGAATCTTTACGCATCTTACATTCAAAGCGTTGCCGGCACTGTAGTTGTTTATCTGCCCCCACGTATTGGTTGCGTCAAACGCAAAAGTCTTGAGACCATCCATCGTGCCTGAGAATAACATCACACGGTCGCAGTTGCCGAATTTTCCGTCAAATCTCATTCGACCGCCAACCGGATAAACGGTAGTGGGATCGATTATAGGATCACTGCCACTGAGGAATGAATTCCACGGAGACAGATTGTTCTTATATGCCGGAACCATCCATCCTTCGGGCGACGGGTCGAAGATACCTTTTTCTCCGGTGGTCTCATCCGACCAGAAGCTTGCCCATTCTGCAAATTGTGCCCCCTGCGAAATCCAACTATAAGGCTCCCCGGAAGATGTGATGAACAATGTCGGATCCGTAAGGTGACGCCTCATTCCTTGCCCATAATTGTCATTCCAGATATTGCCTGTTGTAATTGCCACGGCGTTATTGTCAATGTCATACAGAGGTATTTCGGTTATCACAGCCCCGTCAGTGGGGAATTTGTCGGTGAAGCCGGGGTAAGGAGTGCCGTTACCACCCTGATAATACATACCTACTGATCGAGGATTGGTCACGTCGGAAGTGAGCGCGCCGAGATTGCGGTCCATGAAAATATAGTCGGGATTTCCATCGCCATTGTTGTCAACCTCTGCAACATTGCTGTCAGGATCGAAATCCGTAACCCAGATATGATATACCCACGTCTTGTCGCCACCCATCGTAACGGCAACAAGCGCATTACCTTCGACACCGGGTTTTGTCTTTACGGTAATCGTGCTCAGATCATCAGATGTCGGATCTACGTTAAGAATCAGGTTCTCCTTGGAGATGAGGCTCTTGACATCCTGCCAGATAAGTTCAACACCTACAGGGCCGTCCTTACGGAGGTTGCCGTCGTTGATAAACTTAACCTGACGCCACACCTCATATGCCTTAAGCACGGGGAATGTAACCTCTTCACCCGGTTTTACTATGTAGCAGTTGGGAAGGTCGGCTATATTGACGAGCTTCGACACAATATTATACTGATATGCAGTCCCTTTCTTGAAACCTGTATTTACGGGTGTATACGTCTGCGTTTTCTCACCCTGCTCTATAAGCAGCTGCGAACCTTCAACTTCCTGCGAGGGAATATAGGCGCGGAAATGTTTCTTGCCGACGTTGCTCATCTTCACATCGGCGGTCTCCGTGCCGGAAAGCGTCATCACTTCGTCCGTGCCGAACTTGCCGAGGTCGAAGCTTGCCTTTGTCTTGACACTTTTAACGGTTACGCCACTCGCCGCGCCACCGCTGATTCTGGTGTCAATCAGCGAGAGCTGATGGCTGAAAATGAGTTTCACCACTTCTGAGGATGCATCGACATCACCGGTGTTTGCCATCATGAGGTCGCACATAGATTTTGTGGCGTCATAGGCGATAGCCGTGGGGTCAGCGTTTTCAACATAGGGATAATAGGCATAGAAATCGAGAATCTCGCCATTCGAAGGTTTGGTCACTTCCCTGTCTATAATCCATTCGCCGCCCGAATAAGTCAGCTTGCGGTTGTCGGCATAGTTGCCAGATGCCTTCAGCGATACATCCCCGTCCGCTCTTTTAACCACAAAGAGACCGACCTGGTCTCCTTCCGAGAAGACGGTTTTGAAATTGTCGTCAGTAACTGTGCGGGTTGTATTGTCATCGGTTGTCAGTTCGAATTTGAAACCCGCGTTGTCTCCGGTGCCGTTGGATGGGAAGAAATCTGTTTCCTGAGAGCATCCTGCCAACACCAATAAAGAAGATAAATAATAGAATACCTTTTTCATCAGTCGATTTTAAGGAGGTTAGTTAATAAAGTTTTATCAATAAGGCGACCGACACCGCAAATTACACATCAATGTGCATCAAAAATTTTTCACAAAAAAATGCGGGCGGATGCACCGGTGTACATCCGCCCGCATTTTATTATGCGCGTTTAGAACAAATCGCCCATCTTCTGCTTGTCACCGCGCCAATGGTGGTCCTTCGGGAAAGGTTTGCCGTTCCATGCCTTCTTGCTTGTCCACTCCTGGGGAGCATCGCTCCAGAAAGGATGTGTGGAGGGCAGACCGAGTGGCATGAACGCCAGTGTGGTCATATAAAGGGAGCCGTTGTTGGTATACCAGTCGGCGATATTGGGTTGCCGCCCGGCGAAACCGATTGTAAGAAAATCCTTCTCATTGAAATTCTCCTTACCGTCAAACATGTTGTGCATTACGGCTGTCAACGCCGCCCGCACCTGACCGGGAGTGATTCCGGAAGGAAGTTTATCATACCATGCCATCAACGCTAACGGCTGCATTGTGGCCATGCGATAGGGTATCGAACGCCCGAATACCGGGAAAGTCCCTTCCGGAGAGATCAAACGCTCCAACACCACTGCATATTTCTGGGCGCGGCGCAATGCCTGATTGTAATAATTCTTATAATGGATGCGTGTATATGCGCCCGCATCCTTCATGTTCTGAAGCGTCTCAAGATACATCGGGTGGAAAACATAACTGCTGTAATAATCGAATGCAAAGTCAGGGCCGTCGGCATACCACCCGTCGCCGGTGTACCATTCTTCGGTCTTGCGGATAGCCGAATTCACACGGTACTGATCATAGGGAGCACCGACTTTCGCAAGAAAACTTTCAATCGTGGATGAAAAAAGAAGCCAGTTGGTATAAGGAGGATCGACGTGGCGGAGTTGAGTAAACTCCGTTATATAGCGCTGTTTTGTTGTTTCATCAAGTGGTTTCCATAGGGCATCGTAAGCGCGGATAAAACTTTCGGCAACATACGCTGCATCGACGAGCGCCTGACCGTGACCGCGCCATCCGAGATAGTCGGGGCTTTCGGGATCAACGGCATGAACATAACTCTTCAGGGCCATATCCCGCAATTCACTGCGTTGTTTGCCTTCTTCTGTCCCGTCATCGGGAAGAGCCAGCCAAGGAGCGATCCCTGCCATAAGGCGTCCGAACGTTTCCATATAGGTCACTTTCTTGTTTCGTCCGTCCCAGTTGGGGCTAACCTCCACAAGCATATTCTTCTGAAGGTTTCCTTCCGACATATTGCTCAACACCGGATATGCTATCTTGTAGGCGAGATCTGTCCAGTATTTCCTGTCGGCATTCATCCCTTTCTCCAGATACCTTACATATTCACATGCCGCGAGAAGGAAAGCTCCTACTCCGAAATCAGCTGTAGATTTCTTATCCACCACCTGTCCCGGTATAGCCTTCTCCCCTATCGGCTGCACATAACCTATGCTTCCGTCTTTCTGAAGTGCTATAGTTTTCAGATAATTCCAACCTTTGAGGGCGGCGTCCAGATATTTGCTATCTTTGAGGTAACCGTTGTTCACTCCCCAGAGCAAACCGTAGGTAAAGAACGCTGTGCCGCTGGTTTCCGGACCCGGTGCATGCTCAGGATCAAGCATGGAGCGCGTCCAATAACCCTCCGGCTGCTGACAGTCGACCACGGCATCCGCAAGCTTCACGTATTTTTTCTCGAAGAAATCTCGGTGCTTATATTCCGCAGGAAGATCGGCAAGAACCTTCGCCAACCCGGCAAGCACCCATCCGTCGCCACGAGCCCAGAAATCTTTTTTCCCATTGACGCTCTTATGTTTGGGATAGACATATTTGCCATCGCGGAAATAAAGCCCGGTCTCTTTGTCAAGCATTATGCTGTCACTGACCAGAATATACTCATATAGTTTGTCGAGATATTTAGCATTACCGGTAATCTTGTGCATCTTGGTCATAACAGGCATCACCATATACAGACCGTCGGCCCACCACCAGTAATCATTATTCGGTGTAGACATCTGATATTCCATCACCTCCTTAGCCCTGCGGATACGCTTGTCATCCGGAAGGATGTTGTAAAGGTCGGCATATGTCTGGAAACATATCTGCCAGTCTCCGAAAAGCACATGCTCATCGGTTTCGCCGTAACTATATTTCCATTTTGACTTGTCTTTGCTTTTGGCTCCCTTCCAGTCATTATGTTCCGCCCACGCCAGAGAATAATCAAGATATTCCGGATTGCCCGTAAGCCTATAAGCCTCCATGTTACCCGTATGATAGGCAGCCACGTGCCAGAAAGGCCATTTCTCCGACTTGTTGTTTTTCTGCCAATTAGTGTTCACCTTGTCAATCATAGCCCTGACTTCCTTCGCTTCCTTGACATCATCGAAAGGCTTAGCCATTGCCACCACAGGAACCATCGTCAAAATTCCTGAGACGATTAATGATTTGCAAATTATGTTCATATTTATCTATTTGTTTATTAATTTATTGATTATCAATGTTATAAATCTAAATGGGGGGGTATTTCCTATTTTGGACATTAAATCCGCCTTCAATTTTTTTGCATAGGAGGAAGGCGACATTCCATATTCCTCCTTGAAGCAGCTCCTGAAATATCCCATGTCGTTGAAACCGCTCTCATATGCGGCTTCCGACACCTGACACCCGTCGGCAAGCAGTTCCACCACATGACGCAAACGCAGCTTGCGGATAAACTCTTTCCCCGACAAACCTGTCAACCCCTTCACCTTGCGGTAAAGTGTGGAATGGCTCATGTTCAGGTTGTCCTGCATAAATGGCATGTCGAGATCCGGATTCGTAAGGTTTTCCTCAACCAACCTTGTAAATTTCTCCAGAAATTCGCGGTCAAATTTTCCAAGTTTAATTTCACCGGCAGTGGCGTTTTCATCCGGAAGTTCATTGACAATCACCTTTTCCGGCACAGAAGAAGGAACGGCTGTAAGCCTTGAAGCCAATTTACTCCGCATGGACAATATATTATGAATGCGACTCTTCAACAGCTTAGCCGAGAATGGCTTCGTCAGATACGAATCCGCCCCGCAATCATACCCCTTTTCCTTATCCTGCAACGAATCCTTTGCTGTCAGCAACACCACCGGAATATGGCTTGTACGGATATCCCCCTTGACTTTGGAGAGCATTTCAAGACCATCCATCACCGGCATCATCAGGTCTGATACAATAATGTCCGGATTATTCTCCATTGCCGCATTCAAGCCTTCTTGACCGTTTGCAGCCTCTATGACACGGAACGTTTTCCCCAACGAACTTGAAATATATTCACGGATGTCGGCATTGTCCTCCACCACGAGCACAGTCGCCCTGGAATCAATCTCCTCAGAAACATCCGACACCGGTTCCGAGGGAGAAACCACGGACTCGGAATCGCTATGCAATGCATCGGGATATGTGTTGTCCTCAATCAGTTTTAGCGTGAAGACAGTACCCTTTCCGGGCGTACTCTCCACTTCGAGTATCCCGCCGTGAAGGTCTGAGAGCGATTTGACAAGAGCAAGCCCGATTCCCGTTCCAGAAGCCTGATGCTTACCCTTTGCCTGATAATACCTGTCGAAGATATGAGGTAATGCATCCGGCTCGATACCATAGCCGGTATCGGCCACCGATATGCACACATATTTATTGTCCCCCTCCTCAGTATGCTTCAGCGAAAGGGTTATCGATCCTTCCGGCGTGTATTTTACGGCATTGCTCAGCAGGTTGTTCAATATGGTAGTTATGATATCCGTATCGAAATATATCTCACTACCGTCATCCTTGACATCGATCACATACCTGACCCCGCTATTGCGGTTCAATTCTTTGTAACGGAGTCCGATCTCTGTCACCAATGCCGCAAGATTGCGGCGTGAAACGTTAAGTTTCCTGTTTTGTGTTTCAGTCTTCCGGAATTCAAGGAGCTGATTGATAAGGTTGAGGAGCCTCAACGTGCTGTCGTGGATAATCCTTATTTTATCCTTGAATTTCGGAGGCACTTCTTCATCGGTCACAAGGTCTTCCAAAGGACCGATGATGAGGGTGAGCGGAGTGCGGAGTTCGTGAGTTATGTTTGTATAGAACCTGAGGCGCTCCTCGTTAAGCTCCATCTCTCCGAGATCTTTTTTCCTCTCCGTTTCGATCAGCGACCTGCGGTTGAGACGGCGTTTATAATATTTTATCCATATAATCACACAAGCCGCAATCAAGGCGAGGTAAATCATGATTGCCCACCACGTATTCCATACCGGTGGACTCACCCGTATTCCCACAGAGGCGAAATTTGCCTGATCCCATTTCTCATTCGGGAGGCGGGCCCTCACCTTGAATTCATACTTCCCGGGAGGCAGGTTTCGATAGCTCACATGATTTTCGCGCATCGGGAGACTCCAGTCGGAATCTATCCCCTCAAGCATCACGGCATATTCCAGAAGTGACGCCTGCGCATAATCCGCAACAGAAAATACAATCTGTATAGATGAATCGTGACTGATCTTTATTTCATCTCCCGGAACATAAATATTCTCGGATTTTACATCGTTGTCATTATGGTCCAGACTCAGACATTCCACGATATCAACCTTGCCGCATTGCATCTCATCACGTGTGAAACCGGGAGTGAAGGCACATGCTCCGTTGCGTGCACCGAATATAATCTCGCCCGCATTATTGTGAGCCACGGCCCTGTCATTGAAATTCGGCAACTCGAACTCCGACGGGAATGTCTTGAATTCCCTGGTGTCGCAAAACCAGACATACAGACCGGAGTCAGAGGAAAACCACATATTACCGCTCTTGTCTTCTGTCATGGCCCGCATGTCGCCGACATGCTCGACCGACGGGTCGGTCAGGCGCACAACCTTCGTCCCCCTCTCCGGATTCTTCACCACGCAGAGCGATATATTGGTAAGAATCCATATCCATCCCCTCGAATCCGCATAAAGGCTCTTGACTGTACCGCTTTTAAACAAACGGGGATGTAGATGCAACCCCTTGGAAAAAGTCCCGTCAAATATGAACACTCCGTTTCCGTAGGTTCCCACCCAAAGCCTGTCTCTCTTATCCCGCACAAGCCCTGTCACGGATATACCCTTGAGAATCCTGTCGGCATCGGTCAGAAAATCGGCATTGCCATCCTCATATCTCAGTATCCCTTCTGAACAACCGATAAGTGTGCCGCCTGACGGATCATTGAAAATTACGTTGATTCCTATGTCGGGACGATCGAGAGGTATTTTCTCGAGACTGCGCGTACTACGGTCGAGCCGGAACAATCCGTCATCGTAAAGCCCGACAAGAAGCTCATCTCCGGCGCGCCCTAAGGTCGTGACCCGTGCGAAGGGATGTGTCTGCCCTCTGTCGAAACATATGGAGCCTTCCACCTTGCCGTTCCGGTACAGGCCTACGGAATTCGTTCCGCCGAGCAATGTCGTACCGTCGGTGTCCGTGAACACGGACCATATGACTTTATTGTCAAAACCCTCTGTACCTGCACTGAAATACGGCAGAGTCCGGAACGGAGGGGTAAGATGGCTGACGAACTCCAGCCCGGAACCATAATTGCATATCCAGACATTCCCGAACGAGTCCTCAAATATCGACCTTACATTGCCATTGCTGATACCTCTCCCTTCAGCCTGTCCGAGCATTATATTGGTGAACCGCAAATTTTCCGGGGTCCCGGCCGTCAGGTCTCCAGGATTGAAGACGCTGATGCGCCCCATATCGCACCCAACCCATATCCGACCGGAATCGTCTTCATTTATCGAAAACACATGGTCACCGGCGATGGAGTGTGGATTTGCCGGATTGTTCAGAAATGTGTGAAACACCTCCCGCTCGGGAATAAACAGCGAAAGGCCGTGATTGGAAGCGAGCCATATGTTCTTATGGGAGTCGATCCTTACCGAATGGATTGTACCCTTTGGAATGCCATTTGGCTTTCCGGGTATATGCCTGTAATTCCTGACCTTGCGCGTTGCAATGTCGAGGACGGAAATCCCTTCCGTGTTATGGGCTATTATCAGCCGCCCCTTACCGTCGTCTGCCAAAGAGACAACCGATTCGGGAAGACCGCAGATATCCTTGTCCGAATACACGGTAGATTCCCCCGAAGGAGACAGATGCAAAATAGTGTGATAATGGTTAGCAATCCAGATTCCTCCGTCGGCGGCGCGACATATGTCTGTAACGTTGAAAATATCCTTATTATCTATATTTTCGACATTCTCCACCTTCCCGGTAGCACAGTCTATCCTTCCTATCCCATTTTTTGTTCCGACCCATAGCTTGTCGGAGGCAGGGTCATGATAGAGGGCGGAAACGGTATTGCCGGGAAGTCCTTGACCCTCCTTGGTGTAGAGCTTGAAGGAATGTCCGTCAAACCGGAACAGCCCGCTGTCGGACCCGACCCATATGATGCCCCGGTTATCCTGCGCCACATATGAGACATACGTAGTGGTAAGCCCCTTGTTCAATCCGATATGCTCCGGAAGATTCACAGGGAATGTGGCAGCCGATGCAGACAACGACAATGCCAGAAACAGGATAAAAGCGATAAGAGTCATGGTCAATGTATTGTTCAGGTTAGTCGGTTACAAATATACGAATTTTTCCTTTATTCCCATCCTTTACCTGCAGAAGTTGTTAAAAAATCCGGGTCTCACACAGACCTTATGGACTTGCGAGGACCCGGATATCATAAATTATCAGTATATCAATTTATTATCAATTAGCAGTCCGGGCATCCGCATCGGCCTCCTGCCATGTTGTCCACATCTTGCAGTTGGGGTCATAGCCGTCATAGCCATAGTTTTGCCAGAGCTGAGCCTCGTTGTTGCCTGTATGCGCCCAATTTGGAATCGGCCAATAGAGGTTGTGCTTATCCATCTTATAGCGAATCTCGCTCTTGCTGCCCGAAGAAACCACTCCGTTGTTGAATTGCGGATTGTTATAGAATGAATGGTGAACAAGGCGTTGATACCAATAGCTGCCGCCGGAAAGATCCTGTCCTTCCTGCTTGTCCCAGGTATTGAGGTCGTAAGTATTGCCCCATTCATCGGCTATACCGGTCTTGGCGAGAATCAACGATACGCGGGTAAGCTCCGCTTTACGGAATTCTTCCATGTAGAGCTCGCGGGCACGCTCGTCCATGATGTCGCCTATGTTAACGGTAGGATACATGTATTTGGCATTCGCGCGGCGACGCACTTCATTGACATCCTCCGCTGCCCCTCCGGCGTTACCCTGATAGAGCTTAGCCTCGGCGCGAAGAAGATATGTCTCTGCAAGACGGTAGATGTAGCAGTTACCGTTTGCGCCAAGCGACGCGCCCTGGAAATCGTTTGCGCCCAGATTGTCTTCAGCTTTCTTGTCAAGAAGGTAGGTCTTGTAATAAGGGATATCGAACCATGAGCGGATGGTATCTGAGCAAAGAATCTGACCTTTGGTGCGTACTTTTCTGCCTCTTTTATCGAATACGTCTTCGGGGGCATAGAGCACGAGGTTCTTGCCGTAATACTTGGAATTACCCTTTCTCATGTTGGCACTGTTGTATTTCATGTCTTCCATGCGCAGCCAGTTTCCAACCGAAGGGTTGTGGCGGAGGTCCTGAAGGTCCTCCTCATTATTGTCATGGCCGGGATAAACCCACAATGTGCGCTGCGCCCAGTCCGTAGGACGCGTTACACCGATACCGCGGCCTGTTGCTCGCAACCAGTCCACATTGATATCATAATCGCCGTTGTTTCGCGCGTAGCGGTCAAGGGCATTCCCTTCTATTCCGTCAGGGGTGATTATGTTGCCGCAGAAATGGGGGCCAAGCACACGCGCCCAGGGCATCGACTGGAATGCCTGCTCGGAAACGTTGACCCAACCAAGGATATATTCCCTGTTGGCCGCGAGTATCTTGTTTTCCGGACGGTGAAGATCCCATATGACGTTACGGGTCACGGGCCAGGTATTCGGTTCTCCGCCGGCTACATTCGTTCCGAACGACTGTTTCATCAACTGTAGGCCACTCTGAGCTATGAGTATCGTAGCCTGATTCTCTGCCTCACGATATTGTCCGTCGGCAAGGAGAACCTTAACATAAAGATGACGGCAAGCCTCCTTGTTGATCATACCATAGAGCGACATCTCGCTTTGAGCGGGAACCCATTCGATAGCATTCTTCAAATCTTCTACGAGCATCTTTATAATCTCACTCTGCGGGCAGGAGAGATAATTACGCTTGGGTCCGTTGGGAAGGGTGGTGACAAGAGGCAGGTTGCCGAACCAGAAAGTAAGGTTGTAATAAGCCCAGGCGCGGTGAAACAGCGCACGCCCCTTGTATTCATTTTTCTTATCCTGGGACATTCCCTCAACGCCGTCTATATATGACAGCACGGTGTTGGCATATTTGACGTGGTCCCACATGTCGTTCCACACCCAGCCGAGCTCGCCGCCTGAATTGTTACCCGTCGGCATCCATCCGTTGGGAGTCAGGTTGCCTGCCCAGTCTGCCTTCATGGTCCCGTCATCGGTCTTGGCATGGACTGTGGTTTCGGAAAACATCATATCAGAAAGCATACCGATTGAGTTGGTGTTGCCCATGTTGATGAACATACGGCCAAGATGACGGTCACAGATGGCCATCGCTGCCTGGATACCCGATTCGGTGGAGAACGTCGTTCCCGGTTCGAACTCCGACATGGGATCCGGCTTCAGAAAATCGTCGGAGCAACTTGCAAGCATGGCCACCATAAGGGCCGGAGCCGCAATTTTACAGATTTTATTATATAATGATTTCATTTCTGGAAGCTTAGAATGTTACGTTAATACCGAAATTGAATACGCGGTTGCCGACTCCCCAGTTCTCGGGATCGCCGTAGCTCCATTTCGGAGGATTGATTGTGAAGAGATTCTTAATACCGAATGTGACGCGCACACGCTCCATGAATGCCTTGCTCGTCCATTTCTTTGGGAGTGTATAGCCGAACGTAAGATCGCTCAGACGTAAGAAATTACGGCTTATCACTCGGTTCACGCCAGTCGCGCCGGTAGGACCCTGGGCCATTAGGCGACCAAAATATTCGCTTTGATTCTCGGGTGTCCAATATTCTTTTTCATATGTGTTCAATCCATGGGTGATTATGTCGGATGGATTGTCAGCATTGCGATATTCACCCGATGCACTCTTATGACCGAACTTGCTGTAGAAGGTGAAACTGATGGTGAAATCCTTCCAGAGGGTGAAATCGTTCCTCATGCTGAGGAAGAAGGGTGCATGCTTGGGACCATGGAAAATCTTGTCCTTGTCATTATAGACTGCCGTGCGCTCACCTGTTTCAGGATCCACCTTGTCGTCTTCAGTATAATAGTTCGCAACTTTGGGATCACCGGGACGCTGATTGTATTTCGCTGCCTCTGCTGCCTCCGAAGGCTGCCATATGCCGATTACATCGTAATCCCAGATCTCTTCTATCGATTTCCCGATAAACCAACCGTTGCTGGAATTATCCTTCTCTTTCTGTCCTATCACGTTGCCGTTGGCATCAAGGATATCTTCCATCTGGTAGTCAATGTGAACGATCTTGTTCTTATTGTAGGAGAAAGCGAATGTCGTGCTCCAGTCAAGAATATTGTTCGAGATATTGAGGGAGTTGATCGACAGCTCGATACCGGTGTTGTCAACCCGGCCGATATTGGTGGCGACCTCATTGAAACCTGAAAAGCCGGGAAGCGCCATCTTCATCACCATGTCGTTCGTTCTCTTATAATACCAGTCTGCACTAAGGTTCAAGCGGTTGTTGAAGAAACCGAGATCGAGTCCGACGTTGAACGCCTCTGTCTTTTCCCAACGGAGATTCTCATTGGAGAGACGACTCATTGTAAGATACTTGAGGTCGCTGACTACTTTCCCGTTGCCGTCGATATAGTTCATGGTCATTCCTTGACCGCTTCCGAGATTGGCAAGGGCTATATACGGGTTACCAAGATCCCGGTTACCGTTCTTACCCCAAGAGAGACGCAGCTTACCTGCGCTCCAGATTTCGGAGATGGGCTGCATGAATTTCTCGTTGGCGAAATTCCATGCCAATGCAACCGACGGGAATGTAGCGTGAGGATATTTGGCTCCGAATGCGGAATAACCGTCCCGACGCACCGAGGCAGTAATCATATAGCGGTCATCGTAAGCATAGAACGCACGTGCGAGCAACGCATCCGCACTCTCATGCGTGTCTTCAGTAGAGAATTTGGAAATCTCTTTATCCGCATTCTGCGTATTGTGGAAGCCGAGGGCATCTGTCGGGTCAAAGCCTCTTGCCTCGATCTTGTCGCTCCAGTATTTGCGGTCTTCAGCTTCCTGAGCGAGAGTCACCATCACATGATGAACATCGTTGAATGTGTAGTCCCAGTTTATCGTGTTGTTGAGCGACCAGTCGAACCTCTTTCCCCAGCCACGGTTCACACCGCGGTCAGCCTTATTAGAGTCGGGAAGGTCTGCACTCGTGAACCAACGGTCCCAGAAATACTGATATCGCGGCGATATGTTGAACTGATATGTGATCCCGAAAGGAAGATTGAGATTTACATAGAACTTGGAGTTGAGCACCATATAACCTTTCTCCAGTTTCTCATACTTATAGTAGAACTCTTCATTTCGGAAAGGTTGGAAACGGTTTGTACCGCCCATCGGGAACTGAAGCATCTCACCTGTCTCGCGATCGTATGGAAGAGCATAAGGCGAGAATTTCATGATGTTCGGGTTCTGAAGGTCATCACTATAATGCAGGGCCTGGTCGCCGTCGGAACGGTGCTGGAAATTCACGTTGGCACCTACCTCAAGCCAGTTGGTCACCTTACCGCTCATTCTCATCGAGGCGCGGAGGGTGTTGTAGTCGTTACCTTTAACCACACCTTGATTCTTCATATAGCCGACGCTCATGTAATAGTTCATCTTGTCGGTTCCTCCGGAAAGACTGACATTGTAGTCTTGGTTGAGTCCCGTGCGGAATGCATAATCAAACCAGTTGAACGACATGTCGTCAAGGAAGTTGCTGAACAGCAACGGCTCTTCATCAAGACCTATGCGGCGACCGTACACACTCCGAGGGGATTCATCCGCACCGTTTGATGTATAACCCATCCACTGGTCGAGGGTGATGCCATACTTGGCAAGATTAGCCTCGGAAGGATAATCATAATATCCGGCATTCTTCTGGCCGTTCTGATAATCGCGGTAATTGCCGTTTTCATCGAAGCCAAAAGTGTCGCGCTTGTAGAAATCCGTACGATATGCGAGATAACCGTCAGCGTCATAATATTTACGGTATGCGCTCTTTGTGTTGATACCCCAGTTGGCACTTAATGTCACACTCGGACGACCTGTGTTTGAACCTTTCTTAGTGGTCACTATGATTACACCGTTTGCCGCCTTCGCACCATAAATAGCTGCCGAAGAAGAGTCCTTCAGAATGTCTATCTGCTTGATATCTTCGGGATTGATTTCTGAAAGCTCACCATAGAACTGCATTCCGTCAAGGATGATAAGCGGATCGGATTTTGTGCCGAGAGAGTTCTTTCCGCGAAGCTCGAGAGAACCGCCTCCCTTTGCAGAAGAATCGTAGCCTACCTGAAGTCCGGCTGTTCCACGGAGAATATCCTGAACAGTCTGCGGATTCGAGTCCGCAATCTTGTTTGGATCGATCTGGGTGATGGCTCCGGTCAGGTCTTTCTTCTTCATAGAACCGTAACCGATAACGACAACATCCTCAAGCATCTCCTCGTTAAGGCTGAGTTCTATCCTCAAGTCTGCCGAAGAATCGGTTACTTTCACCTTCTTGGGTGAATAGCCGACGTAAGAGACAAGCAGGGTCTGCCCGGAAGCCACGTTAATCACGAAATTACCATCGATATCGGTGCTGACACCCGTGGATGTCCCTTCCACCTGAACAGTGGCCCCGATCAATGGTTCCCCTTCCGTATCCACCACGACTCCCTTTACCGACCGTGGGGCGGAAGCTGCCTGCGCGCCCATCATGAATATCCATGTGAACAGCAGGCACACTAAAGAAATTGATTTTTTCATTTCAACTAAGGTTAGTTATTATTGAATATTTAAGGTCGAACATGAGTTTTCATGAGTTTTCCAAAAATAAATGTTTTTTCAAGAAATGTCCTTAAGGCTTTGCAACCCCTTAAGGACACCTGCCGTTACCATCAATCATGATCCGACAGCCTAAATTACCTTTCAATTACCTCTTAATAATTTTACCTGTATTTTTCACGCTTGCAAAATTATCATTTATAGTTTTTCTGCATAACGGCTAAACATTTCTAAAAAGATGGGCATTCAGTTCATATGAACAATTCAAAGGTTTTCACACCTGTTTTCGGTCTAAACACCCATTATATCCCCGATTGACGTTGTTTTGGTCATTAACCCGCTGTGGAATCATCATATGCAATATTTGGTCATTTCCCCTATTTACCACCTCGTATCCTTGCTATAATTTTGCGCCATGACGTTAACCCGATTTTGACTTGACGTTAACCGAGTTTTTAACACTAACCTTATTTTTTTATGAAAATTTCTACTATTATGGCCGGTGCCGCTCTCGTTGCATTCGGCATGTCAGCCCAGGCTGCAGAACAAAACCTTATGAGAAACGCCACCGAAGGCGCACATGGCAACGTGGCAGGATTGGATGCTCCCCTCGTGCAGGACGGATGGCAACTATGGAAATGCCCTTTCAAGACCGTTGACGGCATTTTCACTTTCGAGTCTGACTTCGACTGGGCCACAAGCGGCCTGGACGAAACCAACTATGTTCCGGAGAACATCACCGAAAGCTGGCCGGCAAACGTAAGGCTCGAATCCTATCCTGACAAATGCACTCTGGAAAACGGTGATTCCTATGCCGGCAGCGTCGCCCTCTTCCGCTGGGACGGCGGCGGCGACCACACCCGATGGTATTGTTACCCCGTGGAAATAACCACTCCTGGATATTACGATTTCTCAATGCTCGCTGGCAACTGGAACAACAACAATGACGGAGACACGAACGGCGACAACCCCTGCTATGTCAAACAATGCGGAATCCGCGTAACAATATCCAAAGAAGTTGGCCCCAAGAATCTTGAATATGTCCATTGGTCGGATGTTACAGATGAGCAGGATGCCCAGGAAAGAGGCGTCGTAAAAGAATTCTATGGCAAATTTTTCAAAATTGAGAACGGCGGCGGTGAAAAACCGGTAATGAACAAATGCAGCACGACCCTCCTCGCCCCCACAGCCGGCAAATACTACATCTCGCTCCAGGGGTCACACACCATATTCGTTGTAGGCGATTTCGCCCTGACATTCGCAGCTCCTTATGAAGGCGGCAGCGGTGTAATCGAAACCCTTGCGCCTGCAGACATCATGGAAACACGCTATTACGGCATCGATGGCGTTGAAGTTGCAAATCCGGCAAAGGGTTCTCTGGTTATCGAAAGAACCACACTCTCTGACGGAACAGTAAAGGTTTCAAAAAAATTCATCAGATAAAAAATGTTCCAGATGAAAAGAGTCTTATTATTCGCAGGTTGCCTGTTTGCCGCCATGTCCATGGCGGCGCAGGATAACCTGATGACAAAAGCCAACGAAGGCACAACAGGCGACAAGGGCGCGATGGCAGCCGCCGGCTGGCAGGCTTGGACATTCAAGACTGACGGGGCAGGCACACAGTTGACATGGAACAGCAACGGCCCGGACGGGAACAATGTCCGCTGGGAAAACAAACCGACTGCCGTTACTTATGACGGCAACTCATACACCGGGAACATTGCCTTCACTCGTTGGGACGGCGGTAAAGACACCAACCTGAGAAATCTCTGGTACATATTCCCGGTTGAAATCAAGACACCGGGAACTTATCGATTTTCCGTGCTTGCAGGCGGATGGAGCAATCTCAATACCGAAGAGGGGACTTTCGTCAATGGATCAGCCTCGCAGGCAGAATTATTAATGCTGTTCGCAAAAGAAAGGGGGCCGAAGGGTGTCCTCTGGACAGGGACAAGCGAGTTCTCGACTCTCGGCTTACCTGAAACCGGTTCAGGTAAACTTTTCGACCTTCCAAAAACAGATGGGAATGACCATGCGACGCTTATCAAATGCGAATGCGAGGTAACGGCGCAGTATCCGGGCACATACTATGTAGAGCTTACAGGATCAAGAGCCATTATCGCAACTGCCGATTATCAGCTCGAATTTGTCAAGGGCCGTGAGAATACAGGTTCTGAGAACCTTATCGCGGACGCAAACGCAGGTGAGGTCTCGACTCCGGCCGACATGCCGCGCCATGGATGGGAATACTGGAAATTCCCCTACACTAAAGATGGCGACAGCTATAACTTCAGCGCAGGGACAAACGTGGCTTGGAACAGCGGTGTCCGCTGGGAAAATATGGGAGACAAGGTGGAATACGAAGGCACTTCATACAACGGCAATGTGGCTTTGATCCGCTGGGACAATGGGACTTCCCATCCTAACTGGTTTGTATATCCCGTAGAAATCACGACTCCGGGGAAATACAGGCTTTCCGTTCTCGCCGGTCCATGGAGCAATGTCTCTGAAGATGCTGACAATGCCTATCTGAAAGGTTCCGGCAAAACCACATACCTCGGGCTCCTTTTCTCCGGCAAACCCGGACCTGAAGGGATAACATGGAACGCTACCGAGGATCAGCCGTATTCCGTATTGGGAGCACCGGCTGCCGGACAGGGAAAGGTTTTCTCTCTTGAAAAAACAGATGACAACAATCATGCAATTCTTCAGAAATGTGAGACCGATGTGGAAGCACCCGTTGCAGGTACCTACTACGTGGAAATCATCGGTTCTCACTCAATCTTCGCCACAGCCGACTATTCCCTGACCTTAAAGGATACATCTGCCGTTTCTGAAATATATGACAATGCAGAAGTATCGGCTACCGAGTATTACGGCATCGACGGCGTGAGAATCATGAACCCTGCGAAGGGAGCACTCGTGATCGAGAAGCGTGTGATGACCGATGGCAACGTCAAGGTAAGTAAAAAAATAATCCGCTAAGTGAGACTCACGTTCTCGCTTGCACAATTACGGAAGAGAGACGTGCAGATTCTTTATGTTGACGCACGCCTCTCTTCATTTCAACTTTAAATCATATGGCAAAACTGAAAAAATCTATCTGCCTGTGCATTGCCGCCGCCATTACCGGCGCTTCGGCATATGCGAACCAGACACTGAGCCTGACCACAGACCAGACCATGACAGGACTGACCGACACGGATGTGACAATTTCCGGGAAGGCGGAAGTGCATCTGACATCGAAAACTCCGTTCAACAATTCTTCTGCCAACCTTGTGGGCAACGATGCCTGGCTCTATTTCGATGATGTAAAGCCTTCATTCGTGATAGAAAATTTCCTTAAGGATATAAAAATCGATGGAGCCCCGGCCAACGTGAATTCAAACGTGCGCATCGCGCAATATCGCGGTGGTTGCGTGCTTATCCCTCACGGGCTCGACACTTACGCAAAGGCTCTGACCGTATATACACAAACTAACTGCCAGGGCGATTCCAAAGATCTCGCTGTGGAGAATTATTATAAGGATCTCGGTGAATTCGACAACAATATCCGCTCTTTCGTGCTCCGCAAAGGATTCCAGGCCACATTCGCGAACAATGCAGACGGCACTGGACACAGCCGCGTCTACATTGCCGACACTGAAGACCTCGTGATAAATGAACTTCCCGATGGTTTCGTAACCAAAGACGGCAGCGACAAAGCTTTCATCTCGTTCATCCGTGTGTGCAAACATCAGTGGGTTTCAAAGAAGGGATGGTGCGGATGGAACCAGAATGTACTGACTTTCACAAATTCCACACACTCATATGCATGGAGCGCGGATTATCCGGGCGACAGCAACACCGTTGACCGTGAATTCGTGCCCCAGCGCCACCATCGCGGATGGCCGAGTTTCTCTCAGTGCCAGAACGTGTTCAATGTCTCTCATCTTCTCGGAGATAACGAGCCTGACAACCATAACGATGACAAGGAACACCCTTCCGAGCCTATTGAAATCATAAAGGAATGGCCGGAATTCCTTAAGTCCGGACTTCGCGTCGGTTCTCCTGCACCTACCGGGATTTGGGGTGGATGGCTCACAAACTTTTTCAACCTTGCAGATTCTCTGAACTATCGCGTTGACTATGTGGTGTATCACCAGTATGAGGCGACAACAGATTTCAAATCTCGTATAGACAGAGCAGTCAGTGTATCGAAAGGGCGTCCGGTATGGGTGACAGAATGGAACAATGGCGCAAACTGGACCAACGAGTCTTGGCCGGATGCCAAAGGCCCAAGACGCGATGCCGACAGCAACATCATCTACTACAAGAAAGTGACGGGCAGCGACGGAAAAGAGACTGAACAAATCACCACTGCCGATGACCCGGAGGCCTACACAAAAGAGGTGAACCGCCCGTTGACAGAAAAAAATGCGGCCAAGCAGCTCGAATATATGAAAACCGCCCTGGCTAATCAGGATGCCCTCGACAAACTCGAACGTCTGCATTTCTACAATGCCGTGCAAGATGCCCGCGCTGTGGAAATAGATGGTAAACTCACTCCTGCCGGTAAATATTTCGCTGACTATAACCAGAAACTCGCATACACCAAGAAATCAGAATTCGTTCACGAATGGAAAATAGCACCGCCACTTCCGGCCCTGGGCTACAGCGCGGATTTCAAGACCGCTCGCCTCTCTTGGTATGATCACAACGGGGAAACAGGCAAAAACTACATCGTGGAGAAAAAAGAAGACGGCGGACAATGGACCCCATGCGCTACCCTCGAACCCGGTAAAGATTACGTTGCGGGAGCCACGGTGGTTTTTGAAGAGAGGATAAACATGAAGGAAAAAAGGGAGTATCGCATAAAGGCCACTTCCTACAAGGGTGACGCGTCAATATATTCCCGTATAAACACTGTAACCCGAGACAACGAAGTTGCGGCCCCGGAAGTCACAGCTTCTGCCGAAGACCAGACAACAGTGAAACTAACATGGGGAACCGTTGAGGGCGCCCGCGGATATATGGTTGAACGCAGAGATGCCGAAGATGCTCAATTCAAGGTCATAATGCCTTCAACAGACAAGACAACCTATTCGAACACAGGTCTTGACAAGGGTCATGACTACTGGTACAGGGTGACGGTGCTCAGCAATGCTGATGCAACTCCGGTTTCCGAAATTGTTAAGGTACATACCCCGGTCCTCACCGAAGCGCCTGAGGCTGTGTACGACCTCTTCGCCGCTCCTGGCGACGGGAAGGTTACCCTGACATGGACCAAGACCTGGTCTTCGACATGGAGAGTGCAGCGCGCCGAAAACGAGAACGGGCCATACGAGGATCTCAAGTCGGGAGTTTCAGCAGTAAAATATATAGACTCATCGGTTGAAAACGGCACAACATATTATTACCGTCTCATACCGAAACGTCTCTCCAAGGAAGGTGAACCTTCTGATCCCGTTGTAGCCACTCCTGCGGCCGGCAATTATTTCTATGTTCCTTTCGCCGAGCGCAAGGGATTGTCGGCAAAAGACTGGTATGGAGGAAACAACGCCTCCCTTCAGGGCGCTGTATGGAGCGACGACCGCAAGGGAGATGACAAAGGTGCTGTGAAACTGGTGTCTTCCACCCAATCCTATATCTCTTTCCCAACCGGAGTGCTGTCCGAAATCAGGGACTTTACAATCTCCCTATGGCTTAAACGCTCTGGCGACAACGTGGGGCGAATAATCGACTTCGGTTCGGGACATGAAACACAGATGCTTCTTGACTATGGATATAACAACAAGAGCGGTTTCAGGTATAAACTGCGCGTAGGCTCCAAGAATTCCAACATGGATGCCAATTTCACGCTCGAAAAGAACCGTTGGTACAACATAGCACTGAGCCAGGAAGCGGGGACTCTTTCCCTATACGTGGATGGAGAATTGATTAAAACTTTCTCCAATCAGCCGAACCCTTCGGAGATGGGAAGGACTAACCAGAACTGGCTTGGACGTTCGCAGTGGTACGACAACGGAGACCCCTACCCTGACTATGCTTACGATGATTTCTATATCTTCAACCGCGCAATGAGCGCTGAAGAGATAAAGAATCTGATGAAACAAGGGGAAAGCTCCGGCGTTGAGGAAATCACCGATTCCGAAGTGGTTGAGACAGTATATTATGGCCTTGACGGAATCCGCATCGACAATCCTGCCAAGGGTTCGCTCGTAATCGAAAGAAGAACGATGAGCAACGGCTCTGTGAAAGCCACCAAACGCATCATCCGCTAACCGTCTGATTCAGATATTCCCAAAGGGAAAGAGGCGCATCGAAACCTCGATGCGCCTCTTTTTCAATCAGCCTTGAGCGGCCTCTTTCTCAGTAGCGACAGCCGTCGAGTGCCGGGCACGGAAGTGCCTGGTCTGGCTATTTCCCTATCTCTCCCAGCAGGGATTTCACTGCCGCCTCAAGCTGGGAGTCTTTCCCTGCGACTATATCGGCGGGGAGGTTGGCAACCTTGATGTCCGGTTCGAGCTGAGTGTTCTCAAGCACCGTGCCGTCCGCCGTGCGGAATGCCACCACGGGGACACCGAACAGCAAGTCGGGATTTTGCAAGGTTATCCAGTTAACACTCGACATGGTTCCGGGCACCGGCATGCCCACGAGTTTGCCGAGTTTCTTGTGTTTGTATACCCACGGCGTGCCATGGGCGTTGCTATAGTTGGCCTCTCCGATTATCATCACCGAGGGCTTGTTCCAACGGCGCGACGGCATCTCGCCGGTGGGACGCCCGTGAACTTCCTGCGTGAGATATTTCTCTCCGCTGAAAAGCACTTCGATATCTTCATGCAGGCGACCGCCCCCGTTCCAGCGGGTGTCAATCACAATTCCTTCTTTATTATAATATTTGCCAAGCAATTTAGAGTATATGTCGCGGAAGCTGCCGTCGTCCATCGAGCGTAGGTGCACGTAGCCGAGACGTCCGCCGGAAAGGGAATCCACCGCTTCCTCGCGGCTTTTAATCCAGCGGCGGTAAAGCAATTCATTCATAGCTGAAGCAGTGATAGGCAACACTACTTCCTCCCAGCTCTCTCCAGTGGCCGGCCGGCGCAGCGAGACGAGAGTCTTCTTCCTTGCCGTATTGTTCAGCAACGTCTCCCAATCGCCCTCACCGGCAGTCTCCTCACCATTGATGGCCACCACCACATCGCCGGGACGCACCTTGGTCGTGGCGCGGTCGAAAGGACCGCCAGCCACTATCTCCTCGATCTTTGCGACATCTCCATTTCCCGACATATCGAAAAGAAGTCCGAGAGAAGCAGTCTGGTCTTTGGCACCATCGGGGAAATACCTTCCACCAGAGTGAGACACGTTAAGCTCTCCAAGAAGTTCGCTGAGCATGTCTGCAAAATCATAGCCATTATTGATATGGGGGAGGAAACGGCGATAGTTGGCCACATACATCTCCCAGTCTACCGGCATTTCCGGAAGATAGAAGCGTTCGCGCGCCTCGTTGGCGACATAGTCGAGCATGGCTTCACGCTCCTTAGCTGGATCTATCTTGACCTTGCCGGATATGGATATGTTCTTAAGTTCCTTGCTCTTTGGATTGAATTTCTTAACAGTGGAGCCCACAAGATACATGTTGCCTTCCTTATCGGTCTGTATGCCGCTGCCACCGGCATCAAGTTTCTTGACAAGCGAGACATCTCCCTTCCGCAAGTCTTTCTTCCAGAGGTCATACCCTCCTTCGAAAGCGGAAAGGTAATAGAGTGTAGCGCCGTCTTTGGAGACAACATAATCGCTAAGGTCCGAAGAGTTGGGAGTTAGACGCACAATGCGGTCCTGAATCCCCTCCCTGTCGATCTTTACAAGATTTAAAGGTTTGTCTGAATCTTTCCCTCCTTCATCTTTTTTATCTTTCTTTCCGGATTTCTTTTTAGAATCATCCTTTTTCGCAGCTTTCTTCTGCTGATCCTCCACCTCCTTGAGTAGCGCATAGTCCTCTTCAGAGAGGCGGAACTTGTCGTACGCCTCCTTATTCAGGAACACCATCATCACGTCATATTCCGAACCCCAGGAGGCATGATTGCGCATGCCGTAACGCTCGGAAGCGAAAATCACTGCATTACCGTCGTCCGTGAAGCGTGGTTGCTGATCGAAATAACCAGTATTCGTAAGAGAAATGAACTCTCCGCTGTCAACGTTAACAATCGCAATGTCGCCATAAGGGTCATGCATCGGATTCATGATCTCGAGAGTGAGCCATTTGCTGTCGGGGCTCCACTCAACCCCGAAGCCTCCGCTGCGTGAATTGGTTATTTTATCTTCAAACGTCCTTGTTTCTCCAGATTTTAGATCCATGACCTTAAGTATTCTGCGATCTTCAACATAAGCCATCTTCTTGCCATCGGGAGAAACCGAAGGATAGCCGCGCTCCACACCATCGTCAGGGAACATCGCCTTCTCTTCAATCAACGTAGAGTTGGAAAAATTGGGGTCGTCCTTACGTTTGATCGAGGCCTTGTATATATTGCTCCGTCCTGAACGTAAAGATCCATAATAGAGCGACCGACCGTCAGCACCCCAAGAAAGGCGCGATTCCACTGCCGAGGTATGGGTTATCTGCTTGATGGAGGGATATTCCGTTGAAGACACAAAAACTTCTCCACGGACAGTGAACGCCATCTGCTTGCCATCCGGCGAGACTACCGCACCGCGCACACGGCTGAAGGGTATATTCTGAATGTCATTGACGGCATCGTCCACCAGATTGACAGCAAGCTTATTCGGGGTAGAACCCGGTGTCATAGTGAACAGCTCGCCATTATACACAAACGCAAGTTTATCGCCCGCTCCGGCACTTAGAAAACGCACGGGATGATCCTTGAAATCAGTGAGCTTGCGCACGGGCGCTCCCGGGGTCAACGATGCTGAATAGACATTGAAGGAATCGCCGTCGCGTTCGCTGAGGAAATAAAACGTGTCACCACGTTGCGAAAGGGCCGGGCTTCTGTCTTCACCAGCACGCGCGGTCAGGTTGACATACTTACCGCTCTTGGAATCGTGCATCCATATGTCGCGAGTCACGGAAGAAGTGTGATGCTTACGCCATTTATCTTCAAGACCTTTTACGTCTTCATACAAAAACGAGCCATCGGGCCCCATTGCGACATTCACCGCAGGAACCGCCAGCACCTGTTTAACCCTTCCTCCGGAAACAGGCACGCTATAAAGTTCGCTCTGTGTCCGGATAGGAGCCAACGCACTCGATGCGGGATCTTGGATTACGGCTGAAAACAGCACCTCCTTCCCGTCGGGAGAGAACGCCTCCGGTGTCTCGGCTGCCGAGTTGAAAGTGAGCTGACGGGGCGCTCCCCCAGATGAGGGAACAATGAACACGTCTTTCCCTCCGTTACGGTCGGAAGCGAAAGCTATCGAACCGCCATCCGGCGACCATATTGGAGCGCTCTCATAAGCCGCTCCGGAAGTGAGCCTGGAAGCATCCCCACCCATCGCCGACACCGTATAAATATCTCCTTTATAGGAGAACGCTATCTTATTACAGTCGGGGGAAATCTTCGCGTCCCTCACCCACATCGGATTAACCGCCGCTGCAGATGAAGCGATAAATATCATCGCTGCGCAATTTATAATCTGTCTTTTCATATAATCGTGTTGTTTAATATCTTGTTAAGCGTGAATATTTTTCCGGAAAGGGGACTCAGCAATGCCCGCATGGCGGGGACAGCCCCGTTGCGCGGGGTGCGGATAAGCGGACGGAAAATCACATCGGCAATGGGGTCAAACCATCGGTCCATCCGTATCATCGAGGAGTCTACAACTCCCGGGTCAGCACAGTTGACCCTTACGCCATTTTTCGCGCCTTCCTCTGAAAACTCGGCTGCAAAGCGCGTTATCCAAGCCTTGGAGAGGGAATATGTGGAAAGCTGACCGAACGAACGTTCGCTCACTGTGGCGGGAAGATGACGCTTCCCCCAGCGGTGACGCGTCAGGGAGGTGGTGAAAACCACTGACCCTCCGCGTGCCACCTGCGGCAGCAGAAGCTGGTTCAACAAGCGAGTGTTGTGATAGTTCACATTCATTGTAGTTTCCGGTCCATCAGGGCTTAAAGAGAAATGACGCTCCATCGTGCCGGCATTGTTGACAATCCCGGCAAGTGTGACACCCTTGAGGTTGTTCACGGCCTCGGTCACAGACACTGAACTGTTCAGGTCCAACTGTAGGAAAGTGGCTTGAAGCGATGGATTCTCTTTCAGCAATTCACCCAGAGTGTCGGCGAAACGCAATTCCGAACGGCATGCCATAATCATGGGCACGCCGAAACGGCCCAAGGCACGGCATATCTCGCGCCCGATGCTGCCGGTGGCACCCGTAACCAAAACCGGAGCACCGGCCGGTATATTGGAAATAGACAATCCTTTATTACTGTTATTCTTTAGTTTCTTCATAGATTTCTCCCCCATTAAACATTACACATTACCCATTGCACATTAAACATTACCTTGCGATGCCTTTGTCAAGCATCTTTCGCTTAACGAGCATCCTCACCGGGGTGGGAAGCGACGCCACGAACACAATCGAGATGCGGTTGAGCAGTCCGTTTATATATTGTTTCTTCCCTTTGAGCATCTTGTTCACAGCCTTTCGGGCAAAGCCATCAGGCGTGTCGAGCACACGTATGGCAACGGCGAATTTCTTCAACGGTTCGGAAAGTCCGAACAGATCAGTGGCGATACCTCCCGGACACGCAACCGTGACAGAAACCCCGTAATCCCGCATCTCGTAATGCAACGCCCGGCTGAACACTCTTATATACGCTTTTGTTGCCGAATACATCGCGATACCGGGCATCGGCATCCAGCACGACATAGACGACATGTTGAGGATTCTGCCCTTACCTGACTCCTTAAACCGCAACGCGAACGCTCGGCTGAGATTTGTGACGGCATCCACATGAAGGCGGATGAAGCAATCGAGCTTACGAGGGTCGGTTTCAATGACAGGACGGAAGGAGAATATGCCGGCATTGTTGATAAGGTAATCAGCCCGCAATGCGTGACTGTCAAGATATCCGAGAATTGCTTCCGCTGCGGCGGGAGAAGTAAGATCCTCATACAGAGGATATGTCCGCACGCCATGAGTGCAGGCAATCTCCGAGGCACATTCAACGAGCTCCCGCTCCTGATTGCTTACCATCACCAGGTTGCAACCTCGCTTCGCCAACTCGCGGCAGAAACACAAACCGATACCGCTGCTGGCGCCGGTAACGACCGCCGTCTTCCCTTTAACGTCCTCTTTCATCCTTCGCGTTCTGACGTTTCACTTTATCTATCTCCCGGAGGATTGCCGGGGTAAGGTCTTTGCAATGTTTATGGCATGCCATCTCGCGGGAATACATGCGGGCAATGCAATAGTTGACATGGTCGCAACCGCAACGGTGGTTATCCTCTTCGCGCATACGGTTCACAAAATCAGGCTCGTTCAGCAACGCCCTTCCCATCTGCACGAAATCAAAGCCCTCTTCATCCAGAACTTTATCAGCCCCCTCGCGACTCACAACCCCTCCGACGTAAACTAAAGGCAGACTGAGAGCCTGACGGAAACGGCGTGCATCCTCAAGGAAATACAATTCCTTGAACGGGACTTTCGGTATCATGTATTTCCCAACCATCCTGACACCATATTTAAGCCAAAGCTGCTTCATATAATGCGTCATGGAATAAATAGGCATCTGACCGCGCATCACGTACATCGGAGCCTTACTCACAAAACCTCCGGACAGCACCATCCCATGTACCCCGCATTTCTCTATTTCACGAGCCACGGTCAGGCAATCGTCAATTTCAAGACCGCCCTTGAATCCGTCACGCATGTTGGTCTTCACCAACACTCCCATGTCGGAACCGGCGGCTTTCATAACCTCTTCAAGACACATACGCATGAAGGTCATGCGGTTCTCCAGGCTGCCTCCGAACTCATCGCGGCGATGATTGGTGTATGGCGACAGGAACTGCGAAATGAGATAGCCGTGTCCTGCATGAACCTCCACACAGTCGAAACCTGCATCACGCGCAGTCTTCACTGCCGTGCCGAAATCGAGTGCCGTCTGCTTAAGCTCATCCTTCCGCAGCCCACGGCACAATGTGGGGGAATACAGATTGAAACCCGTTGACGCGCCCACAGGCATGCATCCGGTTGTGGAGCGATGGGTCATATTGCCGCAATGCCCTATCTGGATGGAGGCTTTGGCACCGGCGGCATGAATGCCGGCGGTTATCTCGCGCAACGGAGCCACAATCTCAGGACGCAGCCACAATTGCGTCTTGAAAGACAATGCCGAGCGATTGATGCCGGCATAAGCGAGGGTGGTCATACCCACGCCGCCACGAGCCACAGATATATGATAATCGCGGAGCATCTCCGACGGACCGTTGTCCCTTCCCATCCCCTCGAACGCAGCCGACCGGATAGTGCGGTTACGCAATTCCACAGGGCCAATCCTCCCCGATGTAAACAGTTTCTTTTCCATTAGACATTACACATTACCCATTCAACATTAAACATTAATACCAGAACGGGAGAATGTATTTTCTTTTGAGTTTTCGATATTCATCTCCAAATTCCTCCTCATAACGCGCATGCAGCTTGCGGGCGCGCGGCGCAAGATTCGCAAAAGTCCAGACGGCAAACGCCAATCCCCCAAGACTCCATGTAAGTATCGCATAACCCGTCCATTCTACAAACTCGCCAAAATAGTTGGCAGAAGTCACATAGCGGTAAAAACCACCGCGCGGTATATAGTGGCGCGTATCCCCCGGTTTCCTGAGATTACGGATGATATGGTCCGAATGCCAATTGATCGCCATCCCCGCAAAAAAAACTATCGTGCCGAGGATAAAAAGCGGACTCCACAACCACGACACGGTATACATATCTTGAGGAGACACATAAAAGAGCCATCCTCCGATCATATATGAATTGACAAGATTGAATATTATGCCCATTGCTACAATGGCAAGCGGCATGCGGCTTCTACCTTTGATTTTAAAAGGGAATATGAACGATCTCTGGAAATAATGGAAGAGGAAAAATACTGCCATTACCATCGGCGCCGGTTCCCAACGCCGAGGACTGAGCAGCCAGAACAGCAGCATGGCGAAAAACACCGGCGACTCCATCAGCACCCAACCGAGGCGGTTGCCTACCGAAGGTCCCCACTTCCGGCTGTACATCATCCCATAACCGGCTGAAATACGCTGCAAGGCGACAAAAACCACTACAGCCAAGACCAGCATCGTCCCGACAACCGAGAAATAAAACTCCCCGCTAAAGAAATTCAGATCAGACATAGGTTAATCAAATCAACAAATGAATTTACTTAAGAGCTTGTTTAGCTTAAGAGCCTGTTTAAAAACTTCTAAATAAATATCCAACGACAAAAATAGTTTAAAACTTCCAAACGCGCAAACGAATTTGGCTTAATTGGGTAAAATTTGGATAAATATGGACGATAAAATTTGCATTATAAAAAATTATATATAACTTTGCAAAGATTTTCGGGGCGTAGCGCAGTCCGGTTAGCGCACCT
>CAJTZS010000021.1 GCA_910584055.1 uncultured Muribaculaceae bacterium | reverse complement strand
TGGAGATTTCTGCATCGTGCTTAACATCTAACTTTATTTAATCTCTATTATATTTGCCGCAGGAATCAAATCATGAACAAGTGAAATGATAATTCCAGTTTTTCAAGTCAAACTGATAATAGATTATTTTTCACAATATTCACAATGTCATTTTATCCCCAAAATCGGGGTTCATGATGGCAAAAAAACAAACAACAATTACAAGCTTATGGGAATTTTTACTAAAGCAGTCTTTTCACTGGTGCTCCCGGCTCTTGGCTTAGGAATGGCCGACGCCGCCGCGAGGACTGCCCGTCCGGCGAGTTTTGACCTCAGCAACTATGCTTACAAGGCAAAGAAAGTATCTTCCCCTTTCGAGAGCGAACGCTCGAAAATGATTAACAGGGCCAATGATTTGCTCGAAGGGAAGAAAGGTCCGAGGCGCAACGTGCAAGGTGACCAGCCTATCCAGACCAGCCTGGGTCCGTCTTCCATCATCAGCGACATCGACACCCCCTGGGGTGAGACATGGTTTTACACCGGAAACTTCAAACACACATATATCAAAGTAAGCGAAGACTACAACAGACCCATTCTGGAGGAGTATGAATTCCATATTTACAACTCTAAAATGGAGCATGTGGGCACTGTCCGCGACAAAATGTCGTATAAAGTTTATTACGACGCACCGCGCGATCCTGAAACCGCAAGCGAGGCAGAGAAACTGAACATAGCCCTTTACGGTCCTTATCACAGGGAAGTGTCAGTGGCCCAATGCGAAATCACCCCTATACTCACACGCAACTTCTTCAATCAGGACGATAAGATTGAGGTAATGGTGAGCCTGAGCGTGCAGACAACATATTATGTCAACAACAACTATAATAAAGTCTATCAGCTCGGCGGAGAAACCGAGGAAGGCAAAGATTTCGAGGGGAACGCGCAAACCTATAACAAAATGATATATGAGATACCCTATCAGTTGGGCGATGTATACAGTGAAATCGACAACAACGGTAAGGAGAAGACTTATCTCACCTTCATGGTAGACGTTGAGCCGGATGAGGATATCGAAATTCCGGACATCGACATGGGAGAGGGTGACGGAGACGGTGATGGCGACGGAGACGGAGACAGCTCCTTGTTCATCCCCGGTTTCTGGGAGCAATACCTTTCTTATGGCGTTGACGCCACCATATTCCGCGGCGTGCGCGAGGGAGAGAAAGAGATGCAACCGGTGATGAAGGCCAACTTCCCGCTCAGCCGTCTCCCGGGAGACATGCAGAGCACACCGTTCATCATGACCTTGAACAAGAACGGCAAAGCTTATGTAGTGAGACAATATTACGAGGAACCCTTCTACAATCCCTACCATTCACCGATAGATGAAATGACAATGCGCGAGAACAACAAACTCGTGATTGAAATTTATGAAGAGAAGGGCGACGGAAACGGGTTCAACCTTATCCAGACTTCAAAAATCCCGACATATCGTTCCGAAAGCTTCGGCAACACCAATATTGTGGCCTCCTATTTCTCTGCCGGTGATTTCAGATATCGCGACGACATACGTTTCACCGAACAGATCAACGATGGAAAGGCTTGTTTCTTCATAACAAAGCAAGACTATGTGGCAGGCTCCGACAATTACCTCCACTCTTACTACCACTACAATTATGACGGAACTAAGTTAAACAACCTTTTCGAAAAATGCGAAAGTCATATCGCCATGAGCGATCTCGAAGGTTTCGAACCGCAGGAGATGTTCATCAACACCAACAACATGGGCGACTATATTTTCCATTTTGTCGACCTCAATTCGGTCAAGGAGGTGATGTCTCTGAATTACCGCTATGAAATAGACCCCGACTCCGATCCTGAACGCATGACCTCCAACATGGACCGCGTCAAATCCGGCGACACCTACATATACGCCAACGAGCTCCGCGTGCCGATTCAAGACGAAAACGGAAACGACATAGCACGCGTGATCTGGATAAACAAGGACGGTTCCTATAACAGAACCGATGAAATCAATATGGGCACAGGCGTATATTACGCTCAGACATATATTGAGAGCAGCACACTTAACCCGGATTATTTCTATAAAGATAATCTGAACGAATACATGATGCTCGTTAAACGCGGCATTCCCGGTGAGGGAGCTGTCGAGGAAGTGCTCATCGGACAGGCGATATCTCCCGATTATCCCAGCGGACGCACGCTCCTCACCGCCGGTCCAGACGAACGCGGGGCCCTGGCCAAGATCATGACATATGCTCATCCCGAGCATCCCCTGCTCTACATCACCAGATATGACAAGCCGAAAGACATCCACACCTGGGATATCTACGCCCTCCCCTTCACCAATATGACAAACAATTCGTCTGTCGACGAGATCGCTTCGGAAGGCGTCAATGGCAAGTCAATAACTTTCGACGGCACAACCGTGAGATGCGCCGACGCTTCAATAGAGATATATGACATCCGCGGAATGAGAGTGGCAACCGGTAAAGACTCCATCGACCTTACGCTCCTTGACGCCGGCATCTACATCGCCGCAGCAAACGGCGAGACCATCAAGATTCAGCTGCGCTGAAAAATCTGAAAACACCTTTTGTCGTGAGCCTTGCATTCAAGGCAGGCTCACGGCAAAAGAAATTATTCATCCATAAACATCATTTTTATGAAACAATTTCGACTACTCATCCTGAGCTCGCTGATTCTTTCGGCGTTGTCGTTCTCTGCGAAAGGGGCTGACTTCTCTTTCACTGTCAACTGGGACAATCCCGGAGCAGTGCAGATTGTACAGGGAGGACTCACTTCTCCCACCCTCGAGATCGATGCCACCAAAACTACCTGGACCGGCACGGAAACTGGCTCTTACTATGTCAAGCCGGCCCCTGGGTATATCTTAGTGTCGGTTTGGGAAAAATATTACGACACTACCACTAAAAAGGAAGTGGAACGCGAAAACAAAATCGGAGGGAACGACAATTATGGTCAATATTGCGGAATTCCCACATATTCAAGCCATAACGGTGCCGTATACACGATAACTACAAAGAAACTTACTGAAGTCGGTAAATTCACGCTCGACGTCAAGAACGGGGCGACCAAGATTAAGGCCTGGTTCAAGAACGACAAAGCCGGAGGCAAAGATGAGAGATTCTCCTCTTTCTCCAAACCTGCCATTGTGAAGGGCGAACAGCAAGTAAGCTTCACGGATCAAGACAAGTATCTGAACATATATCCCCTCGGCACATCAAAGATATTCAAAGTGACGCTCAACGGGCAAGCCCAGACTCCGAAAAACAACGTCTATGAAATCCCGATTAAAAGTGACGACAAGGTCATGGTTCAGGTTTTCGAGAATGATCCCGCCGCTTGCGACGTCACCGTTAAATTCACGAACAGTGAAAACTGTCTCCGAGACATCTACTATGCTGGCACAGGAAAGTTCTATTCTCCCGAACAACTCGCAGCGATTAACAACAAACTGACAGTTGACGAAGGAGACCTTCTCAAGTTCAACTATCATGAAGATTACAACATTTCCGCCATAAAAGTGAACGGCACTCCTCTAACCGAGATTCCGGACAACAGTCTGGCCCTTAATATCAACGAGAATACAGAAGTAGAATTCACCGCCACAGGAAAGGTATACACCCCGGTTCCCGTTACGCTATATCTGAAGAATCCGGAAGGTATCGTAATCCGCAAAGGTGCGTTTGACGAAAGCGAGATAATTCCTCTCGGTGAAGGTGAAGAACTTACGGAAGACGTTATTTTCAATAACTCCAACAACTATGTCGTCAAAGCCGGCGAAGCGAAGAAATTTGTCATAGAAGTTTCCGGCAAGGAAAAGAAATTCTTCTGGAGCGCTAAACCGGGCTATTGGATAGATGAGGCGGTAATGGCAAATCCGGAAGACAAGTCATATACCAGACCTAACCCCGGCGTGCATGCCGACAATGCTCCCATTTATCTTGCAGCCAAACCCGTTTCAACCGATAACGTAGTCGTTTTCTTCTTTGACGGAGCAGAGAAAGAGACACAATGCTACGCTAAGAACAAGCTTGTGGCCGGACAGTTGACATTCCCGGGAATGGAAGACAGATACATTCCTGTCGGTTATACCATTTCCTCTTTTGATATAAAATATCATGAGCTTATCACAGCAGGTAAGGTGGGCGAACCGAAAGACCATGCAATTGAACTGTTTGTGAACGGTATGAAACAAACAAAACAAGACGATGGAACATTCTCATTCACCTTGGAAGAGATCGGCGGACCTTCGATAGTTAAAGTTTTCTCCTGTCCTGCCGACGCCATGGGCGATGTCAAAAACCCGACACAGGAGCTCACAATTAATTTTGAGTCGGTTAACGGGAATAGTGCGGAAGTGACTTACGACAAACTTTTCAAGCACACCGATGTTTCAACGGCACTCAAAGTTGTTGGAAAAACTCTCGTAAGCATGAAGCCGGCCGACGGAACAATCATTGTAGTTGACGGGGAGGTCGTTGAGCCCAATGCCGACGGCAACTGCGAATTCTGGGCATCAAAACGCAAACATAATGTTGTATTCACTGATGCTTCAGGAGTTGAAGAAATCGGAATCGAGGATTCAGATGCCAACGCGAAAGTTTACAACCTCCAGGGAATAGAGATGAAGGGAGACTTCAACCAGCTTCCCGCAGGAGTCTATGTCCGCAACGGCAAAAAAATCATCAAGAAGTAATTACCTTGTATCTGTCTTACCGGGCGTGCCCGGTAAGACAGATTAAAAAGTTGTTAAAAATAAACAACTTTGAATCACCGAACTAACATTTTAACCTGTTGCTTGCCATAAGCAATTTGTCAAATCAACACTAACACTTTTATTATGAAAAAGAATCTACTTTATTCGTTGGCGGCTGCCGGAGTCGCAACACTCGGATTATCAGTAGGAGCAATCGCCGACACAGCCGGAGATCCTGCTGAACTGCTCGTTCCGGTTTCCATAAACCCGGAGGACGGCGCGTCAGTGAAAGTACTCAACAAAGTGACAGTCACTTTGCCAGCGTCAACAGATTACGAAATAATGCCATATTTCGATGACAGCAAGCTGTCGCAGATAACATTGAAAAAAGGCGACGAGCCAGCAATCTCGGCCAAGGAGATGGGTGGAGTTGAAGGATATGCATTCTCGATTCTTTTCCCCTCAGTCACCGAAGCGGGAACATATACACTCTCAATCCCCGCAGGCTTCTTCTTCGAAGGCGTATGGGATGATGCAGCCAATAAGACAGTACCCGCTCCTAACGGAAAACAAAGTGGCCTCATAACGTCTACAATTGTAGTGGATCCGACTGTGAAAGCCCCTATCGAGAACTATAAACTGCTCACAGACCCGGCAACTCCCGTCAAGACGTTGCAGTCTGTATCATTAGTTTTCCCCGATCTCGAATACGGACAGCTCAATATCGACTCAGATGTTGAAATAACCTTCACCAAGAAAGGGGATGCTACAAAATCAGTCAAGGCTACAGCAAACTTAGATTTCGGTGTGAGCGACATGTCATATTTCGGCAAAGCCGTTGCGATTGAACCGGAAACCGAGATTACCGAAGCCGGTCAATGGGAAATGAATATACCGGCTGGAGTATGCAGCAACAACGAAGACGGAACTTCAAGTCCCGCGATACAAGCCACTTACACTGTAGATCCCAATGCGAAAGGTCCTGAACTTTTCTACTCAACCTCACCGGAAGATGGCTCAAGCCGCATACTTCCCGGGAAACCGCTGTCAGTTTATTTCACTTTTGAAGACAACAACGAAGTTACGCTTGAAGACGATTATGACATAAGCGTTAAGTTCAACGGTAAGAAAGTCAACAAGATTTCTGAATATCAGCTCAAAGAGGGCACTGCCACAGGATGGACGAACGCTGACAACTGGGGAGACAACTACATCGAGTTAAAGATCAGCAGAGATGCTTTCGATGCTGCCGGCCTTCTGGAGATATACATACCCGAGGGTGCCTATAAAGTGGATGGTCAGGACAATCCTGAAATCAACTACACTCTCACCCTCAATGCTGTAAAACCTGACTACACTCCTGCCAACAAATCTGAGGAGAAACTTCCGGCTGCAGGTGTCAATCCCAAATTGGTTATTGAATACTTAGGCGCTTCTGAGGTGCTCGACGAGCGTGCAGATCCCACAAGCGAGCTTAGAGTGACCTACGACGGTAACATAATTGATGCAAGCCGTTACAAAGTTGAAGCCGACTGGAATGAAGTCTCAATTGAGTTTAATAATGACATTTTCAAATTGCCCGGACAACTTAGTGTATATGCCGGAGAGGGCTATTTCAAGGTTGACGGACGCAAGTCAGCTGCAATAAATTGGAGCGCCACATACGGGGAAAAGAAAAGTTTCACCTATACCGCCTCTCCTGCGAACAACAGCGAGCTTGACCTCCCGGATGCCACCGAAGGGCGCACTGAAATCGTGTTTACGATTCCTGAAGCTCAAAAGCTCAGTTACGATGAATGGACCGATCCGAACCACAACCCAATTTTCGGAAGCACCCCGAAGACAATCAAAATAAACTACGGCGAAAGTTTCACCTCTCAGCAAATGCCGAATCTGTCTCAAGGAGAAGACGGTTGGATATTCATTCCTAACGAAGGCTCCAACAAAGCCATTATCTCCGTCAACAATAAAGTATTCCAGAAAGGTGGAGTGCTGACGATACTTGTGGATGAAGGTATGTTCACCCTTGACGACCAATACGGATCACCGGCCATCAGCTGGAGCGCAACCTACGGCACATTAGCTGAAGAGAAGGATTATGAAGTCAAGCTGTCCCCCTCAATGAGTCTTGACAAACAATATCTCCTTTCAGACTTCCCTGAATTCAAGATAGAATTCCTCAATGCTGAAACTGCAAAACCGAAGACTGTAAAAGACTATGACGATAATAACAAACCTATCACCCGCGAAGATGTCAACCCACATCTCGCGATTGGAGATGTGGTATGGTATGACGGCTATGAATTGACTGAAGTCAAAGATGCCGAGCATCCCACGTTCATAATCAAGTTCCCCGGTCTTCAGGAATTTGACGCAAGTCTTGGCGGTTTGCTCAACCTCTCTATAGACAAGGGTTCATTCATACTTGACGGAGAATTCGATTCTCCGGTAATCTCACAAACCTGGACTCTCAAGAGAACCAAGGAATTCAACACCACCATTACAAAAGATCCCACAGGCGATCTGCTCAACGACATTGACCCGACAACCACTGTCGAGAAATACGAAAGCCTGAGCGATGATCCGGCACAATTCCATAATAAACAGAAATTCATGGATGCCTATGCTTCGACTCTTCCCGACGACTGGAGAGAAAACGGCGGCATGAACAACGGCTTCTATCCAGGATTCGCATGCGACAAGGAAGAGCACCTCGGAATGGACGTGAACTTCTCTAAAATGCATGTGGTTAAATATAATGGCGAGACTCTTAAGGAAGATGAGGATTATGTCGTGACTATCCAGCAAGGATTCAAACTTGAGTTTGCAATGGTATGCAAGCGATGGAGAAGTCTTGACCTTAGCGGAACTTTGACAATTGAAATAGAACCGGGCGCTTTGTATGTTTCGGGCAATCCCACCACCGAGAAAACAATCGGCACATGGGAAATCCTGAAGGAGAAGAATTATACATTCAAATTCACTCCCGATCCTTCAAAACCTGTGGCTGACCTGTCAGAAGTTTCCGTTACAATCCCCGAGGCCAAAACGGTAAGCGTATTCAATAAGAACTACATCAACCTTCGCAGTAAGGATTACTTCACATTCAGCGTAGCGGTTCCGGATGTTGAAGTTATTGAAAACGCTGCAGGCACGGAAGGAGTTACATTGAAACTTAAATTCAATCGCGTTCCTACAGAAGAGACCGATTATGTCGTTTCATTCCATTACGGAGCCCTCTATATTGACAATGTTCAACCCTCGCCAAGCTTTGAGACAGTATACACACTCTCTAAAGAAAGCTCAGGTGTGGAAGGCATACAGGCCGGTGCAGACGGCAAATATACAGTTGTCTCCATTGACGGAAGAGTTATCTTCACAGACGGTTCTTACGACCGCGTGAAATCACTCGATAAGGGAATCTATATCATCAACGGTAAGAAAACCATTATAAGATAAGACCTATGACAATCCATGGCTTCCGGCATCCCGCCGGAAGCCACGGATTCTTAAACGACTCCCCATAGGGTTATGAACGAATCACTTATTTATACCATAGTTAAAACATCAAACATGCTTAGAAAATTACTCACCGGACTCGCAGCGGTAGCTATAGTAGCTTCCGTTTCAGCCAAACCGATTTCACCCGACGAAGCTCTCGGAAGGCTGCGCGGCTCAAATCCGAAGATGGCGGCACCCGGTCGTTCGGGGAAAGCGCCCAGGCTCGTTCACACGGCAAAGACAGCCAAGGGAAATCCCGCAGTCTATATCTTCAACAAGGGAGAAAACGACGGATATCTCGTTCTTGCCGCAGACGATGTTGCATATCCGGTGCTCGGCTATTCAGACAGCGGCAACGCTCTGGAAGGGAATCTTCCGCCCCAGCTCGAGTGGTGGCTTAGCGAATATGCCCGACAGATTGAATATGTGAATGAAAAAGGTATCCAGGGCGCAGCTTTGGAACAAAAGGTTGATATCCGCACATCCTTACCTGCCATTGAACCGATGCTCAAGACCCGTTGGGACCAAGGTGAGCCATACAATAAGATGTGTCCCACCTCCGGAGGCAATCCCACATACACAGGTTGTGTAGCCACGGCTATGGCTCAGGTGATGAACTATTGGAAATTCCCTGAAGTGGGCAAAGGCTCGATAAGCTATGAATGTGAGGACATTTCCAAACGCCTCTCGATGAATTTCGCCAACCGCAAGTTTGATTGGGACAACATGTGCCAAACCTATCTTCCCGGACAATATACCGACGCAGAAGCAGATGCCGTCGCCTATCTTATGAAGGCTTGCGGTTATTCGGTGAGGATGGGATATGCAATCGATTCATCGGGAGCATTGGCCATGAACGTTGCGAAAGGACTCACCAAATATCTCGGCTATGACCAAAACATGCTTTATGACATGCGCATGTATTATTCCGCAACGGAATGGACCCAGATGATTTACGACAACCTCAAGAACGTTGGACCGGTTATTTACGGCGGCGCCTCGATGCTCGGTGGCGGCCACTCATTCGTTTGCGACGGCTACAAGGATGGCCTTTTCCATTTCAACTGGGGATGGAGCAGCATGTCTGACGGCTATTTCTCACTCGACGCACTTAACCCGGCAGCCCTCGGGGCCGGCGGCGGCAGCGGCGGCGGTTATAACTTCACGCAGGATGCGGTCTTCGGCGTTCAGCCTCCGACAGGGAAGCCTCTTGAAGTGCGTCCAACGGTAATGACACAACATGGTTCCCTCTCCGCCAAAGTGGAGAACGGCACAATGACATTCGACCTGAGCGGTGAAGGACAGCCAATGTGGGTAAACTATCAGCCTGAAACCCTCAAAATGCAGTTCGGTGCAATTTTTGAACCGCAAGGCGCAACAGGGGGCGAGACTATACGCAAAACCGTAAGCGACATTAAATTCTCGATCCAGGCCGGATACGGAACTGACCCCGCACACCTCCTCCCGACTATCGACCTCAGCCAACTCGCGCTCAAAGACGGCACCTACAAAGTGACTTTCGCATCCGTGGAGATTGAAACCGGCGGCGATGACATCTGGGAGCCGGTGAGACCCGGTTACGGATACGTAAACTATGTGGTGCTCAAGAAAGCTGGCGACACATATACAGTTGAAAACACAGAAGCTCCGTATATAGAACTTGTTGACGCTACATTCCTGAACCGTCTATATTTCGGAGGCCTGGCAAATATTGAAATCACAATACAGAACCCTTCCGATATCGAGCTTACCAAAGGTTTCGCTCCTGCCCTTATAAGCATGGACGGCAAACTCACATTCCTTGGAGAAAGCCTCTATGTCACTCTTCCGCCCAAAACTGATGAGACGAAAAAACAATGGACCACCAACCTGAATCTTTTACAGAACATCCAGATTCAAAGCGACACCGAATTCTATATCGCATTCCTCGATGAAGGAACAGGAAATTTCTACGTGTCTGAAGATAAGATTGTCATGAGCGCCAATCCTGGATTGCCCAAGATGACCGTTATGGGAACTCCGACACTTAATGGCACTACTGCATCCGAGACACTTCCCAACGGCAGCTCAGCATATGTGTATCTGATAAATGACCCCACAGACATTCAGGTTAAAACCTGGGTTACTCTAAACAGCGGTGTTTTCTGTTATAATTGCCTCGCTTTCCTCGTACAGCCCGACTTCGTTTCAGGCAGCGGAGAGGTAGAGATACTCACGATGGGCGGCACACCTATGTTCCTGACACCCGGTGTACGCACACGCTTCAACGCAAACCTCTCATTCGTGAATTTGCAGCCCGGTCAGTATTATGCAATAATGATGGGATATGAATATGGTCAGAATTATGTGGCCATAAGCGGCGCACAGCCGTCATACTTCCGCCTTAACACCAATTCTTCGGCAGTCGGTGAACTCGAATCAGATGCAGAGGCTGAAGAAAACGGTGAAATCTTCAACCTTCAAGGCATAAGCTTAGGCAACGACTTCGATTCGCTTCCCGCCGGTCTATACATCCGCAACGGCAAGAAGATCATTAAGAAATAATTAATCGTATTATAAGGAGCTGAAATTACCATACGCTCCAAAACTTATGAGACGTTGTGTCTGGAATCACGCATCCAACACAACGTCTCTTTAATTATTGAGCATCACTGTAGGGAAAGCGTTGCACTACTCTCAAATGTAGGGATACTCCCCGGAGCATCCGATGATGAATAACTTATTATCTGTTCGTTGGAGGATGCACCATGGTGCATCCCTACATTTGATTATACCCTTAAGAGCTTGTTTAAAAATAAATGTGAATTTGGGGTCGCAAGCTTGGAGCAGGTTTCTTCTTGAGGTGAGGGAGCATAGCGGGCTATGTGACTGAACCGAAAGGAGAAAGATGCCCAAGATTGCGAGACCAGAGGTAACTTTAAAAACAATATAAATTAAAAAAATTAACAAATGAGGCGTGTCTAAGAATATAAAATACCGTTTGTCCGGCTCTCTTTTGTTAAAATCCATTCGCGGCGCAGTCACATAGCCCGCTATGCTCCTTTGCCTTAAATGGATTTTATCCGGAAGATAGCCGCCCCAAATTTCACATTTATTTTTAACCAAGCTCTAAATGATATCCAGTGGATTCCTATAGCTGAATAGTTACCAAAATAGAGCTCATTTGTTAATAAAAGCTAAAATGCAAATTATTTTTTATGTTTTGTAGCATATATGAAAAATATTTTATAATTTTGCATTGAGTTTTTCATGGTATTAGATTTTAAGGTTAACGTAAGATTGGTTGTCGGGACGACAATCAATTTTTTTTGCGCCCTAAACGTATAGGACTTATGGATTATTTTCGTTAATTTTGCATTGAGAAGCGGCAGCCGGGAAACATGCCGCCGCGGCTCATAATTATAAATGCATTCTCAGACCATTCTACAATCGATGGAAAATACTGTAACAGTTGACGGCCTTACCTTTGTGCCATACCTGACAAGAGATTTAATTGCGGAGCAAGTGAAACGCGTGGCTTCCGAAATCCGTAACGACCTCGAAGATTCTTGTCCGATTTTCATTTGCGTCCTCAACGGAGCTTTCATGTTTGCTGCCGACCTCTACCGCGAAATCGGAATCAACAATTCGGTAATCACCTTTGTGAAATACTCAAGCTATGAGGGCACATCATCCACCGGGAAGGTGAAAGAGGTGATCGGGCTTAAAGAGGATATCGCCGGGCGCGATGTGGTGATTATCGAGGACATTGTAGACACCGGCCTGACAGCCGTCAAGATGATTGATGACCTACGCAAGCGCAACCCGCGCTCGATACGTTTTGCCACACTCCTTCACAAACCGGAGAGCTGCAAGACCGGCTTCAAGCCGGATTACGTGGCTTTCACAATCCCTCCTAAGTTTATCATCGGTTACGGACTCGATCTCGATGGCAAGGTGAGGAATCTCCCCGATATATATGTTATAAAAGAAGAAGCAGAAAACATTGATATTGACAATAATATGAAAGACACAATGAATGTGGTGCTTTTCGGCGCTCCGGGTAGCGGCAAAGGCACTCAAAGCGCAAAGCTCATCGACAAATACGGGCTTTATCACATCTCCACGGGGGAAGTTCTACGCGACCATATCAAACGAGGAACCGAATTGGGAAAGATTGCCGACTCTTATATCTCAAAGGGACAACTTATCCCGGACGACCTCATGATCCAGATCCTCGACAACGTTCTTGACAAGGAAGCTGCCGGCAAGAAGGGCGTGGTATTCGACGGTTTCCCGCGCACTATCCCTCAGGCGGAAGCCCTCAAGGAACTATTGAAAAAACGCGGCACCGACCTTCACGCCGTGATAGGCCTTGAAGTTCCCGAAGATGAATTGATGGATCGCATGATCCGCCGAGGCAAAGAGACCGGACGCGCCGACGACACACCCGAGACCATCCAGAACCGCCTCAAAGTTTACCATGACCAGACACACCCCTTGCGAGAGTATTACACAAAAGAAGGTAAATATCTACCTATCAACGGCTCCGGCATAGTCGATGAGATATTCAACGACATCGTGAAAGGGTTAGAGAAGAGGTTGTGACCGGGAATTGCCGAGGCAAATGTAGGGATGCACCATGGTGCATCCGCAAAGGTCAAACACCCACACCTAAAATAAACAATAATGAAAAAGCGTTAAATCAATATGAGATTTAACGCTTTTTCATTATTGGCCATTACATTCGCAACCTTGCTCTTCACCGGTTGTAAGACACCGAAGCTCTCCGAAGCCAACGAACAGATGGAACGGGGGGAATTCTTCAATGCTGCCAAGACATACCGGGCAGTCTATAATAAACTCTCTCCAAAGAATGAGCGCGAGCTGAGAGGGGAAGTGGCATATAAACTTGCCACTTGCTACCGCCGCATCAATCAGGCACCGCGAGCATCCGCAGCTTATCAGAATGCAATACGTTATGAGTATCCAGATTCGACGGCATTTTATTACCTCGGTCGCTCGCTACAGGCAGAAGGTAAGTATTCGCCTGCAATCGATGCATACCGGACATATCTCGAATGGCGTCCCGACGATGCACTCGCAAAAGAGGGAATCCGCGGATGCCAGAGGGCTATCCGAGCCAAGACAGAGCCGAAAGGACGCTATGTGGTGAAGAATGCCAAAATCTTCAATTCCCAGCGTGCGGACTTCGCACCTATGTATCTCGATAAAACGCTAAACACACTATATTTCACCTCCTCAACAGAGAAAGCCACAGGCACAAACAAGTCGGAAATAACCGGCACAAAAAAATCGGACATCTTTTTCTCCACTAAAAACGAAAAAGGGGAATGGCAGCGGCCGGAGCCTGCGGCCGGAGAATTGAATACCGATGCCGACGAGGGGATTGTCAGCTTCTCCCCCGACGGGCAGACAATGTATCTCACCGTGGCTCGCCGCTCCCCCACTTCCGACACGTCAGTGGAGATCTACACCTCCCGCCGCTCGGATGCAACCTGGAGCGCTCCACAGAAGTATGAGATAACAGCAGATACCCTGTCGGCTTACGGACATCCGGCCGTTTCCCCCGACGGCACATATCTCTATTTCTGCTCCGACATGCCGGGAGGCTTCGGAGGAAAAGATATCTGGCGCATCAACCTCAAGTCCCCTACCGGTTCTCTCGAGAACCTCGGCGAACAAATCAACACCTCAGGCGATGAGATGTTTCCCTATGTACGCACCGATTCATTACTCTATTTCTCTTCCGACGGACATCCCGGATTCGGTGGGCTCGACCTTTTCCGGGCAAAACTCAACAGCACTGGGCAACGATGGAGCGTAGAGAATATGGGCACGCCGATGAACAGCAGCGGCGACGATTTCGGAATCACGTTCGGAGAGGGGGAATCAGGATTCTTCAGCTCAAACAGACGCGACGCACGTGGATTCGACAGCATCTACAGTTTTGAGCTGCCGGAAATAAAGGTGACAATATCGGGATATGTGCTCGACAAGGATGAAGAGCCGGTGCCCAACGCCATTATCCGCATTGTCGGCGACGATGGCTCCAACCAGAAGGAGATAGCCCGCGATGACGGCTCTTTCCGCTTCAAACTTGAACGCGGAGTAAAATACGTGATGAAGGCCGGGGCCAAGGGATATCTCAACGTAAAGCAGGAATTCACTTCCGGGATGGAGGAGGAGAATGCAGACTACGGCGTGGATTTCATACTCGCCGCCATCAATAAGCCTCAGGTTGTGGAGAACATATTCTATGATTTCGACAAGGCGACACTGCGTCCTGAATCAAAGACGGCGCTTGATGAGATGGTGACGATCCTGAATGAAAACCCCAACGTCACCATCGAGATGGGGGCGCATACAGACCGCAAGGGGTCGGACGAATACAACATTGAGCTTTCCAACCGCCGCGCCAAGAGCGTGGTGGATTACCTGATAGCCGCAGGCATAGACCCCAAGCGCCTGACGTGGAAAGGGTATGGCGAGTCCACACCCAAACGCGTCACCAAACGCATCAACCGTGAATATCCGCAATTTGCTGAAGATACCGTGCTTGACGAGACCTTCATCGAGACCCTCTCCCCCGAAGATCAAGAGGCGGCAGACCAAATCAACCGCCGCACCGAATTCCAAGTAACCTCAATCGATTACGAATATTATTGACAAATGAACGAAATATACGATTTCCTTAAGGATTTAAAAAGGAACAACAACCGGGAATGGTTCAACGCGAACAAAGACAGGTACATGAAAGTGAAGGCAACCGTTGAATCCTTCACCCAACAACTCATAAACGCTGTTGCAACCGTTGAGCCGGAGGCGGCACGTCTGACACCGGCGGACTGCACCTACCGCATCTATCGCGACACGCGCTTCTCACCCGACAAAACACCTTACAAAACACACATTGGAATCTTCATATGTCCCGGCGGCAATAAGAAAAGCTACCGTTGCGGATATTACATCCATCTGGAGCCGGGAAGTTCGTTTATCGGCGGCGGTTGCTGGTGTCCCCCCGCTCCTCTTCTTAAAGAAATCCGTCAATCCATCTACGACAACATCGATGAATACCTTGAAATAATAAACAATCCGGAGTTCAAAGAGCACTATAAAGAAGTAGGGAGCAATCCATTGAAGACCGCTCCCAAAGGATTTCCCAAAGATTGGGAATATATCGATCTGCTGAAACCGAGGGACTACACGGTAATGTCACCGGTCCCCGACTCGTTGATGGAATCTTCCGATGCAGTGAAAAACATAATGAAATATGTAAGAATCCAACAACCCTTCGACAGTTTCATCAATTACATATTTGAAGAGAAGCCCTGGCTCGCCAATCCTTAACGCTGTATCCAGGTGAAACAGTCGCGGCATTTCGCGGTGACTACACCCCAGTCGCCTGCAGCGACCACTTCCTTGGGGAAGAGTTTCGAACCCATCCCTACACAGAATGCGCCCGCGCTGAACCAGGATTTAAGGTTATCTTCCGTAGGCTCTACACCGCCCGTAACCATCAGTTTAGACCATGGCATCGGAGCCACCAGCCCTTTCACGAGTTTGGGGCCGAGCACATCGCCGGGGAAAACCTTGCAGACTTCACATCCGGCTTCCTGCGCCCAACCCACTTCCGACACGCTGCCACATCCGGGGATATATGGCACTCCGCGGCGGTTGCAGGTCTTTGCCACTTCTGCGTTGAAAAGCGGGCCGACCACGAAACAAGCCCCTAATTGCATATAGAGCGCGGCGGTTGCCGGTTCGACAACAGAACCTACACCCACTGCCATCTCAGGGCATTCCACTGCCGCGTATTTCACAACTTCTTCAAACACCTCGTGGGCAAAGTCGCCACGGTTGGTGAATTCGAACAGACGGACACCCCCCTCATAGCATGCTTTAACAACAGCCTTTGCCACTTCGGCATCCTTGTGATAGAAGACGGGCACCATCGGAGCCGCTTCCATCTTCTTCAATACTTCTAATTTGTCAAATCTTGCCACGGTTGTATTAAATGTTTAATGTGAAATGTTTAATGTTTAATTGAATCGATAGATTGCAAATGTTTTTGCTGGCACATTCACAACAGGCGTGGATGTGGGAGCTATCGACTCCTCTCTCTTCTCCGGTCTCACTCTGTCAGGATTGTCGAGTGTGTTCTCCGTCTTATCATCGGCATGGAGTGTCTCGACTGTCATTCGTGTGAATTTACCTTTATATCCCTTGAAATCGAGCTTGATTTCCTGTGCACCGTCGGAAGTGTTTGCAATCTTCACTATATAATCCTTGGTATCGTTGTCATATGCAGTGGTAGCGAAGATACCGTCCTGCCCCTCCAGACCGGCCGCAGGCTGTTTCCCGAGAGTTGTTGGCACAACGCGCGAACCACGGTTGTGGCCATACATCTGTTGCACATAATAGCTTGCAGTAGGCATGCTGCGGAGATTGTCGAACCATATCATGTCGGGACGCCACTGCCAGCCTTCCACATGCGCGAAAAGGGGAGCATAGGTCGCCATCTCAACAACGTCTGCATTACGCTCCAGACCTGTCATGAACGCCGCTTCGCAAAGCGCTGCACCGAAATGATTCTGGTTATGCCCTTTGGTGTGGCAGGCATATTCGCCGGCAAACACCTTGGGACCTTTGCGGTCGTAATTGTCATAACGCGTGCCCTGACTCAGAAACCATTCATCCGGACGATAGAAATGTTCATCCACAAGATCAACCTTAAGTTTCTTCATCTCCGGCCATAGATAGTCGAATTTATCACCCTCTGAATCCGGGCCGGACGAACCTATAATCCTTATATCAGGATACTTCGAACGGATTGCCTTCACAAACGGGGCGAGACGCTCCACATATTCAGGTCCCCACTGCTCATTGCCAACACCGAGATATTTGAGCCCAAAAGGTTCAGGATGTCCCATTTCTGCACGGAGAGCGCCCCACTTGGAAGAGACCGGTCCATTGGCGAATTCTATGAGGTCGAGAGCGTCTTGAATATATGGATCAAGTTCATTCACCGGCACATGCGCCGACATGTCGTGATTCTGATACTGACACGAAAGACCGACATTCAAGACCGGCAGCGGAGCCGCGCCAAGAAGTTCACTGAGCACAAAATACTCATAGAAACCAAGACCATAAGTCTGATAATAGTCGGGGAAGAAATGATGCGTGAATGTATATTGCCAGCGGTTCTCATTCAGCGGACGGTTCTCCGGCGCGCCCACAGTGTTTTTCCACTGATAACGGGAGGCGAGATCCGTACCCTCCACAATACAGCCGCCGGGAAAGCGGAACACCCCTGGCTTGAGGTCGGCGAGACGCTTGACGAGATCGGTACGCAGTCCGCCGATATTATTCTTCGGGAAAAGTGAGATATGCTCAAGATCGACTGTGGTTTCCGGTTTCTTGAGAAAGATGCGCAGTTTTCCCTTGACGGTGGTCCGGCCGGGCGTCAGCGCACATTGATAACGCTTCCATTCCTTACCCGAAATTTCAATCTTCTTAGAAGCCGCAACCTGCGTACCTCCGGATGTAGCCTCGTTTACAAGCTGAACCTCAATTTTTGATTTACCGCCATCGGGCACCCGTGCGTAAACGGTGAAATCATAGACAGAATCCTTTTCGAAAGAAACCCCGAAAAAACCGTCATTCAAGAGGGCGGTATGTTTGTCACTGTGACCGGAAGGCTTCAGCTCCACATAATGCGGATTTCGTTCAAAAGGTCCGTCATTCTTAACTTCGACCTTACCGGCAATCTGCCATCCTTGCAGCGGATTGGCAAACTCGAACGAACGGTTCTTCACTTTCTCGGCGTACAGACCGCCGTCTGCACCGAAGTTGATGTCTTCGAAGAAAAGTCCATACATTGTAGTTGGAATCTCCGCGCCCTTTTTCGATGTATTGATTGTAAGGGTCTTGGAAGCCACAGCGGCTGAGGCCGTCATGGTCGCCGCCATTGCAAATGCGATGAGTTTTATTGATTTAGATTTCATAAATTTATTATTATAGACGTAAGGCTTTAAATATCTTTTCAGTCGCTCCTATCTTGCCACGGATATACTCTCCTGCAAGTTTTCCCCTCCGCTCACGTTCCGAAGCATTGAAGAAGAGGATGTCAGCCTCGCGTTCGAAATCCTCTTTTGAGGCTATGGGAATACCTCCGCCTGATTCCGCCATCTCTCGCGCCTCTATAAACTTGGCGTTGTTGGGGCCATAAATTACCGGCACATCGTATACCGCAGCCTCGTTGATATTGTGGAGTCCTGCCCCGAATCCTCCCCCGACATACGCCACATCGCAGTAGGCATAAGCAGAAGAAAGCAGTCCGAAACAATCGATAACCAAAACCTGGGCGTCATCAACAAGCTGAGGGTTTACCTTCGCCTCGCTCATCAGCACCACACCATTGCTGAAAAGTTTTTTCAGCGTTTCAAGACGTTCAGCCTCGAATTCGTGAGGCGCGATCACAAGCTTCAGACGTGGATGTCTGTCAAACCATTCGGAATATACAGCCTCATCCTCCGGCCAGCTGCTTCCGGCCATCATCACTACGGGACGGTCCTTGTCATTGCGACGCGTGAAACTCTCAATCAGTGGGATCGGTTTCCCCGCTGCCCGTATGTCGGACACACGGTCGAAACGGGTGTCACCGCAGACATCCACGGCATCCACCCCAATCCCCGCAAGCAGTTGCTTGCTGCGTTCATCCTGCACAAAAATTCGCGTATACCATTTCAACCATAATCCATACCATGCACTGCGCTTCTTAAAGAAGAACTGGTCCGGTCGGAAAACCGCGCTTACAAGATATGTCGGAACTTGGCGACGCCAAAGTTCATGCAGATAATTACGCCAGAACTCATACTTGACGAATATCGCCATCTCAGGATTAACCTTGTCGATGAAACGCTTCACCCTGCCGGGGGTGTCAAACGGCAGATAGCAGACGCAGTCCGCTCCCGCATAGTCCTTGCGCACCTCATATCCCGAGGGTGAGAAAAAGGTAAGCAATATCCTATATTCCGGACGTTCCTTCCTGATCTTCTCAATAATCGGACGTCCCTGTTCGAATTCTCCTAAGGAAGCGGCGTGAATCCATATATACTTCGACGAGGAGTCTATATTCTCGTCAAGCTTGCGCCATATATCTTTCTGACCCCGGGCGAGCAGTCGCGCCTTCGGATTTCTGACAGCGGCAACCCTGACCCCTGCACCAAATGCAGAGATAGCCCCCGAATAAAGGGGTTTCTCAAGGAGCTGTCTGCAACCTTCGGCGAGGAATCCCCTCACCTCTTTCAGACGGGGCACTCTCATTTCTCCGGTGTCGGGATTGTTTCTATAGCCTTACGGATACGGGCCTCGATCTCAGCTTTCGGCATCAGCTCCGTTATATCAAACATGTGCGGGCCGCGGCATGCGCCGACGACTGCGAGACGGAACGCGTTCATCACATTGCCGAGATGATACCCGTTCCCCGCAATCCAGTCGAGCACGACCTTTTCGGCATTAGCCGATGTCATGTCATCGATACCGGCGAGCACACCGATCAGTTCCTCCATGATGCGCGGAGTGTCGGCGCTCCAACGTTTACGCACATCCTTTTCGGCATATGTCTCCGGAGCCACAAAGAAGAAGTCGGCCTGATCCCACAGATCGGGGACGAGATTCGCACGGCTCTTGACCATGCCGAGAGCGCGGGCAACATATTCCGGGGTAAACCCGTTGATTCCCTTTTCCTCAAGTATAGGGAGGAAGAGGCGCGCCAGCTCCTCATCGGGTGTACGCATAAGGTATTCATGATTGAACCATATCCCTTTCTGATAGTCAAATTTCGCACCGGCTTTAGAGCAATGGTCGAAAGAGAATTTACGGATAAGCTCATCCATGTCCATAAGTTCGGAGTCATCACCGGGATTCCATCCCAATAGGGCAAGGAAATTGACAACCGCCTCCGGAAGATATCCTTTCTCACGATAGCCTGAAGAGATTTCCCCCGATTTGGGGTCATGCCATTCGAGGGGGAACACGGGGAAACCGAGTTTGTCGCCGTCACGTTTGGAAAGCTTACCGTTGCCTACCGGTTTCAGGAGCAGAGGGAGATGCACAAACTGCGGCATTGTATCGCTCCATCCGAAAGCTTCGTAAAGAAGCACATGAAGAGGGGCGGAAGGCAACCATTCCTCTCCGCGAATCACATGGCTAACCTCCATCAGGTGGTCATCCACGATATTGGCGAGATGATATGTGGGAAGATCATCTGCGCTCTTATAAAGCACCTTGTCATCAAGAATCGAGGAATTCACAGTCACTTCACCGCGAATGAGATCGTTCACCTTGACTTCGCGGTCAGGCTCGATCTTGAAACGCACCACGTACTGGGCTCCACCGTTGATCAATGCCTTGACCTCCTCTTTCGGCATTGTCAGAGAGTTGCGCATAGATCCACGTGTAGAGGCATCATATTGGAAATTCGGAGTAGCAGTGCGTGCAGCCTCAAGCTCTTCGGGCGTGTCGAAAGCGATGTATGCCTTATCCGCATCCAGAAGAACCTTTACATATTCGCGATAAATGTCACGACGTTGGCTCTGTTTGTAGGGACCATAGTTACCACCCTCGCGAACACCTTCATCTATGCCGATGCCGAGCCACGCCAGCGATTCGTTGATATATTCTTCAGCCCCCGGCACGAAGCGGCGGGAGTCGGTATCTTCGATACGAAGTATCATGTCGCCGCCATTTGCGCGAGCGAACAGATAGTTATATAAAGCCGTGCGGACTCCGCCGATATGCAGCGGACCCGTGGGAGAGGGGGCAAAACGTACTCTTACTTTGCGTTCCATAATGTAAGTTGTCTATTCGTGTAATTAGAGCGCTTTTCATGCGCTTCCATAATGCAAAATTAATCTATTTCAGCTATTTCTCCAAATTGAATTTGGAGCCGTCCCAACGATAATGAAGTTGCGGACGCATAAAACTCTTGATGCGGGCATAATCATCTGCACTCATAAACTGACCGACAGTGAGTTGGGCTGTCATGCCGGTGCCTGTCGGATCCGGTTCGTAACGCACCGTAGGAAACGGCACAAGTTCTGCCACGAGTTTCTTCGCCGCTTTGTCTGGATAATCGAAAAAATCATCGAGGGTCGCTATCCTGATATATTTATCACGCTTAAGCTCCTGATACCCGGAACCGAAAAAACGCAAGTCTGTGTCGTATGCCTGATCCTTGTCTCCGATAGTATAAGCCGTCATCACTATATCCCCGTTTTTTGAGGGAAGCACCTTGACGGCTATGGTGGTCACCGGCGTTAGATTTGCCTTGAGATAATCGGGAGTCACCTTGTCGAGATAAGACAGCCCCTCCATCGCGTTGGGCACCTTGGCTATGCTGTCGGCAGCATAATAATCAAGCATGTCGAGGCGACGCGAGCGGTCTAAAAGGTCGAGCACGGAAATAGGCAGCGCAACAAAGGCGTCAGAGGCGGTAAGGGTATCCGGCAGCTCTTTCTGCCCTTTTGCAAACAATGGCATAAGCATCGCCACCATCATCAAAAATATACCGATTTTTCTCATAAGCAACTGAAGTTGTTTAAACTAATTTACGAATGTTAAAAACAGAGAGTTGTTTATTCTTTTATTAACCTTTGCGGCCTATTTTGGCATCTTTCTTCCCTCTCATCGCCGCCAACCGAAAGGTTGCCGCCTCTTCGATGAAAGAAACCTGCTCAAAATATCCCTGCAAATGTTAATAAAAAATTAGTTTAAACAACTTCACTATTTTCGGTGATAAGGCGCTTCATTTTTTCATGAATATATCGTAATTGCCGTTATATTTCGGCTTCTTCTCATTCTTTCCTTTTTTATCTTTTTTCTCCTTTTTTGAAGATTTGCTTTTCTTATCTTTCTTATCTTTCCTCTTTTCAGATCTGGCAGAACGGTCCTTGCGACGGTCTCCGCGCTCGCTCCTCTTATCTTCGCGCTTCTCTCTTTTACCTCTTTCCCTTTTCCCTTTACCTTTGCTGTCGGCGGCATAATCGCGATCGGTCGCAACTTCTGCATTGATCTTGTCACCGAAGAAATCCACATGTCTCAGGGCATCGAGAACGCGCTGGGCATCGTCCTTACGAACATCGAAGAGCGTATAACCGGGAAGGAGGTCGATTCGCCCGATAACCGGTTTGGCTCCGTTTACATTCTTGTTGACCAGTTCCATCAGATTACCCGGGAAGAATCCGTTCGACTTACCGATATTTATCATCAGACGCTCGTATCCGGGTTCAGCCTCGCGACGGTCTTTATCTTTCTTTTCACGCGATCCCGAATCCTTCCCTTTCTTCCCTTTCTCGGATTCATTGAGATCGATATCAGGCATATTCTGATAATATGCCAACAGACGGTTGAACTCAAGCGACAGCAGCCGTTTCAGCAAATCCTCTTCCGACAACCATTCGAGTTTCTTGCGCACTCCGGGAAGATACTTGGCTATCTCGCCTTCGTTCACCTCTACCCTCTCGAGCCGGTCGGCAAGATTATACAACTGCTTCTCGATAATATGCTCCGGAGTCGGCACTTTCAGATACTCGAACTCTTTGCCGATCTTTTTCTCTATAAGCTTGATCTTATGTTTCTCGCGGGAGTGGATAATAGCCACTGAAACGCCGGTCTTGTTAGCACGTCCCGTTCGGCCGCTCCTGTGAGTGTAGACCGCGACATCGTCGGGAAGACCAAAATTGATAACGTGTGTCAAGTCATCCACATCGAGACCACGGGCTGCCACATCCGTGGCGATAAGGAGCTGCGTCACATGATCGCGGAATTTCTTCATCGCCAGGTCACGCTGCGCCTGTGAGAGATCGCCGTGCAGGCAATCGGCGTTATAACCGTCGGCAATCAGTTTGTCTGCAATTTCCTGTGTTTCCCTCTTAGTGCGACAGAAAACTATACCGTAAATGTTGGGACTGTTGTCAACGACACGCTTCAGGGCAAGATATTTGTCGTGAGCCTTGACCATATAGTAGATATGGCGCACATTCTTCGCGCCTTCGTTGCGGTTGCCAGCCACAAACTCCACGGCATCACGCATATATTTACGGGCTATCTGGGCAATCTCCTTTGGCATCGTGGCGGAGAACATCAACATCTTCCTGTCTTCAGGCACATGCGACAGAATCTCGTCGATATCGTCGAGGAAGCCCATGTTAAGCATTTCGTCAGCCTCATCGAGGATAACGGTATGCACGCTCTCAAGTTTTACGACACCGCGCTTGATAAGATCTATCAGACGGCCGGGGGTGGCAACAATCACCTGCACACCTTTTTCAAGAGTGCGGATCTGGCTCTCTATGCTCGACCCTCCGTATACCGGAAGAATCTTGATGCCTTCGGCATATTTCGAGAAATCGGCAAGATCGCCGGCAATCTGGAGACACAACTCGCGGGTTGGAGCGATAATCAATGCCTGGGGCACACGTTTATCCACATCAATGCGTTGAAGCACCGGCAGACCGAAAGCCGCAGTTTTTCCTGTACCCGTCTGCGCGAGACCTACAACATCACCCTCCTTCTCAAGGAGATGGGGAATAACCATCTCCTGAATGGGCATCGGATGCACGAAGCCCATCTCGGTGATTCCGCGCAGGAAAGTATCGTTGACGCCTAATTCTGCAAAGGTCTTAAGTTCAGGCGCATCCTCAACCACAACCTCCTCCGCCTCCGGGAGGATTTCCTCCTCAACTTTCTCCGTAGGCACGTCATTGTTCACAATATCCTCGGCATCCGAAAACAATTCTTTATCTAATTCTTTCTCTTTGTCAATTTCCATAAGTAATTTCTATCTATATTATCTATAACGCATTGATAGCTGAATTTCCCTATCTTCCGCGATATAACTTACAAATTTACAAAAACTTTTCCACATAGCCTAATCTAAAAAACGCAGACGATGTGAGTAGGGATGCACCCCGGTGCATCCGCCGACCCGTTAAAATATCATAAAGACACTAAAAATATTGATTAAATATTTTTTTGTTACAAATATTTGTATTAAATTTGCAACGTGTTTTTCATGGTATTAGATTTAAGGTTAGAGGATTAGTTGTCGGGAGACAATTAATCTTTTTTTTGCCCGAATTTTATAAATCATAAACAACTAACAAACAGCACCTTATAAGCCATACTATAAAAAAATAATCCCCGCGATTACGATTATTTGCATCGTAATCGCGGGGATTGAATATTGCTAAGATGATATTCGGGATATAAACCGCCGCGCAAGTTTTAGCGGAGAATCAACATCGCGTCACCGTAGGCGCCGAAGCGATATTTTTCCTTTATAGCAGCATCGTACGCTTTCATTACGGTCTCATACCCCCCAAATGCACAAACCATCATAAGCATGGTGCTCAGCGGCATGTGGAAATTGGAGATAAGAGAGTTGCACACGGTGAAGTCGTAAGGCGGGAATATGAACTTGTTTGTCCATCCACTGTAAGTCATCAGATGACCGTTCATGCAGACGGCCGTGGCAAGTGCCCGGAGCACACTTGTGCCCACCGCACACACGTTCTTGCCATTGTCTTTGGCGGCATTCACCAAATCCACGAGGTCACCATCCACGATAGCCTCCTCGCTGTCCATACGGTGCTTGGTGAGGTCCTCGACATCTATCTCCTTGAAATTGCCGCGACCGGAATGCAAGGTAAGGAATCCCCGCTCCACACCTTTGATCTCAAGCCGCTTCAGCAACTCGCGGCTGAAATGCATGCCGGCGGCCGGAGCCATGACTGCGCCCTCCTTGTCTGCATAAATACACTGGTAACGCTCTGCATCCTCCGGCTCGGCCTTACGTTTGATATACTCGGGAAGCGGGGTCTCGCCAAGAGCATAGAGAGCGGCCTTGAATTCATCATGGGGACCGTCATAAAGGAAACGGAGCGTGCGACCGCGCGAAGTGGTATTGTCGATAACCTCTGCCACCATCGACTCGTCTTCTCCGAAATAGAGTTTATTGCCGATACGTATCTTACGGGCAGGCTCGACAAGTACATCCCAAAGTTTATTCTCGGCGTTCAATTCCCGGAGCAAGAATACCTCTATGCATGCCCCGGTCTTCTCCTTATTACCATAAAGGCGCGCAGGAAAGACCTTCGTATCATTGAGGACCATCACGTCGCCTTCGTCAAAATAATTGATAAGGTCTTTAAAGATATGGTGCGAAATTTCGCCTGTCTTGGCGTTAACCACCATCAACCGGCACTCGTCCCGGTTCTCGACCGGATACTGTGCAATCAACTCCTCAGGGAGTTTAAACTTGAATTGTGAAAGTTTCATAATCAGGTTTGTTTTGCCGACACGTCGGCTATTTATATGCGTCTAATCAGCCACATCCGTGACTGAATTGTTTATCTTATAATCATCGGGGAATGAAATCGGTCCGTTTGTGATTACATCCACTGCCTTATCCACGGAAAGGCAGTCTTCTATGCGGATTTCACCAACCCTCGTGCGGCGCAAAGCGGTGAGATGCCCTCCCGAACCAAGAGCCTCCCCTATGTCGCGGGCGAGGGCACGGATATATGTGCCTTTGCTGCAGACGACCCTGACAGTAAGCACAGGAGCCTCGAAGCTTACGACTTCTATTTCCTTTATCTCCAAAGGTTTCGCCTTAAGCTCAACCTCTTTACCCTTGCGAGCTAAATTGTATGCCCTTTTCCCGTCAACCTTCACAGCTGAAAAAACGGGAGGCACCTGCATCACTTTACCCGTGAACCTGGGCAACACTTTATTGACACCTTCAAGCGTGATGTGTTCCCACGGATATGTGGCATCAACCTCTGTCTCAAGATCAAAACTCGGGGTTGTGGCACCCAACGTAATCTCCGCAATATATTCCTTTGAACCGTTCTGCAAAGATTCTATCTGTCTTGTCGCCCGTCCTGTGCACACGATCAATACGCCGGTGGCGAGAGGATCAAGCGTTCCTGCATGGCCGACCTTGAATTTCTTAACCCTCAGCCTGCGCTGTATCGCACCGCGCAGTCTCTTTACGGCATCAAACGAAGTCCAGCCCAACGGTTTGTCAACACCAATTATCTCTCCACTTATAAAATCCATGTTAAACAAGCTCTTATTGCCAGAGCATGCATATCACACCCATTATGAGGCAATACGCAGCAAACCATACGAGTTTACCTCGCTTCACAATCTCTATCATCCATTTGCAGGCACAGCAGCCCACAACGAACGCCGCAACAAATCCTACAATCAGAGCCACTGCCCCCACTTCTGTAGACTGCACTGCCGGATCCGGAGCCAGCATATCCTTGACATCAAGAAGAGCCTCTCCGAGAATCGGGATTATAACCATGAGGAATGAGAACTGCGCCATCTGGTCACGCTTGTCTCCGAGAAGGATACCGGTGGCGATCGTCGTGCCGGAGCGGCTAAGGCCTGGAAGGACAGCCACGGCCTGCGCGCAACCTATAATGAACGCATCCCACCATGATATGTCGCGCCCGCGGTTGGCAGGAATCATGCGGTCGGAATAATGGGCGAATGTCAGCAAAAAAGCCGTCACACACAGACATATGCCTACAACGAAAAGTCCGTTGCCGAAGAACTGCTCGACCCAATCCTTAAAAAGGAATCCGACTATGGCAATCGGTATGCAGGACACAAGTATCTTGCAGACATAATAAAAGTCTTTATCCTTGCGAAAAGTAAAAAAGCTGACACAGAGCTTTGAAAACATTGGCCATAGAATTACCAAAGTGGAGCAAACCGTAGCTGCATGCAGGATGATGTCAAACTGCAAAGTCTGGTCAGACGGGAGGTCTATACCCAGAATCTGACGAAAGATCTCAAGATGTCCGCTGGAACTGATGGGAAGATATTCCGCAAGTCCCTGCACTATACCTAAAATAAGGGCGTCAAGCCATTCCATTTATTATAATGTGTAATGTTTAATGTTCAATGTGTAATTTAAGGCTTTAGAAGCTTCACCGAATGGCTCTAAGACCTAAAGCCTAAAGCCTACTTCTTTTTAGGTTTCCAGATGATGGAAAAAGCCATCAACAGAAACCCGAGGAAGGCGAGCAACGGACCGACAACTATTCTACGGGTGCTGAAAACTTCAGGATTGAAATCCGTGCCGTTGGTGCCGCCGCCACTCATCAATAGGAAACCTATGATTATAAGCGCGAGACAGCCACCCATCATCAAGAAATTGATTTTCGAGAAAGGCCGCTGAGATTCATTCACCTTGTCAAGGCCATCCTTATGGCTATCTCTTTCACTTTTTATATTCTGAAGTGCCATATCTGTTTTAATGTGAAATGTTTATTGTGAAATGTTTAATGTGGGATTCAAGACCTAACGGAAAAGCTCGTCATAGTCTTTTCTTAAATATCTTGCCGTCGCTATCCATGCCGTAACCGAGCAAAGCAACATCCCCAAAAGTATCATGCCACCGGCAATTACACCGAACGTTTCCCAACCGACTATTGACGTTACATCGGAAATGCCGAAATATGGAGCGAAAGCGACTGCCGAACCGAGCAGCACCGAAGACAACAGACCTGCAACCATTCCACAAAGAGCGTTGTTCATCACGACCGGACGGGAAATGAATCCGTCCGTTGCCCCCACAAGCTGCATCGTATGGATTGTAAACCTCCTCGAATATATGGTCAGCTGCACGGTGTTGTTGATGAGCACGAATGATATTACGACCATAACGGCCGCAATTATGCCGAGCACCATCGTCATCCCGGCTATATTCGTATTCATAGCCTCCACCATTTCCGACTCCGGGGCATCAACGCTCTCGACCCCCGGAATTGCCGCCACACTTTTCTTGATAGCATCTATACGGGCGGCCGTATTCCAATCCGCCTTCAAAGTAAAAGACACTTCCGGACTAAGCGGATTCACGCCGTATAGTTCGGAAAGGTTCTCACCGGTATCCGCGGTCCAGTTCTTCAGGGCCTGCTCCTTTGAGATGACAACCACTTTTTTTGAAAACGGCTCTTTGCTTATCAGCATGCCTATGTCGTTAGCTCTCGCGTTGCCGACGGAATCGGCCAATACGGCGCACAGCTCCACCTGCTCACGCAGGCGGCGCGTCTCATTGTTGGCTCCAACCCAAACCATAGCGATGATGCCCACGAGCAAAAGCACGAGGGTCACGCTCACAATCGTAGTAAGATGTGAGGCCCAGAATGAGATCTTTACTTCTTTATTTTCCATTCAATCTGCAAAGATAATAAATCCAGACCCCATTTGTCAAGCATTCCACCTTATTTTTTCACCTCTGCCGATTTTTTATTAATTTTGCAGCCATGCATGAAAAGAATCTGAAAGCGGCGTACCATACGCTCGGTTGCAAATTGAATTTCGCCGAGACCTCGGCGATAGGGCGAGTTTTGGCTGAAAAGGGAGTCTCCCGGGTGGCACGAGGCGATGTCCCCGACATAATCGTGGTCAACACTTGCTCCGTGACTGAAACCGCCGATAAAAAAGGGCGACAGCTGATACGGAGGCTCGCCACCCGATACCCTGAAGCCACAATGGTGGTGACGGGCTGCTACGCCCAATTGAAGCCGGAGGAAGTTGCAGCAATCGACGGCGTGGACATAGTGCTTGGCTCCAACGAGAAACTTAAGGCAGCAGAATATGTGGACAGGTGGTTGAAATCACACGACAAGCAGATGGAAGTGACCCCATTCCGCCAGATCGACAGTTTCATTCCATCTTGCGAACGTGGCGACAGGACTCGGTATTTTTTGAAAGTGCAGGACGGATGCGACTATTTCTGCACCTACTGCACAATACCTTTCGCGAGAGGGAAATCCCGCTCAGGGTCCATAGCGACGCTCACGAAGATGGCGGAGGATGCCGCGGCAGAGGGAGCCAAAGAGATAGTGATAACCGGAGTCAATATAGGTGATTTCGGCAAAAACACGGGCGAAACATTTTTCGACCTTATAAAGAGCCTTGATAATGTCGCCAGAATCGAAAGATACAGGATATCATCAATCGAACCAAACCTGCTCTCTGAAGACATAATCAGGTGGGTCGCCGCAGAGTCGAGGGCATTCATGCCCCATTTCCACATACCGCTGCAAGCGGGCTCCGATACTGTGCTCAAAAAGATGAACCGCCATTATGACACACAGCTGTTCGCATCGAGGATCGGGATGATCCGCAAACTCATCCCCGATGCTTTCATAGGCGTCGATGTGATTGCCGGAGCAAGGGGCGAAACTCCGGAGGAGTGGGAGAAAGGGCTGGAATTCATCAAGTCTCTCCCTATAACGCGTCTGCACGTATTCCCTTATTCCGAACGGCCAGGCACCGCCGCTTTGCAACTCGGCGATCCGGTGGCGCCGGCCGAACGTCACCGCAGGGTGAACGTGCTCACGAAAATTTCCGACACCAAGTTTGACAGCTTTTACCGGGCGCATGAAGGCATGATAGCTGAAGTGCTTTGGGAGCATCCTGCCCGTGGGGGCTCGGAAATGCATGGTTTCACACGCAATTACATACGCGTAACAACCCCCCTCCGCCCTGAACTTATCAACACTCTGACACGAGTCCGCCTTCTCGGCATCGACCCCAACGATCCGGACTCGATGCGAGCCGAGATATTTTAGGCTTTAGGCTTTAGGCATTAGAAACTTCGACGGATGGCTCTAAAGCCTAAAACCTAATGCCTAAAACCTAATGCCTAAAGCTTGAAGCCTCAACATTAAACATTACTCATTACACATTAAACATTACACATGAAATCTCTCGGTGTAATAATACTCAATTGGAACGGAGAAGAACTTCTCAAAAAATTCATCCCCACCGCCTCGAAATATACCGTTTCTCCGGAGGCTGACCTGATTGTGGCAGACAACGGATCGACAGACAATTCCGTGGCATGGATACGCGAGAACCATCCGGAGGTGAAACTCATCCTGCTCGACAAGAATTACGGATTCTCAGAAGGATACAACCGTGCAATCAGGGAGGCGCAGTATGACTACGTTGTTTTACTCAACTCCGATGTCGAAGTGCCACCAGGCTGGTGGCAACCGCTGTTGACGTTCATGCAGAAAAACCCCGACGTGGGAGCGGCGCAGCCCAAAATCATGTCATACCACGATCGGAAAAAGTTTGAATATGCCGGAGCGGCCGGAGGGTATCTCGATTCATTGGGCTATCCCTACTGCCGAGGCAGGCTCTTCGACAGCATCGAGGAGGACCGGGGGCAATACGACGGAGCCCCCGCCGAGATCACATGGGCATCCGGTGCTTGTCTGATGACCCGCAGGGAACTTTATTTGCGCCTCGGAGGACTCGACCCACTATTTTTCGCACACATGGAAGAAATTGACCTATGCTGTCGTATGATTAATGCCGGCTACCGAATATGCGCGCTATCGGATTCAGCGGTCTACCATGTCGGCGGTGCGTCGCTGGAGCAAGGGAATCCTAAAAAGACATATCTAAATTTCCGCAACAATCTTTTACTTATCCACAAGAACCTACCGAGAAAAACAGGAAAAAGGAAACTTTTCATCCGCAGGCTGGCCGATTCCTTAGCGTTCCTGATGTTTGTCGGCAAGCTGGATTTCGCGAATGCCCGCGCAGTGATACGCGCCCACAAGGATTTCAGGAAAATGAGGAAAGAGTATACCGACTTCCCCATTCGCGACACCCTCTCCCACCTACCGGGTGCGGAGAAAAGCGCCATCCTCGAGCGTTATCTCAAAAGACGAAAGAGTATTACACATTAAACATTTCACATTAAACATTAAAATAAGGTGCGACCATTAATATTAGTAAGCAATGACGACAGCTACAGCGCCAAAGGCGTGCGCTGTCTTATAGACCGTCTCCTTCCCTTCGGAGACGTAGTGGCAGTATGCCCTGACGCCCCACGCTCGGGACAGTCAATGGCGATAACCGTGAACGATGCCCTCAAGCTTACCGAGCTTCCGGACTATCACGGAGCAAAAATGTATAAGGTAAGCGGCACGCCTGTCGACTGCGTTAAACTCGCGATGCATCATATCCTGCCGCGCAAGGCCGACCTTGTTGTCGCAGGTATCAACCACGGATCCAACTCCGCAGTCAATGTGCTCTATTCAGGAACTATGGGCGCAGCTATGGAGGGGTGCGCTTTCGGAATCCCCTCGATCGGTTTTTCATTGACCGACCATTCTGCGGATGCCGATTTCACACCATGTTTCAAAGCTATTGACCAGCTTGTGAAAGAAGTGCTCGAACACGGACTCCCGGAAGACATCTGCCTTAACGTGAATGTGCCCAACATCGGCAGGACTCCCGATGAAATGCGTCTTGCAGTGGCATGTCGCGGAAAATGGAATGATGAATACAAGGAATATACAGATCCATTCGGACATAAATTCTATTGGCTGACCGGAGAATATATCAACGAAGAGCCGGAGAATGACCGGACAGATGAATGGTGTCTCGCACACGGAATCATATCCGTCGTGCCAATATGCATCGAGCGCACAGCGCCCGTCACGCCTTCCACCGAATGGCTCCGCGGCATCTCGGAAAGATATCAGCAATCTCTCTAACAAAAACGGCTAACGGCAATTTTAATAAATTTAACTAAAATTTGAGTGAAAACTTAAAATTTGGGTAATTATTTTGCCCATATATTTTGTTTTTTACTTAATTATTTGTAATTTTGCGTTCCAATAGTTTGATAAAGAAATGACAGCAAATCGCATATATCGTTTCATTGACAATTTATTGTTGCATTAGTAAAGTTATGGATTAATAGTTAAATTAGAATTAGGACCTACATTTGACTTCGAAGGATTTCGAGGTCATCTGGAAAAAACGGGAGTGTAGTGATATACCCCCGTTTTTTATTTTCTATTGTAGTATAATATGCAAAAGTTTACCTATATTTGACTTCGCCCAATATACTTCGGCGCTCGGTAAAGCAAAATTTATTTTGCTTTACTCTCGACTTCTTCGTATATTTGCAATTGAAATGTAATTAATAATAACTGACATATATGAAACGGATTTATAGTTTTTCGCTGGTAGCGGCGATGATGTGGTTCGGGGGCTCGACATCCGAGGCGTGTACCAACCTAATTGCGGCGAAGGGTGCCACCACCGACGGATCGGTGATGGTGACATATGCCGCCGACTCCCACAACCTTTATGGCATGCTGACACACACACCGGCTGCCAAGCATCCGAAAGGATCCATGCGCAAAGTTGTGGAATGGGACACAGGCAAACCCCTCGGTGAAATACCCCAGCCTACGGAGACATATAATGTGGTGGGCAATATGAACGAACATCAGCTCGCAATCGGAGAATCAACCTGGGGAGGACACAAAGAACTCGAAGACACCACGGGAAAATCGATCATTGATTACGGTTCGCTGATACAGATTGCCCTCGAACGCTGCAAGACAGCACGCGAGGCTGTTGACCTTATGGGAGACATTGTCAACAAATACGGTTATGCGTCAAGCGGCGAATCATTCTCTATAGCCGACAAAGACGAGGTGTGGGTGATGGAGATGATAGGCAAGGGAGCTGAAAAAGGGGCGGTATGGATTGCCGTGCGAATACCTGACAACGCCATCTCCGGTCACGCCAACGAGCCGCGAATCCGCAAGGTAAACATGAAGGACAAAGAGAATGTAAAATACTCCAAGGATGTTATCTCATTCGCTCGCAAACGCGGATATTTCAACGGCAAGGATGAGGATTTCTCATTTGCAGATGCATATGAGAACCACACCGCTTCGACACGCCGTGGATGCGACGCCCGCGTATGGAGCTACTTCCGCCGCTTCGCGCCTGAGACAGACAAGTATTATTCATGGTGCGCCGGCACAAGCGACGAGCCTATGCCTCTCTATGTAGTGCCGGAAAAGAAAGTCAGCCTCAAGGATATGGAGTGGAGCATGCGCGACCATTTCGAAGGCACTCCGTTCGACATGACAAACGACATAGGGGCCGGTCCCTACCACGTGCCCTACCGCTGGCGTCCCATGGACTATGAAGTAGACGGAAAGAACTATTGCATGGAACGTGCGATCGCCACCCAACAGACGGGATGGAGTTTCGTCAGCCAAAGCCGCAACTGGCTCCCCGACCCTGTCGGCGGCATCCTGTGGTTCGGCACCGATGACACAAACACCTCCGTATACATGCCCTTCTATTGCGGCATGACTGAAATCCCCGCTGAATTGGCTCACGGCGATATCAATACCTTCGACCCAAAGTCAAACTTCTGGATGACTAATATTGTGGCCAACCAGGCATACAACCGTTACGACCAGATGATTCCCGACATCCGTAAAGTTCAGAACAGACTTGAAGACAAATTCCGCGACTCACGTCCGGACCGAGATAAAGAGCTTGCGGCAATGGTGAAGGCAGGACAGATGGCGGCCTACAGCAAAGCGGTAAATGCAGAAGGCGCGGCGGTTGCCAAGGAAGCGACAGACGATTACCGCGACCTGGCGATTTACCTCTTCGTCAAATATATGGACGGTAACATGAAGAAGACAGATGCCGACGGAAATTTCCAGAAGAGTGAATACGGCCTGCCCCTCTACCCCTCTTTCCCCGGCTATGACAAGAAATACTACGAAAACATCGTCAAAGAGACCGGCGACCACTTCCGCCTCCCGAAGGAATAACTACACTCTGTCAAATTTTCCCTCTTATATAAAATGCGGCGATTTTCAGTGAAAATCGCCGCATTTTTGCGGAGAAAAAGACCGCGCAACAAACCATATTCCACAACACTAATTTCCGTTATGGAAATAGCAATCGTAAAATTAACATATTTATGGAAATATAAATTGTAAAATTTGTTTATTTATGGAAATAGAATTACCTTTGCATATAATATTCAATGAATTATGAACACACAGAGATTGCTATCAATAATAGCAGACCAGCGTGAGGAGTTATTGGCCAATGATTACTCAAAATTATGCCCTCGGCCCGAAGAATCACAACTTGATTTGGAGAGCAATAGAGCACAGGTAGTAATAGGTGTAAGACGATGCGGTAAATCCACTTTATGTGAAATGTTCCTTAAACAAAAAGGAATTGAATTTGCCTATGTGAATTTTGACGATGACAGAATGGAAAATATGAAAGTAAGCGATTTAGACCACTTACTTGAAGCACTATATATGACATACGGCGGTTTCAGATATCTATTCATTGATGAAATTCAAAATATAGATGGCTGGCCATTGTTTGCCAATAGATTGCTTCGCCAAAAAATACACCTGTTTATTACAGGTTCCAACTCAAAATTACTAAGCAAGGAATTAAGTACACATCTGACAGGAAGGAACAATAAGGTAGAACTCTATCCTTTCTCATTCTCGGAGTTTTGCACCATGAAGAATATTGATACAGTTTCGCTATCAACAAAAGCAAAGGGGCTTCGCAAACGTACCCTGCACGAATATCTTCAACAAGGGGGATTCCCCGAATTGTTCAATGAAAGCAATCGCATTGGCTACATTAACGGATTATTGGATGCCATCATCAAGAACGATATAGCCAAACGTTTCAAGATTCGGAATGTGGAGGCTTTGCGAAGAATAGCGGCCTATCTTGCAGACAATTATTGTCAGGAATTTGTAGCCAAGACTGTAGGTGAACTGTTCGGAGTGTCAAACCATACGGCAGAAAATTATTATTCCTACCTTAAAGAGGCTTTTTTATTGGTGGGAGTCAATAAATTCTCATATAAAAGCAAGGATCGTGTAAGAAACGAAAAGGTTTATGTTGTTGATACCGCATTTGTTACTGAGCGCAATGATACCTTTTCATTGGAAAATCTCGGTTGGAAACTGGAGAATATTGTATGCATCGAACTTATGCGACGTTATAAACCGCTATTCTATAATGTTTTTTACTATAAAGAGGCATCCTCGCAGGTTGATTTTGTCATTGCCAAGGACGGCAACGTAAAAGAGCTAATACAGGTATCCTACGATATCTCTATTGAAAAGACACGCAATAGAGAAATAAGAGGATTGATGAATGCCGCCAAGAAACTAAAATGTAATAACCTTACGCTTGTAACCTTTGAAGAACAGGAGACAGTTGAGGAGAACGGCTACTCAATAAATGTTATTCCCGCTACAGAATGGTTACTTACATCATAAGAAAGGAAAATGAACTGCACCCCAAAAGTTATTTAAATAACTTTTGGGGTGCAGTTAGAAAGTCTTTGGATTACCCGATGAGGGCAATATCTTTTGTGGAGTTTATTTCAGGAGGTCTTTCACTTTATCGGCACCTTTCTGCGCGGCATCGGATACCTTCTCTTTTCCTTTCTCTACTGCGGCGGCACCTTTATCCTTAGCTGCATTGACTGCATCCGAACCGGCTTTCTTCACACCTTCCACGGCATTCTTGCCGGCGTTCTTGACGCTATCGACAGCGGCAGCACCTTTATCCTTGACATCGCCGGCAACGCTATCGACTTTCTCTTTGGCCTCAGCCACTTCGTCGGCAGCCTTTGATTTCAACTCCTCGAAATATGTTGCAACAGATGGGTCTTTCTCTTTTACTACAGGCACGATTTTTTTCAGATAAGCTTCAGCTTCCTCTCCTTTTCCCTCAGCCTCAAGCTTCTGAGCGTATGCCTGAGCTTCCTCTACATACATCTTCAGGCTGTCAGGATTCGTGCAATTCTCGATCTTAGCCTTCAATGCCTCACCTTCAGCACTCCCTTCACGCTCGGCCTTGGTGCCGCAGGAAGTAAGCGAACTTATAGCCATGGCAGCTATAGCCAATGTCATAAATACCTTTTTCATAATTCCTATATAATTGATAATTAAGTATATTATTGTGCTTAGCGCAAACGACAGCGGTGAACACGGTCACCAGTCATAAGCAAGGAAATGTTAACATCTCCTTAGAAGTATAACAAATCCACGGCACAAGTGTTCATTTGGCAGTATAGAGGAAACGTTTGATCGAACGTTTCGGAGTCTTCTCAAACTCATTGGGCATCAATATGATCTTGGAGATTTTTTCATATGGAGCCACCAGTTTATTGAGTTCGTTGCGCATCTTCTCCAATGTAGGGTCCATATCATGGACAGACACATCAAATCGGTCGAGCACGTCGTAATCAGGATACACCAATGCCACGAGCTTACCATCGCGCTCCACGACAAGGCTCTCGGCCACGAACGGCATATTATTGAGCTTCGCCTCTATTTCCTCGGGATATATGTTCTGGCCCGAAGCAGAAAGAATCATCGTCTTGGATCGCCCGCGCAGAAAGAGAGTGCCGTCGGCGGAACGGGTACCCATATCTCCGCTTTTCAGCCAGCCATCCTCATCAAAAACCTGAGATGTGGCATCCGGATTCTTATAATACCCTTTCATCACGTTCGTTCCTTTCACGCAAATCTCTCCGGGAATATTTTCAGGATCTTCAGACAATATCTTCGATTCCATCGTCGGCAATGTCTTTCCTGAACTTCCCGGTATAAACTCGCGCCAGGGAGTATACGAAATCAATGGCCCGCACTCGGTCATGCCATAACCAACCGTAAACGGGAATTTGATTTTATGCAGAAACTCCTCGACTTCATGGTTAAGGGGCGCACCGCCCACAATCACCTCCTCAAACTCTCCGCCGAATGCATCCACCAGTTTCTTGCGAATCTTGGAATATATGAAATTGTCGAGCAACGGCACTGCAAGAGTCCATCTTACCGAACCTTTGGTAATCATTGGAAGTATCTGATTCTTATAAATCTTCTCAAGGATAAGAGGCACACAGATCACAAGGTTGGGCCTCACTTCCTGCAATGCTTTAAGAAGTATGCGTGGCGACGGAGTTTTGCCGAGCAATGTGATATGGGAGCCGACGGCAAGAGGCGTCAGCATGTCGAACGCGCAGCCATAGGCATGAGCCAATGGAAGGAAAGAGAGGGCCCGCGAACTGCGGAAATGCAACTGCGTGTCGCGCCCGAAGCATACATTCCCTGCAAGGTTCTCCCCGGTGAGCATCACCCCCTTTGAAAAACCTGTGGTGCCGGAGGTATAGTTGATTTCCGCCACTTCCGAGTTGGAGCGGTCTGCATAATGCACGTTTTCCGAGGTATATCCATCAGGGTAGAGCCTACGGAATCTACGTTTCAATAAACGCAGGTTGCGCGACATCTCCTCCCCTCGGTTTTCATACAACAATTCCCAATCTTCCATCCTTAGTACGCCCTTCACCTTCAACAGCTTCTCAGGCTCGACCTGTTCCCATATCGCCCCGGATACAAAAAGCAGGTCCGCTCCGGAATGATTTACGATGTGGGTTATATCCACGGGATTGAATTCAGAAAGAATAGGCACTATAACGGCTCCGTAGGTAACGGTTGCCATATATACCATCACCCATTCCGGGGAATCCTTGCCACAGAGAGCAATCTTGGCACCTTTCTTCACTCCGCTCGACTTATAGAAAAGATGGATCTTTGCTATATACCCGGCCAGATCCCCGTAAGTCAGGGTCTTGCCGGTGACATAATTCGACAAGGCGGGCAAATCCCAATTCTCTATGAAACTGCGTTCGTATATCTTTATAAAGTTATCAATCCTTATTTCCATAGTCATCCTTCGAGAGCAATACGGTAAATTTCGCGACAGTCTTCCATCGACAACGGCACATATGATCCGAGTGTATCCCCCATATTCCGATGCAGAGACCCGACCATCATGTCGATATCAGGTTCTTTACCCACAAGCTCACGCAGGTTCGTGGTCAGACCGAGATCGTGGTAGAAATTCTTCAACTCGCTTATACCCTCATCAATTATTTCCTCTGTGTCTTTTCCTGCCGGGTCCACAGACATAACGTTTATGGCAAACCTCCACAGTTTATCAGGATTGCGGTGGGCACAGAACGTCATCCAGGCCGGTATCATCACTGCCAGGCCGGCACCGTGAGCGACATTATAGAACGCGGAAATCTCATGTTCAAGACGATGAGATGCCCAGTCCTCCACTTTTCCCACACCGCAAAGGCCATTATGGGCAAGTGTGCCCGCCCACATCACGTCTGCACGGGCGCCATAGTTTTCGCCATCAAGCTTCAGCGTCAGAGCCTGATCCATCACGTCACGCAATATCGCTTCTGAATATGCATCCACAAGCTGCGTCTCCGGAGTGTTGGAAAAATACCGCTCATAAATATGAGCCATCATATCCACTATGCCACAAGCTGTCTGAAACCATGGGAGGGAATATGTGAGTTCCGGGTTCATGATAGAGAAACGCGGACGCAACAGCCCGGGATAGCGGACGGATATCTTCTGATGAGTTTCCTCATTGGTGATCACGGAATTGCCGCTGCCTTCGCTTCCTGCAGCCGGGATTGTGAGCACCACTCCCACCGGGAGTGCAGCCGCAGGGGTTGCCGTGCCATTATAGAAATTCCAGAAATCCTCTGTGGTCACAGCGCCAAGGGCTATCCCTTTGGCGGCATCGATAGGAGAGCCTCCTCCTACCGCCAATAGAAAATCCACACCTTCCTCCACGGCTTTCCCAATGCCGGCGTATACACTTTCGGCCGTAGGATTGGGTGCGATACCGCCAAACTCACAGAATTCTATCCCTTCAGCGCCAATTGCATCCTCAATCTCTTTAAGCAAACCGTTTTCACGGATTCGCCCGCTGCCGTAAACAATCATGACCTTGGACGCGCCATAGCGTTTGAGCGCGCTGCCTACCCGTTTCTGGGTGTCTTTACCGAATATGAACTCCGTTAGGGAGCAAAAAGTGAAATTTTCCATATATTGACTGTTTTTGTTTTCTAACCACAAATGTATATATAATTTAACAAAAAAGAAGCATCGTTTCCAATGCTTCTTGAAATTTCTTTTCTCGCGACTGCACTTCAGTGCAGCGCTACCGGATTTACGCCTCGAATTTAGAGGATATTGCCTCGGCAAGCTCAGCCATACGGGCCGGATCAGGATCGGATATCTTATGTTTGAAATCCATATCGCCCTCTTGCTGAAGAGGCACAAGATGAATATGGGCATGAGGCACTTCAAGACCAAGCACTGTCACTCCTACCTTGCGGCATGGAATGGCTGCCTTTATGGCCTTGGCCACCTTCTTGGCAAAAATCATCATTTCTCCAAGTTCCTCATCTTCAATATCGAAGATATAATCGGTTTCTTTCTTGGGGACCACAAGAGTGTGACCCCAGTTTACCGGATTAATATCCATAAAAGCGAAAAACTTATCGCTTTCAGCAATCTTATAGCACGGGATCTCACCCGCTATGATTCTTGAGAATATAGTCATTCTTTTTAGGTTTTAGGCGTTAGGCCTTAGGCGTTAGGTTTTAGGCTTTAGATCCATCCGGCGAAGCTTCTAATGCCTAATGCCTAAAACCTAACGCCTAAATTATACTTCAATCTTGATGATTTCAAAGTCAATCACTCCTGCGGGAGCATTCACCTTTACATGATCACCGACTTTATGGCCGAGAAGAGCCTGCGCTATCGGCGTGTTGGAAGCAATCTTGAATTCGCGCAGATTAGCCTCGCTTTCCGTAACAATAGTATAAGACATGGTCATGCCTTTATTGTTGCGGATCGTAACTTTGTTAAGGATCTGCACTTCCTCTGTGTTCAGTTTGCTGTCGTCAATGATACGTGCGCTTGCAATAAGCTCCTTGAGTTTCGAAATTTTCATCTCGAGCATGCCCTGAGCCTCTTTGGCGGCATCATATTCGGCATTCTCGGAAAGGTCTCCTTTGTCGCGAGCCTCCGCGATGGCCTGCTTGATGGCGGGACGCTGAGCTTCCAGCGCGGAGAGTTCCTCCATCTTTTTATTATATCCCTCCTGGGTCAGATAAGTTGCCATAATATATATGTATTTAATTTTGAATATGCGTTAAAAAAATAAAGAATCCTTTTTCTCGATTCGGCATCATCACCGATTGATGATCCGGAAAAAAAAGACCCTTTCTGACGGCTAATCCGTCGTTCTTATTTCGGGTGCAAATTTAGCTCTTTTATTTTGATATAACAAATATCCTCCCTTTTTTATCATAAATATTTTATGATTTTCTATTTTTTATTAACTTTGAAGCAAAATAAAGACGTTGTTTTAAAATAACTTCTAAACAAAGACTTTTTCAATGACAATAAACGAGACACAAGACGAAATAATCGAAGAATTCGAAGGCCTCACCGACTGGATGGACCGCTATGCATATATCATAGAATTGGGGAACACTCTTCCCGAATATCCGGAAGCTGAGAAAACCCCTCAGAACCTTATCGAGGGATGCCAGAGCAGGGTATGGATATCAGCCCGGCGTGAGAGCGACGACAGGATTAAATTCGAAGCAGATTCCGACGCCCTTATAGTAAAAGGTATAGTGGCACTGTTGATGAGAGTGTTTAATGAACGGACACCTGATGAAATACTGGATACCGACCTTTATTTTATCGATAAAATCGGGCTGAAAGAACACCTTTCTCCTACACGTTCCAACGGACTTGTGGCTATGGTGAAACAGATCCACAACTATGCGAAGGCATATAAACTACTTGATTCCAAATAATTTTAATTATAATCTTAATCTACATGTTCAAAAACCAACCTAAAGGCCTTATCCCGGCTGCCCTCTCAAACATGGGCGAACGATTCGGCTATTACATCATGAACGCCGTGCTCGTGTTGTTCCTGTGCTCGAAGTTCGGGCTGAAGGAAGAGACGAGTGCCATCGTCTACTCCTGTTTTTATGCAGGAATTTACATCCTGAGTCTTGTCGGCGGTCTCATAGCCGACCGCACACAGAATTATAAGGGGACTATAATCTCCGGACTCATGGTTATGACTGCCGGGTATGTAGTGCTCGCTGTGCCGATCCTCGCCACTCCGGAAAACACCACATGGCTGTTGACGCTGACTTGCGTTGCGCTTTTCCTTATCGCTTTCGGCAACGGTCTGTTCAAAGGTAACCTCCAGGCTATCGTGGGTCAGCTATACGATAACCCCCGCTATGCTTCACAGCGCGACTCCGGTTTTCAGATTTTCTATGTGTTCATCAACATCGGCGGCGTACTTGCCCCGTTTATCGCCCCTATCCTCAGATCGTGGTGGCTCGGTGTCCACAATCTCGCATACAATGCGTCGCTTCCTGCGCTATGTCACGAATACCTGAGTGTCACTGACAATATGAACCAGCAGAATGCCGACAATCTTTATGCCCTTATCACAGAAATGGGAGGCAACATGCAGGATGTGGCAGGTTTTTGCACCCAGTATCTTGACGTGTTCAACACCGGTATCCACTACAGCTTCATTGCTTCCGTGGCAGCGATGCTGATTTCTCTTGCAATCTTCCTCGCAACCAAGAACGGCCTCCCCTCTCCCGCCAAGAAAGACAAGGCAGAGGCTGTACAGTACACTCCCGAAGAGAAGGCCCGCATGGCGAAAGAAATCAAACAGCGCATGTATGCCCTCTTCGCAGTTCTCGGCATCGCCATCTTCTTCTGGTTCTCTTTCCATCAGAACGGGACCTCCCTCTCCCTCTTCGCCCGCGATTTCGTAAAAACGGACTCTGTTCAACCGGAAATCTGGCAGGCACTCAATCCTTTCTACGTTATCATACTCACCCCGATAGTCATGTGGATATTCTCCCTGCTTGCAAAGAGAGGCAAAGAGATTTCAACCCCCAAGAAGATTGCCATCGGTATGGGTCTTGCAGGAATAGCATACCTTTTCCTCACCATTTTCTCCGCAGTGAAAGGATATCCCTCCGCAGATGAATTCAAAGGACTCGCCCCCGCCGTAGCTGAAGGTCTCAAGACAGGTCCATGGGTACTGTTCGTGCTCTATTTCTTCCTCACGGTGGCAGAACTCTTCATCTCCCCGCTCGGCCTTTCATTCGTATCCAAAGTGGCTCCCAAACATCTCCAGGGTCTATGCCAGGGTCTATGGCTCGGCGCCACAGCCGTCGGCAACCTCCTTCTCTGGATCGGCCCGCTTATCTACAACGCCTGCCCAATATGGGTTGCATGGACAGTATTCCTTTCCGTATGCGTCGTTTCGATGGGTGTTATGTTCGCTATGGTCAACTGGCTTGAAAGAGTCACGAAATAATAACCGACACCAAAACATTAAAAGGGACGCAGTTTTTCTGCGTCCCTTTTAATGTTTTTTAAGTTTTTGTAAGGTTATTTCAAAAACATTGAATAAATTTGCATCGTCATTTGTTTATCTTTTGTGATGAACTCTACGAAGCAGCTATTTGCAGTTATCCTCGGCATATCTTCAATACTGGTTTTCAATCCGGTATCATGCCGTAAAACCGCCGCCAACGATCTTCCGGCAGCGGATTCCACATCTTTATATTCCGATGAATTCCATGCCGACAATGATATCGCCATGACAGTTCAGAGCATTACCGACGCTCTCCGCGTTGGGGAACCTCTCGACACTTTGGGCTATAACTTTGAAGGTGTGTTGACCGATGGTGAAGGGCATCCCCTATACACCGATATTCAAGGCACGCCGGGCACTTGGGAAGTAGATGTGATTTCTCCAACCTCTGCCGTAGTGCGGAATATCTATTTAGGAGACCTCCTCCCGGACGATCTCGAAAGCTACATCGCCGGAAGCCTCAACCTCACCCGGGAAAATATCATTGAATCGACTGAGTACGATGATGATGAGGAGACTCAGCTCGTGGTGTATGGCATAGATGGGGTCTATATCCGCATCGAGACTCGCGCCGCCGTTGCCCCCAACGGACTCGAAGGCCCGCTTATGAGCATTATCGCGACCACAACCCCTCCTATAAAATAAAATAATAAAATAAGAAGTTAGACAACTTCTACACTGTCTTCCTGAACACGAATAACCGGGACGGTTCAAATCGCGGAAGTGCCATCAATTGTATGTCAGCTTTTCTGTCGGGTATCGTCTCCGCCGCGCTTCCCACAATTTTCCCTGCACTTTCCAATGAATCGCGGACAGCCTTGAGAGCTTTGGCGGGGGTATTGTTATCTTGCGAAAGATGGCAGAGGAACACATATTTCAAGTCAGGATTAACGATCTCTTTAAGAAACGCTCCCGTGGCTTCATTATCCATATGGCCGCTCTCCGTCTGGATTCTCGCTTTAAGGTATTCGGGATAACGTCCGAATTTAAGCATCTGCAGGTCATAGTTGGCTTCAATCACCAGATAGTTTGCCCGGCTCATATAATAACGAGCGCGGTCGGTCACTGCCCCGAGATCCGTGGCAAGGACAAAACTCCGCCCATCATAATCAATCGAGAACCCCATGTTGTCGGTGCCGTCGTGAGGCACATCAAATGCTGTAATATCAAAATCAAGCACACTGAATGGAATCTCCTTGAATATGGGATGATGGTAATCCTTTATTCTTTTAGAAATGCTGTGACACCGCAGTATCCCTCCGAGCACCCGGTTGGTGCAGAAAAGACGGATATGCTTGTGGTTCCGCACAATATTGTATGCATACCTTACATGATCCGAATGATCATGCGTCAATAACAAGGCCTTGACAGAAGACATCGAGATACCGTTTGACGCAAGCATCCTGACCACATCCTCCGTCTTCACACCTGCATCCACAAGGATGCCTCCACGTTTCGTGCCGATATAACAGCAATTGCCGCTCGATCCTGAACCGAGCGACATATAATAAAGATTATTATCGGAGGCACTGTCTGCCGCTATGTCTTCCGGCGTAATTTCAAGATCCGTATACTCGAAAGGGAGCTGCGGATGATCGTAGAACCTTATCTTCTTAGCGCACATTCCTTCTGCCTCCTTTCGTCTTGTCGTTTTTATGCTCCAGCGGAATTCCACGGTATATCAGGAATATGGCAGGGCGTTTGTCATAGTTTTCCTTGCAGTCCTTCCATTTGAATGCGGGCCGCGTAATGACAGACTCTTTATCGCCATCCGTTATGTCGCACGCCACGCAAAGGCGTGTGTCCGGTCGCAAACTCTCGCTCAGGAAGCGAATCATGCTGTTGTTGCGGTACGGTGTCTCTATGAATATTTCGGTTCTGTTTTTAGTTTGCGACTCATTTTCAAGCTCACGCACCGCGCGGATACGCTCCTTCTCTTCAATCGGCAGATAACCGTTGAATGCGAACCCCTGTCCATTGAAACCGGATGCCATTAAAGACATCAGGATACTGGACGGCCCGACCAGCGGCACGACCTTCATCCCCTCACGCTGTGCAATCTCCACAGGCAATGCCCCGGGGTCAGCGACTGCCGGGCAACCGGCTTCGCTCATAACACCCATCGACTCACCGCGCCGCAACGGCTCCAGCCATGAACTGACTTCCGAGAGATCAGTGTGGCCGTTAAGCTCATAAAACGTGATCGAATCGATATCGAAACCCTTGTCCCAACGCTTAAGAAAACGACGGGCAGTTCTGACATTCTCAACAATCAGATATTTTAAACTTCTGACCAAAGGAAGGTTACCCGTCGGAATCACATTCTCCAACGGAGCATCGCTGATATTTACGGGGATAAGATATAGAGCAGTTTCCTGTTTCATATTACAAAGATAGTTACAATTCGCGAGATTATAACACCGAGAGGAAAATAAATTCCCATTTATCTCACTGATTAAATCATGTGTTTAGCGAATTAGATGTCGAATCCTTACTTTTTACCTCATTTTTTGTTAATTTTGTTAATTGCATACTGCATGCAGGCGATTTATAATAATTTTGCAACCGGAAACAACACGAAAATATGACGTTACCACCGAATTTTATCATTCAGATGCAATCTCTTCTTGGAGATGACACCGACTCATTCCTTTCAGCAATGAATGAGCCCCCGTCGGTGTCCATAAAAATCAACCGTAGAAAGAGCAACGATCCTGATATCTGCGGTTACGAAGGATTGAAACAAGTGAAGTGGTGTAAAAATGGATATTATCTTCCGGAACGCCCTGTTTTCACGCTGAATCCATTGCTCCACGCCGGGGTGTTTTATGTACAGGATGCTTCCTCGATGATATATGAGGCTGTAACCGCGCAAATCGCACCTATGGCTCTCGACACCGGAGATCCGCTGAGAGTGCTCGATCTGTGTGCGGCACCGGGAGGCAAAACCACCTCTATAATCAATGCACTTCCCGACGGCACGACAGTTGTCGCCAATGAATTTGTCGGCACGCGCGCCACTGTCCTGAGAGAGAACCTGATGAAATGGGGGTATCCCGACATTATAGTCACAAACTCTCCCACGGACCGCTTCGCCGCCCTCGGCGAACTTTTCGACATAGTTGCAGTGGATGCACCATGTTCCGGCGAAGGGATGATGCGCAAGGAAGAGATAGCCGTCAGTCAATGGGGAGAGGGACTACAGAAGCAATGCGCCTCCCTTCAACGGGAAATTCTCGCCAATGCTTTCGCGGCATTGAAACCTGGCGGTTTTCTTATATACTCCACTTGCACGTTCAATCGCATTGAGAATGAAGAGAATGTCAATTATCTTGTTGAGGAATTCGGGATGGTTCCATTGAATATGGACTTCCCGGAAGAATGGCAGATAGGGAAAGGGATAGACACTCCTCACCCATGCCTGCGCTTCATGCCGCATATCACTCGCGGAGAAGGGCTGTTCCTTTGCGTACTGCGCAAAGAGGGTGATTATATATCTGCACGCCGGAACCGAGGAAAATCATTCGCTCAATTGGTCTCCGATCAGACAAAAATAATCGCCAACGGCATTCCTCTGACCGCGGCAAAAGGTAAAGATCTGATTCCGACCACGGAATCCGTACTTTCCTGCGGATACCCGAAAGGCTCTCTTCCGGAAGCGGAGGTAGACGAGCAGACCGCCCTTTCATACCTGCGTCATGAAGCGATTCACCTGGATCCTGAAATCCCGAAAGGGCATGTTGTTGTTATTTATAAAGGCTACCCCTTGGGAATTGTAAAAAATCTCGGGAACAGGGCCAATAATCTTTATCCTGCGCAATGGCGAATAAGAATGAAATAAGACAAGAAGTATTTCCGGTCACGGGGATGATGTGTGCCGTATGTGCCGGCACAGTGAAAAAGACCATCTCTGATTGCGCCGGTGTAACAGACGTTGACGTGAATTTTGCAACGAACTCCGCAACAGTCGCCTGGAATCCGGTTCTCACCTCCCCCGCCAAGATAGCGGACGCCGTGAAAGATGCCGGATACGAAATGATTGTAAGCGATTCGGAAGCCAAGGCCTTAGAAGAGAAGGAGCGCCAGGAAGAGCGCGCATACCGAACAATGAAGGTTAAAGTGACAGTGGCATGGCTTATCACCATTCCCCTGTGCATCCTGTGCATGCTGCATATCCATTTCCCCGCCGACAACTGGTTATTCATGGCTATGACACTGGCTCTGATGGCTTATTGCGGAGAAGGGTTCTACAGACGCGGCATAAAGGCCCTTATAGCGAAAGCGCCTACTATGGACAGCCTTGTCGCCATATCGACAATAGTCAGTTTCCTTTTCAGCGTGTTCAACACAATCGCGCCGGAAGTGCTGACTTCGCGCTCCATAAGCGCGGATGTATATTATGAAGGGGCAGCCATGATCATTGCGTTTGTGTTGACCGGGAAAATGATGGAGATGCGTAGCAGACACTCCACAGGAATGGCTATAAGGGCATTGATGGACCTGCAACCTGACGAAGCTGTGATGGAACTCCCTGATGGAAGTACACGCCGCGTGCCCGTATCTGAGATAAAAGTGGGAGAAACACTGATCGTGAGACAAGGCGACAAAATTCCTGTTGACGGCACAATCGTATCAGGGAATGCCTCTGTCGATGAGTCAATGCTCACCGGGGAATCCATCGGCGTTGAGAAGACATCGGGTGACAAGGTGAGCGCGGGCACAATCCTCAACGCGGGAAGCATCCGGGTCAAGGCTGCAAATGTAGGTGCAGATACTGAGCTCTCAAGGATAATACGCGCCGTGAGGGAAGCGCAAGGCTCGAAAGCGCCGGTGCAGAAACTCGTGGACCGCGTGGCGGCAATATTCGTACCGACGGTTATGGTGATATCGCTTATAACTTTCTGCGTATGGATGGCTATGGGTCGCGGCTATCTCCCTGTAGCATTCGTATGCGCGGTGTCCGTGCTCGTAATAGCATGTCCCTGCGCATTAGGACTCGCAACGCCCATGGCTGTGATGGTGGGCATCGGGCGCGGAGCGCGTGCAGGCATACTGATAAAAGATGCATCCGCTTTGGAGACACTCGCTAAAACCGACACACTCCTGATCGACAAGACAGGCACCCTAACCCTCGGCACACCACGATTGACAGATTTCCGGTGGTCTTCGGCAATTGAGGAATCGAGAAAGGCATCCATCCTCTCCGCAATATATGGCGCGGAAAAAGAAAGCATTCATCCCCTTGCCGCCGCAATATCCCAAGGTATCGGAGAACTCTGTACGAATCCGGTCAAACCATCTGAATATGAGTATATAGCCGGGCTTGGGATTCACTGCATCACGGAAGGCACAAGATACAACATCGGTTCTTCGTCTCTCGCCGACAGCAGCGGCGACCCTCAGTTTCTGTCCGTGATTGATTCATGGCTTCAGCAGGGTGCGGGGGTAGTGGCAGCAACCGCCGATGGAGTGCCGGCGGTTGCGTTCGCAGTGCGTGACGAGCTACGGCCGGATGCCCCGGCTACCATCCGGGAACTCAACCATCTTGGAATCAACGTTGAATTGCTCACCGGCGACCGCGAAGCGACCGCCCAACATATTGCCGACATCGCCGGCATACGTTCCGTAACGGCGGAAACACTACCCCAGATGAAGCAGGACAGGGTGCGGGAACTGCAACGCGAAGGACACACCGTGGCGATGGCCGGAGACGGAATAAATGACTCTCAAGCCCTCGCCGCTTCCGATGTTTCCATCGCCATGGGTGGAGGATCTGACATTGCCATCGATGTTGCAAAGGTCACCATCGTTGGCGGCAAACTTTCAGCACTTCCCCGGGCTATAAAATTATCTAAAGCCACACTACGCATTATACGCGAGAACCTCTTTTGGGCGTTTATCTATAATGTGATAGGAATCCCGCTTGCGGCAGGCGTGCTCTACAAGGCCGGTTTTCTTCTCTCCCCGATGTTCGCTTCCGCTGCAATGGCCCTCTCCTCCCTCTGCGTAGTCGCGAACTCGCTCAGACTCTCGAAAAGGCAGTTTTAGGCTTCCCATTTAACCCTATTCTGCCCTATTTAACCCCATTAGACACAAAAATTATACAAAGGTGAAATTTAAAACAAATGCGAAATGCGGCGGATGCAAAGCCGCAATAATGGGAGCTGTAGAACAGCGTTTCCCAAACATGGAATGGTCGATGGACCTTGATACCGTCGATAAAGTTCTTGAATGTCATGGCATACCGGATGATGCCGGAAAGGCCGCCGAGATAGTGAAGACAATTGAGGAAACCGGATTTAAAGGAAGCTGGCTACCCGCAAATGCCTGATGTGATTACAAAAGACGCGTGGGACTCCCGCACGCGAAGGTTGCTCGGCGATGAGTCCGCAGCGAGGCTTGCCAGGGCAAAAGTCGTTGTAGTCGGTGTCGGCGGCGTGGGTGGATACGCCGTAGAGACCCTTGTCCGCAGCGGGATAGGGCATCTTGTTATAATAGATGCCGACAATGTGGCGGAAAGCAACATCAACAGGCAGTTGATTGCTCTGCACTCCACTGTCGGTGAATCCAAAGTATCTCTTTTCGCACAGCGATGTCTCGACATAAATCCGGACGTGTCGGTAACGGCGGTCAAGGAGTTAGTCTCTCCCGGCAACGCCGCTGAACTTATCGGCACAGATGCCGATTTCGTGATAGATGCGATCGATACCGTCGCGCCAAAGATAGCCGTCATCATGCACTGTCTTGAAAACCGCATCCCTGTGATTTCCTCGATGGGGGCGGGAGGAAGGATGGATCCGACAAAAATCGGATATTTCGACATATCGGAGACAAAGGAAGACGGCCTGGCACGCGCAGTGCGACAGTGCCTTAAGAAAGCAGGTGTACGCAAACCGCTGCGGGTGGTGGCAAGTACGGAAGCTCCCTGCCGCAGGGCCGTCATCGAGCTTGAAGAGCAAAACAAACGAAGCTCTTACGGCACACTCATGTCTATCCCCTCCATCTTCGGCATCTACCTTGCCAACCACGTAATACTTAAATTAATGTGTAATGTGTAATGTTAAATGTGTAATGCTTGAGAGCAATACCAAACCTAAACATTAGACATTACTCATTAAACATTAAACATTATTAAAACGGTGATTCAACTCGTAAACATTACCAAATCATATGGCTCGCTTACTGTCCTTAGCGACATATCGCTTGCTATCGGCAGCAATGAAATAATCACCATCGTCGGACCGAGCGGCGCGGGAAAAACGACGCTGCTGCAGATTGCCGGCTCCCTTGACCATCCCGATTCCGGAAAAGTGATTTATGATGGTGAGGAAATTTCTGCCTTCAACGATAAGAAACTTTCGGAGTTCCGCAACAGAAACATCGGATTCATCTTCCAGTTTCATCAGCTCCTGCCTGAATTTACAGCCTGTGAGAATGTGGCACTCCCGGCAATGATCGGCGGCTTGTCTAAGAAAAAGGCGATGCAGAAAGCGTCGGGACTGCTCGACATGCTTGGCCTTTCGGAACGCAAGCATCATAAGCCGGCGGAAATGTCGGGGGGAGAGAGACAGAGAGCGGCAATAGCCAGGGCACTTATCAACGACCCGAAAGTAATCTTCGCAGATGAGCCTACAGGAAGCCTTGACTCCCGCAACCGAGATGAGATACGCAGTGTGATCGCATCGCTGCGCGAACGTCTCGGACAGACATTCGTTATCGTAACCCACGATCCGACCATGACCACCATCGCCGACCGGGTGATAACCATGGCAGACGGACGCATCATCTCCGAAGAAGAAATCACTTGCGCGATTTCTTCCTTTGAAAAATAATTGCTAATTTTGTTATCAACTAAGAAAAAAATTAAAATGGAAAATAAAGAAAATCAACTACAGATTCAGCTCCGTCCTGAAGTAGCCGACGGAAAATACACCAACCTCGCAATGATCGGTCACGGTCCCAACGAGTTCCTGATTGACTTCATCTTCGCTGCCCCGGGAATGCCCCAGGCTCCCGTTGTAAGCCGCGTAATGATGACTCCCGAGAACGCCAAGCAGCTTCTCTTCGCCCTCACTGACAACATCAAGAAATACGAAGCCCAGTTTGGCGAAATAATGCCCCGCAACGTAAAACCGGGAATCGCCAATAACTGATAAATAATGTTGAATGTGTAATGTTCAATGTTTAATTTGCGACACATTACACATTTAACATTTAACATTAAACATTATTAGAAAGGTGGAACACAATCTATTTCTCTACAACTCGTTGAAGCGCACGAAACAGCTCTTCAAGCCCCTGCATGAGGGTCATGTAGGGATGTATGTATGCGGGCCAACAGTCTATGGCGACGCTCACCTCGGTCATGCCCGTCCGGCCATCACTTTCGATATCCTCTTCCGCTATCTCCGTCATTTAGGATATAAAGTGCGCTATGTGCGCAACATAACCGATGTCGGTCATCTTGAGCATGATGCGGATTCGGGGGAAGACAAGATAGCGAAAAAAGCCAGGCTTGAACAGCTCGAACCGATGGAAGTGGTGCAGATGTACCTGAACCGTTACCATCACGACATGGAGGCCCTCAATGTGCTTCCCCCAAGCATAGAACCGCACGCTTCGGGTCATATTATCGAGCAGATCGAGTATGTCAAGAAAATTCTTGACGCCGGATATGCATATGAGAGTCAGGGATCGGTTTATTTCGATGTGGAAAAATATAACCACGACCACAAATATGGCATCCTGTCGGGCCGAAATATTGAAGACCTCATCAACACCACCCGCTCGCTCGACGGACAGGACGAGAAACACAATCCTCTGGATTTCGCACTTTGGAAAAAAGCATCACCGGAGCATATCATGCACTGGCCGTCTCCCTGGAGCGAAGGTTTTCCGGGATGGCATCTCGAATGCTCCACGATGGGAGAGAAATATCTCGGTGAGAAATTCGACATCCATGGTGGAGGCCTCGACCTGATGTTCCCTCATCATGAATGCGAGATTGCTCAGAGTGTGGCAGCACAGGGGCATGAAGCCGTGAATTACTGGATTCACAACAACATGATCACTATCGAAGGGAAGAAGATGGGGAAATCATACAACAACTTCATCACCCTTGAGCAATTTTTCGATGGCACTCACCCGTTGCTCTCACAGGCATATTCCCCGATGGTGATCCGCTTCTTCATCCTCCAGGCTCAATACAGGAGCACGGTTGATTTCTCCAACGAGGCCCTGCAGGCAGCAGAAAAAGCGCTCCAGAAGATGCTCGACATCTACCGCCGCTTGCAGAATCTCCTTCCAGCAGAAAAATCGACGGTTGAAGTGCCCGATTTCATGACCCAGGCATATGAAGCCATGGACGATGACCTGAATACACCGATCGTGATAGCAACACTTTTCGATGCAGGCAAGATCATCAACTCGGCAGCCGACGGCAATGCAAAATTGAATGCCGAGGACCTCTCGAAGCTTCGTCACCTCTTCGACACCATGCTCGTGGACCTTCTCGGCATAAAGACCGGCACTGACGAAACCGGTGCTGACATCAAGCCGTTCGAGGGGGCTGTGGACCTCCTCATGGATATCCGTAAAAATGCCAAGGAGCAAAAAGACTGGGCCACTTCCGACCTCATCCGCGACAAACTCTCCGCTCTCGGCTTCAACGTCAAAGACACCAAGCAGGGCGTGGAATGGAGCCTTAAGTAGGCGTTAGGCTTTAGGCTTTAGGCTTTAGATTTACAAAATAGGCTTTAGGTTTTTGAAACCTGAAGCCTATTTCATTTGCCTACCTTAAAATAAAAAGAAGCGGCCGCGCTGTGTGGTGCGCGGCCGTTTCGGAGATAATTGTTTCTTAGAGTAGTGTTTCTTGGCTTATTGGTATTTTTTTACTAACCTAAGATTCAATCAAGTGTATTATTCCTGTAGATTATCTGCCTCTTTTGTTGAGGGGAGCGTTGCTCTTGTTCAACGGAATTGCAATGTGACCTGTCAGTGTGCCCCATTCGTGTTTGATGGATACAGGTACAATCACATATGCGTTCGACTGAAGCGGAGCGCCATTGTTCTTGAATGTGAGGTTGCCGTTAGTACCGTCCAGGTTGGCGGTCATGTTCAGCTCTGCAAGAGTCCAATTCTTTCCACTGCCATCGGCATTGTTACAGATTGTAATATTCTGCCCGTAGACTGGTTTCTGGATACCATAGTACTTATAGTAATCAGCTGCGTACTTCTCATTCTCAGCAGGCGATTTCGGTGTCGTCTCTGCGACAAGATTTCCATAGGCATCATGCAATTTCATATTCTTGGTAATATTGATTGTCTGAGCATGGGAATTGTCAACAAATGCCTCGCCAAGTGTCGTAGTGAGAGTAAGGATCTTGACAACATGAAGCTTCATCGAACCGAATACATAGCTGTTGGTTGAGATACCGTTAATGTTGCTGCTCCAGTCTATTGTAACCTCACCACCATTGGAAGCGAGTTTTTCTGCAGCTGCATTACCCTTGATAAGCTTGAAGTAAATAGCATTCAGATTTGCCTGGTTAGCTGTGCTGAATGTCCAGTGACTAACGCCGTTTGGCAGCTCAAGAGCCTGACATCCTGCAGGTGTCACGTTGTTCTTGTAATTGATGTCATACTGAGCGCAAGAAAGGAGACCTGATGTATAAGGTTTCTCACGGCCCTCAAGGATGTTGGTCTTGTAAGTAGCCTTGGTGTTATTATAAGGAATAGCCATCGGTACCGGATAAACCTTCATTGTGCCGTTCTGCCATTTGAGATCGTTGGTCTTTCCGAGTGAAGCAGCACTTACATTCGTTGTCACTTTCATTGTGAGATTGATAACAACGACGGGGTGAAGCTCATCCTTCGGCAGGAATTTAACAGTTGCGGATACAGTCTTTTCATTCTTGCCCACAGTTAGATGACCAAGAGCCGCCGGATCAAGAGTCCAAGTCATGACAGGAAGAGAGGCATCCTTGTTGGCATTGATGATATCAGGAGTCAATTCACCGCTGTTAGCGTTCTGATAAGTAACTATAGGAGTTTTCTTACCGTATATTTCAGTGAAATCTTCCTTGCTCATGCCGTTGCCGCCATCGAGTTGCATGAGAACTTGCTCAAATTCCTTCCAATCGAAGTATTTGGTTGCGCCTTCGCAAGGAGTACCCGTAGCAGTGATATTGGGCCAATTGATCACTTTATCCTGCATGTCTACTGCTACAAACATAACCTTGAAATAACGGACAGCCACAACATTGTCATTGACTTTGTCACGGAGCGTTGCGCTTAATATAGGCTGCTTGCCTATAATCACCTTGTTTCCTGTTACCCCGGTGGAAGTCTGAGGTGTCAGAACGCTGTTATTGTCACCAGACAACTTAACAAATGCCTGCTGATTTGTCTTGTCTGAAGTAGGCATATATTCAGGTTTGGCAACATCAAACACGATTTCCAAACCATATTTATCCAATTCAGCTACAGTCAAGGGCTTATGGTTAGTTGCCGAGAAAACGCCACATCCCTCTACCAATTTGTAGAGATCATATTTCTCGTTATAAACCAATGTTTTGGCAACCATAGCGCCGGCAGCTGAATTGTAAAGCTCCTGTCGTGTATACATTCCGTGATAATGTGAGTCACCAGCTTCAAGATCCGACTCTCCGGGAACAAACATGAGTTCAGGCTGGAAATATGTCTCATTCAAACGGGTGAATTCAGAATAAACAGCAGCAGAGGTTTCTCCCTGTTCGGCGAACAGATGTTTATCCGCAATGGGCACTTTCAGAGAAACAGTGTATATCTCATTGTTCGGACGGTTCAGGGATTCGGTATTGCCTTTGCTAAGATAAACGGTCAAAGTTCCGTCATTCTCAACTTTCCAATCAGATACGCCCACTATGTCATTAAGGACCTCACCGGCACGAGTGGTCGCAACACGCGAAACGTAAGCCGGATCCTTTATATCCCCTTTCTGAATCGTTCCCGGATTCAGACGATAATGCGCTTCCGCGGTATTGTTGGAAATGATATATGTAGTCTTACCGGAAGTGGCATCAACCCAGTCATTACCTTTCTGAACCTGCTTTGTATATTTTGCAGAAACGAAATCTATGGTAGGTATACCGTCCATGTATACATCCGGCATCAAGGTTACGGCTGTAAGACGCTGCATCAGAACACCGGCGATTGTATTGACACCATTGCCAACCTCGGTAGTGATCTGTGCTGCAAATTTCTTAAGCTCGGCCTGGATTTCGCCTATTGCTTTGCCATTGGCGGTTACGTCTTTTTGAAGATCCTGGAGTGCTTTCACCGTAGACTTAATCGAATTGATTTCATCGTCGATTCCACTGAGTCTGCCGTTTAAACCTTCAAGCAGTTCAAGATACTTGTTAAGAGCCTTCACCTGAGTCTCGAGGGTCTGAATAGCTTTGGCCTGACCTTCAAGCTGGTCGGCCTGGCCTCCGAGCTGTTTGTTGATATCTGTAAGGTCTATGTTTTTGAGACCCTGCTCGATACCGTCGATACGTCCGGCAAGTTTGGCAACCTCGGCAGCATCAGCCTTGCCGTCGATCAGCGGCTTTAGCTGGGCAATCACCTCAGAAATCGCTTCTGCCTTGGCAGTGGCGGCAGCTTGCTTGGCCAATTCAGCCTGAGCGGCTGCCTGCTTGGCAGCGGCCTCGGCAGCATCGCCTTTTTGTGCGGCAGCCTGTGCGTCAGCCAATGCCTTGCTGGCAGCTGATGCAGCTTGCTTGGCAGCGTCTTCGTTGGCCTTCAATGCCTCCTGGAGAGTGCCGAGCTGTTTGCCAAGGTCAGCTGTCGTGTTGTTAAGGTTAGTGATGTCGTCATCATGATCGGAGCAGCTCACCAGCGATGTAGCGGTGCCTCCGAGCAAGAGTGAGCAAACCATCAAACTCACAAATTTTTTGTTCATACTAAATTAATTTATGTTAAACAATTGGTTTATTCATCTTTGGAATCTAATAATCAATAATTTAGATAGCTATACCATAAGCGTTTGGCGTTCCGATTCCATAAAGTTTTACAAAGTTATTATCGCAGGGTAAAATTTTTGGAAAATATGTGTAATACATTGCAATACAGAGTGTAGTATATATATTTACACTTATTTATAAACATTTGACAGACAGGTCTATGAATCGATGTCATTACTATTCATCCCTGTATTTACGCTGTTATTGAATTCGTTTGCAAGATCAATAAAGAAATTATGGTTGAGGATAATGGATATGCGCCACAAGAGTTCTGTGTCTATAGTGCGCCTGTTGAATATGTCATATACGTTCACGCGATGACAATTCAGTTGCCTCGCGAACCAGGTTACGGTATGTCCTTTAGGTTCTTTGCTCAGATAAGACTGTATGAGCTTCCCAAGATGCATCGCTGTCAAAATATCGGGGTGTCCGTTCCACCATGACACCTCCTTAACATTATAAATATAAGCGTGGAACAGTTTCTCTGCTTACCGCTACTTAGGCATCGCCAAACGCCTTGCAAAGGATAAGCAGGACCACCCCCACGCTTATATCGCTATCAGGGATACAGACCGGACGGTCATGTACTGATACACGACAGCATGAGCGTCACCCAACTTTGTCACTTTGCTTTGAGATTTGGCGATTTCAAGTAGCTGACAAAAGCTTAGAACGCTTAATAATATGTCTCGGCTGAAAATTAGAAGCTGTTTACTCTTACATTTTTCAGTCGAGCACAAAATTATATTATTTTTTTTAATTAGAAAAATAAGGGGGTGGTTTATTTTGATGAACCGCCCCGCTAAATGCTATCTTCTAAAATAGTGATTCCTATTCCAGATTAGTTTGTTTTCGGTCAGAGCGGATAAGAGAGATAAGAGCCGGCAGGGCGTCCTCTGTCGGGATATTCTTTTGAATCAATTCTTTTCCTCGGTATATGCTGACCCTTCCCGGACCGGCGCCGACATAACCATAATCGGCATCCGCCATCTCTCCCGGACCATTTACGATACACCCCATCACACCGATCTTGAGTCCCGTCATGTCCTTCGTTGCCTCCTTCACATCCTGCAACGTCTTCTGAAGGTCAAAAAGTGTTCTTCCACAGCTCGGGCAAGCAATGTATTCCGTCTTGCTCATCCTTAACCTCGCCGCCTGCAATATCCCCAATTCAAGGTCGGCAAGCACCCTATCATCGAAATTGTCATCAATAATCTCGATGCCGGAGGCGTAACCGTTCAGCAACAGATAGCCGAAATCGGCACCTGCCTTGACGCGCAGTGCGTCAAGATCCTTGTCGCTGTATTCAAGGCTTACCACTATCGGGTTGTCATAACCCGCAGCAACAAACCTGTCGGTATACGACATTATTTCAGCAGGTGCGTTCACATGACGTGATTTAATGACGAGAGGACCCGAGAATTCCGGATTCTTCACAGGCATCGAGGCATCAACAAGGAAGAATATCTCTTTTGGTTTGTCAGCGTGCATCGCAACCGGTTTGTCCTCGAAGCCCCTTATCCTGCGGAGATAATTGCGGGAAGCACCCGGCAGAACCTTCACAGGCTCTTCTATCGGTGCATGACCCGCCCTTTCAGCTATATAATCACGAAGAAGCGCAGCCACCGGCACTTCATTCTCCGGAGGTTCGCTGAGCGATACACGGATAGTGTCTCCTATACCTTCAGACATTAGCGCCCCTATTCCCACAGCGCTCTTTATACGGCCGTCCTCAGCATCTCCCGCTTCAGTGACACCGAGATGCAACGGGAAAGTCATCCCCTTTTCATCCATACGTACGACCAGGAGTTTCACGGTCTCCACCATAACTGATGTGTTCGAGGCCTTGATGGAAATGACGACATCCCTAAAATCCTCACGTCGGCACACCTCCAGGAATTCCATCACGGATTCCACCATTCCGGCTGGTGTGTCGCCATAGCGGCTCATGATTCGGTCGGAAAGTGAACCATGGTTCACACCAAGACGCACTGCCACACCCATCTCCTTGCAGAGATTCAAGAAGGGAACCAAAGTCTCCTCTATCTTTCCTATCTCCGCCGAATATTCCTCATCCGTGAATTCAAGTTTACGGAAAGTGCGGGCTGCATCTACGAAATTTCCGGGATTGATTCTCACCTTATCAGCTGTTTTTGCAGCCTCGAATGCCGCCTTGGGATTGAAATGCACATCGGCCGATACCGGCACGTTGCATCCGAGTTCCCGCATGCGGTTTCTTATTTCCCCAAGAGCCGCCGCTTCTTTCACGCCCTGTGTAGTGAATCTCACAAGCTCTCCGCCCGCATCAGCGATCCGGATACCTTGAAGCGCACTGTTCTCTATATCATTCGTATCTGTATTGGCCATCGACTGGATACGTACCGGATTTTCACCTCCGATACCGAGTTCTCCAACCTTTACCTCATGTGTACTGCGTCTTTTATAATTGTATTGCATAGTGTATTAATATAAACGGAAATACCGCCAAACTATAAACAACTCCTATTGTATCATAGTCATGAAAAAGACTGAAAGGAAACCGACGGCGTACCCGGCAAGCACTTGCCACACCGTGTGACGTCCAAGCCACACACGGGTAGTGCCCAACAATCCGGACAGGCCAATGGCTATGAGCAGCCATACAAAAGCGCCCTCCTGTGGAAATCCAACCCTTATTATACGTATCAGTAAGGCCACGACTCCGGCCACACCGGCAGCATGGGCGGAAATTTTCCATTTGAAATTGACAACAAGATTCACAAGTCCTGCAATCGCGCCTCCCCCGAAAAACATTACAAGCCACATCGGAGCCCCTTTATACCACATGAACCATCCTGTGCCCAGCATGCATATTATAGAAATTATATATGGTATCAGCCTCTCTTTCCTGCCGTTAAGGCCTATATCCTGAATAAGTCCCATCCGCTTGAGCAAAAGCACAAGCAACGCCGGGACTGCCACTGTAAACGCGACAGTGATAAGCGTGAAAACCATTTTCACAGACACGGGGGTGAAATTCAGGATGGAGACATTGAATGCAAGGAGCACCCCGTACACAGGCATAAGAAGTGGAACCATTATCCACGACATCACTGTTGCAATGCCATCGGCAATCCGCTCTCCGGCGGAAGGGGGATAATTGTTATTATGCATCTCTGCATCCCCGACATTATTTTCAGGGGAAAGAGTCTCCCCTGATTCCACAACAACCTCTTCCTCAAGATCGTCATCAAGAGGAGAGGCTGGATAATATGATGATGTGTCCAGTTTCATAGCATTCCGTTATTTCATTTGTTTACGTGTCGCCGCCGCGAATTTGGGCGGTATCGGTGTTTCGAAATTCATATCTTTTCGGGTGATCGGATGTGCGAACCGAAGAGTTCTTGCATGCAACGCAAGACGGTGAAGCGGACTCTTGGTGGCTCCATATTTCCTGTCGCCGGCGATAGGATGTCCAAGCTCCTTTGCATGCACACGTATCTGGTTCTTACGCCCGGTATCGAGTGAAAACTGGGCAAGTGTGTAACCGTTGCCTCGACTCAGCACTTCGTAATGCGTCACGGCAATACGACCCTCCTCTGGATTATCGGTAGTGTATACCACAAACTGTGAATTTTCTGCCAGACGACTCTTCACATACCCCCGATCCTGCTCCAGGTTACCTTCGAGCACAGCTACATACAGACGTTCAAGAATAATGTTGTTCCAGTTATGACGCAACACATTCTGCGCCTCCTCCGATTTGGCAAACATCATAAGTCCGGAAGTGTCGCGGTCAAGACGGTGGACAATGAAAAGTTTGTTGGCAGGACTGACCTCTTTTACGTAATTCCTGAGAATCTCATATGCATTCTCCTCTTTCCTGTGGCTTTGGGTCGGCACAGACAATAGCCCATACCCTTTGTTTATCACTATCACATCTTCGTCTTCATAAACGATTTCTATACGATGGTGATGAAATTTAGGGAAAGGACGCGTGGCATTGAATTCCACAACCGCACCGGGAGCTATGGGAGCATCAAAAGCACTTGTGACTGTTCCATTTACCTTAAGGTGTCCATATTTCATCCATTTCTTGATATCAGCCCTCTTTGAATCGGGACGCATTCGGGAAACAAAATCCATAAGGGTGAACGGTGATTCCTCCCTGTTTTCCCATCTAAATATCCTGTCTTCTCTGAAACCTGTCTTTTTTCTATCGCCGTGTATTGCCATTTTATGATGAATGCGTATATGAATATAACAATGTTGCGGCATTTTTTATCGCCACACCATACGTTTTGCAAAATTAGCAATTATTTCCTAAAAAAAGCATTTTTCAGCCATTCACTTTAGCGCGAAGCAGCCAATGCCCAAGACGGCAGTCAAGACACTTGCCCGAATCGCAATACTGTTTGCGAAGCTGCAGCAAAGCCTGGCTACGCATGGCATCGTCACATTCAAAACCGAGCTGCCTCCATTGACGCACATACATATTCCTCTCCGGAGGGAGGTTCCGCCATAATTCCAATCCCCGCTCTGCCTTATCCGCATCGTCGTGGGCAGCTCCATGAGCATACAGGATGGGAGCCACAAGATTAATCATCAACAAGTCTACACTTCCGGCTCCCAAAGCCGCAGCTGCGGCAGGTTGTTCCCTGTCGAAATCGGAATGAGTGAGCCAATAGCCTTCAAGTTCCCAATGCAACAATTCGCGTGTTCTATCGACGTTGCCTCCTGCGCCAAGGATCCTGGAAAGGAGTGAGAAACCGCCATAAAGCACCTTGGCAAGCAACGCGATGCGGCGATGCGGAAAATTCTGGGGACGCGTGCGCGCATATTTCCAAAGCTCTCGTCTCATCGGACGAAGGTTATACTTACGCGCAAGGAAATAATATTCACGGCAAAGCTGCTGGTAGTATTCATCAAATATATGAATTGAAGTGTCAAGCATACCTGCCTGCCCGAAAAGCAAAGCTTCAAGCTGCATGAGATTATCGGCATGGCGATGCAGATAGCCCAACGGCAGTGACCTTGCAAGAATTTCAAAAGGCTCACTATTAAGGCCGAAACCCAAAGCCCGCGCAAGCGTCACAAAACACGTGCGCTCCCAATCCCCGCCTAAATTATTCAGCTCGTCAATAATACGCGTTGCTTTCACATGCATCCGTTCCACAGCAAGCGATTCCAGACAATCCGTTTTTATCAGTGAAGGGACATATGCAATGTCTCCGGTGCAACGTATGTCGGACAGGCCACCACAAAGAGTGGCATACATATTGAAAAAACTCTCAGGGAAAGTTGCGGTCAGTTGCGGTATTTCCGAACCATCCTTACGCGTCACGCATCGGTCGCTGATAGCCACGACATGAAGAGCGACTGAATCATATGCCGCATCGCGGTCATGACCATGGCGATACCAATCCGAAGCCCTCACATGGATTTCCACATTTCCAGCCCATTCAGTGTCGCCGATGCGCAGCCGCGCATTGGAGAAGTCGGGACCTGAATCACAATTCAGCCTCCCCGGGGACAATATCTCCAATTCCGCTCCATCATCGAGATAGAGCTTCCTCCCTAACATTCTGTGCATCCAGAGATATTGATATAACTTCTCCATTTAATTTAAATTATATTTAAGAATCGGCTGTAGGGCTGCACCATGGTGCAGCCTCAAAACGGGGTTACTTTAAACACTTTATTGGTTAATAATTGTTAATTCAAACGATTCACGAAAAAAGCTTTTTTTAGAATTCGTAAAATTTTTTATAACTTTGTAATGTGTTTTTCATAGTATTAAATTAAGATTAAGGTTTCGGTCTATTTCTTTGTGAAAAGAGATAGACTTTTTTATTGACCAAATTTAATCATTAATTTTAATAATGCGTTAAGTTTTAATACGTTTTTTATCAGAAGTTTTATTTTTTAATGGCAATTGAGAAAATTCAGGGAATAGTGATAGACATAATAAAGCACAACGACCGCCATAACGTCGTGACTTTGTTCACGCGGAATCGAGGAAGGGTCGCTTTTCTTTCACCTACAGGATCCGGGAAAAGCGCACGCATGCGCAATGCCCGCCTGCAGCCTTTATCGGTTATTGAAACCGATGTAAACATGCGACAGAACCGCGAGCTGCAACTCCTCGGAGCGGTAACACCCTATGAAATATGGAGGGATCTCTATTTCAACCCGGTGAAATCTTCAATTGTCCTGTTTATATCCGAATTTCTCAACAGATATTTTCGCGATGCCTCACCCGATTCCACAGCATGGGAGTTCTTAATAGCTGCAATACGGTCGCTTGACAACATGCAGAAAGGGCTTGCAAACTTCCATATATGGTTTCTCATCCGTTTTCTTGACATTGCCGGCATTTCTCCAGACCTTTCCAACTACGAAGATGGAGATTGCTTCGATATGCGTGCCGGCATCCCGGTTGTAGACGGTTCCCTTCACCGCGATATTCTTTCCCCCGAAGAAACGCGCATCCTCTTGCTCCTCTCCCGCATCACTCTCAATAACATGCATCACTATCGCCTAACCGGCAGTGACCGCCGCCGTCTTCTGGACCGCCTCCTCCGTTACTACTCCATTCACTTCCCCGGACTTTCGTCCCTTAAATCCCCCGACATACTCTCTGAAGTCTTCTCTTAAAGAAGCCGTAGAAAAAAATCTCCAATATTGAAAAAAAGTATTATTTTTGCATTTCCAAAAACATAATGCCTCCGGGCTATTTGAATATGCAATTATCGATAAATGAAATTGCCGCCAGGCTTGGTGTCAACGCCAACCTTCACGACACTGTAATCTCTTCCCTCCTAATAGATTCGCGATCGCTTGCCGACCCGGCAGGCACTCTTTTCTTCGCTATCCCTACAAAGGGAAACGACGGACATAAATACATCCCTGAACTTTACAGCCGGGGAGTACGCAATTTCGTGGTCAACGAAATTCCCCGGTCGCTTCAGGACTGTGCCGAGACCAATTGGCTAAGGGTTGACAGCACCATCGATGCCTTGCAGAAGATAACGATGCGCCCCGCAACTTTCAAAGGGCATATCCTCGGCATCACAGGCTCCCGGGGAAAAACCACCCTTAAGGAATGGATCTATCAGCTGATGGAACCGCTCTCGGACATCTCCCGGTCGCCGCGCAGTTTCAACTCACAGATTGGCGTCCCCCTATCCATGTGGGAAATAAGCAACGACACTTCGCTTGCAATAATTGAAGCGGGGATATCCCGCAAAGGCGAGATGCCTCGTCTGGCGCAGTGCATACTTCCTGACACTGTCATCATCACCAACATCGGTGACGCCCATGCTGAAGGGTTCGATTCAAAAGAGGAAAAAGCTGCGCAGAAGTTGCTGCTTGCCGACACCCCCCATAGCAATACCATTATCTATTGTGCAGACTACCCTGAAATTGCCGGTGCAGTCAGTCGTTTTGACGAGAAGAAGAAGTTGCTTGGTTGGTCACTAAAAGATAAGAGCGCACCAATATTCATCACTCCGGAACAAAATGACAAAGGGGAGATGAAAATCGAATATGTATATAACGGCTACACCGGATCTTTCATCGCGCCATTGGAAAATGACGCAGATGTCGAAAATGCGGCGAACGCCCTGACATTCATGCTTTCGCGCGGCATAAAAGCCGACATGATAGCCGAAAGGTTCCGTCATCTCCATAAAATAGGCACGCGGCTGAACGTTACCGAGGGTGTGAACGGATGCTCTGTGATTCTCGATTCATATACTTCTGATTTCTCCTCACTGCGTCCGGCACTCGACTTCATGCGCCGCCGCCGCATTCCTCGCCAGACATCGACACTGATGCTGAGTGACCTTCATCACGAAACCACATCCCAAGATCTATTATATTCTGAAATTGCGGATATGATCCGCGTTGCAGGTATCGACAGATTCATAGGCGTAGGAAAAGCACTTACCGCCCACCGCCATTTGTTTCCGGGAAATTCCCTCTTCTTTGAATCCACCACATCCCTACTGCAAAAGCTTTCCACATCCGATTTCTCCGATGAGATAATTCTGCTCAAAGGCTCTCCCGAATATAATTTCAAGGATGTGGCTGAAATGTTGGAAACACGCAAACATGAGACCGTGCTTGAGGTTAATCTAGATTCCATTGTAAGTAATTACAACTACTTCCGCGGCAAACTTCCTTCATCCTGCGGCATAGTCTGCATGGTGAAGGCTTCGGGATATGGAGCCGGGAGCTATGAGATTGCAAAAACCCTTCAAGACTGCGGGGCGGCGTACCTTGCTGTTGCAGTGCTCGATGAGGGAATAGAGCTGCGTCGTCAGGGCATCACCATGCCGGTGATGGTCATGAATCCAAAAGTGGTGAATTATAAATCCATGTTCGCCAACAGGCTCGAACCGGAAATCTACTCTTTCGCAATGCTGCGGGATGTAATTGCAGAAGCCGAAAAAAATGGAATCTCGGGATATCCCATACACATAAAGCTTGACACCGGAATGCATCGCACCGGATTCATCGAGGAGGAACTACCGATGTTGATGGACATACTCGAATCAACCGAAGTTGTAACCGTCAGGTCTGCATTCTCACATCTCGCCACATCTGACTGTCCTGACATGGATGACTTCACTGAGCTACAGCTGTCTCGATTTGAAAGCTACACTTCTTATATGCTTAGCCGTTCTGCGCATCCTTTCCTGCGTCATGTCTTGAATTCAGCAGGGATATTGCGCTACCCGCAACACCATTACGATATGGCGCGTCTCGGAATCGGGCTATACGGGGCAAATACACTTCCTCCGGAAATGGAACGTCCGTTGGCAGTTGTCTCTACGTTACGCACCATAATAACCGCCATCCGTGAATATCAACCGGGAGAGACAGTGGGTTACGGAAGATGGGGGAAAATCGAGAAACCCTCGAAAATAGCCACACTACCGATAGGATATGCGGATGGCATGAACCGTCATTTCGGCAGAGGCAAAATCTCCGTCATGGTAAACGGGAAAGAGGTGCCGACAATCGGAAACATCTGCATGGATGCATGCATGATAGACGTCACTGATGTTGAATGCGAGGTCGGCGATTCTGTAGAGATATTTGGTCAGAATATGCCCCTGCAACGTCTTGCAGACGTCCTCGACACTATCCCCTACGAAATCCTCACGTCCGTCTCCCCTCGCGTCAAACGCATCTATTTCCGCGAATAATCAGGCTTCGGGGAGAGCTTCACGAAGTGCTTCAAGACATTTCTCCACCTCCTCGTTTGTCTTGAAAAGGCGCTCCTTACAGAATTTCAAAAGTTCAAGGGCACGCGTGGTATAGGCCGACAACTGGTCTATATCGCATGTGTCAGATTCCATTTTACGCACTATTTCTTCAAGTTCGGCAACTGCCGCTTTATATGTCAATTCACTCATCCTTTGGAAATGTGTAATGTTTAATGTGTAATGTTTAATGGGCAGTCACCTCAGAAATTACGACACCATCGGAAAGACGGGTTTCTATAGTGTCGCCGATACTAAGCTCCGTAACTTTCCGAACGGCCTTACCATTAAGCGTTGTAAGGGAATAGCCTCGGTTAATGGTGTTCTGCGGACTCAGCACCCTGATCATGTTCTCAAGGTTTTTCAGTTTTATCATCGGTCGCTCGGTGATCTGCAGGCATGCTTTCTCAAAACGGTAGCGGAGAAGCTTCTGTCGTTCGCTTTCTGAAGAGTATCGTTTTGAAAGGCCTCGCTCGATTGCGTGCGTAAGCTCGGAAAGATGCTTCTCGGAACGCATTATCCGCGTCTGCACCCTGGCCGGCAATGCAGTTTCTATGTTGGCAAGACGGTATTTCTCACCACGCATGGCCTCCATGCTGTAACGGGCAATCTTCTTAATCCTCTCCACTGCGGCGGCGTAGGCCACACGCAAGGAATCTACAAGCATTGCCGCCACTGCCGTTGGTGTCTTGCATCGCATACAGGCAATTTCATCAAGGACAGTCCTGTCCCGCTCATGACCTATACCCACCGCTACTGGAAGCGGAAACATCGCTACCGCCCGGGCAAGATCATAGTCGTCGAAACCATTGAGATCTGTCGTTGCCCCTCCTCCCCGGATTATGACCACGCAATCCCAGAGATCGATTGTGCTTTCCACCATTTCCAGAGCGTCGCGCACACTACGGGAGGTTTTCTCCCCTTGCATGGCGGCAGGGAAAAGATGCGTGTAGAATTTAAATCCATCCGGGTTATGGTCAAGCTGATTCATGAAATCTCCATACCCGGCCGCGCCGGCGGCTGAAACAACAGCTATACGTTGAGGCACGGGGGGAAATCGGAGCTGCCTGTTTCGGTCAAGTATGCCCTCCTTACCAAGTCGGTCGAGAATCTCCCGCCGGAGGCGCTCCATGTCGCCGACGGTGTAGGAAGGGTCTATATCGTTGATCGTAAAACTAAGGCCATAGAGATTATGATGATTGGCCGAGCCACGCACCATCACCTTCATCCCTGTGGATATATCTTTTCCCGTAGCGGCATAAAATTTGCCGCGCAACGTGTTAAACACGCTGTTCCATATCATTGCGCGCATCTTGGCGCAAGTGTTCCCCAAAATATCTTTCTCTATCAGCTCCATATAGCAATGTCCACCTGCAACGCGCACATCGCTGAGCTCAGCAGTAACCCACACCCCTTGCAGCTGTGGATTCATACGGATCGTATTCCCTACAAGCTGCTGAAGTTGCTGAAGGCTTATGGGATTATTCTCCGCCATCTTCACCAATCTCTTCCAATGCTCCGGTAATGGGATTGAACGTGGCGTAAGAACGGTTCTTCTTAGCGCTGAAAAGCGCGGGATTGAGACCGAACCTCACACCAAACTGAGAAAACTCCAGCTCTTTGTCGTATAACGTCCTGCCTAAGGATGAAATAGTGATCTGAGCCGCACCGGGCACATTATATATCACTGCATCCTTGGGCAGCTTTTTCTCCTCTCCTTTGGCATCGACCGGAAGCTCCCCCCGGTTGGTGACCTTCACTGTGAGATAGACAGGATCGCCCGAATAATCGTCGGCGCCCACAAATCCAGCAAAATCACTCATGCGGAAAAGAATCTGACGGTCCTCATCCCGAGGGGTGAAAGTATAGCTGCTTGTCACTGTCTCGGTCTCGGTAATTCCGGCAAACGCGGCTGTGATCGCAGCTTCCTGATGCGTCAGTGAATTAAGCATCAGCTCAAGCTGCTTGCCATCCTGCGGCATCGTTTCGGCAGTGCCACGGGTAAGGGCTATCTTTGCCTCGCGGATCTCCATAAGGCTTTCAGCAAGCATCTGTGCCTGCTTAGCTGAACTCTGGGAGGCGATGAAATCCTCATTGACATACTGAAGGTATTCATTAATCTCCACTTTTTCTGATTTTGAATCTTCCGCAGGGGAGTATGCCGGAATACCTTGAGCCGGCGCGGGCACATCCCGGTTTATGGCGAGCAACATGCCGTCTTCATCCACACAGATATATGTCACGGCACCGCTCTTGAGCTGCATGAGATAACGGTTGTCATTATCCGGCACGCCATATGGAGAAACCCTCACACCCGTGATGGTCCACGACTCGGAATCCTCCTTTATCACCTTGTCGGTACCGATGAATTTTTTCGCATACTGATAGTATGGACCAACTTTCTTCACCGTGCGCTCTGCCGTGACCTCTATTTCAAGAGCGGTCACAGGGAGCGTATAAACAAGCCCGTATTCATTATGCTTGTCCGCAGTGAGCAGCTTGGTCTGCTGTGCGTAGAGCGGCGGCAACATCATTGATGCCAATGCCAGCGTAAATATTTTTCCGAATCTCATCATATTCTATACCTTTTTATCTATTATCATTTTCACTGCACGACCCACATGCCCTGCAATATCTCCTGCAATCAGACCGAATTCACCGATCTTCTCGGCAGCGAGATCTCCCGCGAGACCATGGATGAAAACACCTATAGTGGCAGCGTGTTCCGGCCTGTATCCTTGCGCGAGAAACGCTGCGATAACCCCGGTGAGCACATCTCCGGCCCCTGCAGTGGCCATACCCGGATTACCTGTTGAGTTGACATATACCCGTCCGGTAGGACGCACGGTAGCCGTGTAATGACCCTTAAGCACGATGATTATATTATACTGCCGAGACATCTCGAGCGCGGTCTTAAGACGCTCTTCAGAAGATCTCTGCTCTCCGAACAACCTGTCAAACTCTCCTATATGAGGGGTTATTATTGTTTTTGGAGGGAGGTAGGAAAGCAGTTCCGGTTTCTTCGATATGCAGTTGAGGGCATCAGCATCAAGCACAAGGGAAGACGTTCCGCTTTTCAACAAAGCTTCAAGCGCGTTTATGGTCATTTCGTTTGTGCCTATACCGGGACCGATGGCAACTGCCTGATGGTCATGGTGCACACGCATGTCGGTGATGAAATGCTCATTACGGTCAGGCTCGAACATCGCTTCCGGCACTGCAGTCTGCATGATCTGCAAGCCGCCCTTGGGGCCATGCACGGTTACAAGACCGGCTCCGCTACGCAACGTGGCCCGCGAACACATCACGGCTGCCCCCATCATTCCTGTGCTCCCGGAGAATATCAATGCCGACCCGTAATCACGTTTCCCCGTAAAGGGGAGACGCTGCTGAAGAAGCGGGCGTATGTTGCGGCTCTCAACGAGGAGGAAATCCGCCGGCATATCCTTGATCTTTTTCTCATCAAGATCCAGGTCGAGAAGTTTCCATTCCCCGAGCACTCCATAGTTCTCCTCGAAGAAAAACGAAAGCCTTGGCAACTGGAAAGCCAACGTAAGGTTTGCATGAATAATGTCGCGGCGATTCACCTGCGCATTCCATTCGCCAAAAAGACCGGAAGGGAGGTCTATCGAAACCACGTAAGCACCCGATTCATTGACATACCGTGTTACGGCCACAAATCCTCCCATCAGAGGCTTGTTGATACCGGAACCGAAGAGACCGTCGATCACCACATCCTTATCGCTCAGATAAGGAGGATTGAATTCTCTCGACACTTCCGTAAAATCCACCCCGTCGATGGTGATAAGCTTTTTGCGCTCTTCATCGCAGTCATGACTCAGCTTGCCTGTCACATTGAACAGAAAAACTTCCACCCTTTTATATCCGCGCTCGATAAGCATTCGCGCCACGGCGAGGGCATCGCCGCCATTATTGCCCGGACCGGCCATAATCACAAAACGCTGACCGGGCAGGAAACGGGAATTCAGTTCGTCGGTCACCAGTTCGGCGGCACGTTCCATCAGGTCGATTGAGCTGATCTGCTGCGCCTCACAAGTGGCACCGTCTATTTCCTGAATTGCCTGCGATGTAAATATCTTCATTGTTTTCCTTTTAAATTACAAAATTAATTCCGCTCCTCCAATATTCCAAATGTCTACCCCTTAATCTCAATAAAAAAATCTGCGCCGTGACGACGCAGATTCTCTGATTTTGTCAAAACATATGTTATTCATCTTTTGTTATCTTCCAGACTTTTGATTCTGTTCCGTTGGTCACAACGAGTACATATACTCCCTTCGGAAGCAGGCTGATATTCACCTCTGCATATCCGGTTTTGGAAAGTTGACTTTCCAAAACCATATACCCGGCTATACTGTAAAGGGCAATCCAATACTCTTCCTGCATTGCCTCTCCTTTGGCGTTGATATGAATCAGATTGGAGGACTTGTCAGTCTCTATGCTAATCTCCCTGTCGAGACTGTTGCCCGTCAGGAACTTCGGCATCCTCTTGTCCTGCAAGTTCACTTCCTCTATCTTGACAAGCTCCCTCTTGATGCGGTTGCCCGCATCGTCATAAGTGAACTGCACACGCTGACCGTATACATGATTTAAGGATAAGATAAACATTATAAACAATCCTATACGTTTAATCAATTTCATATTGTCTTTTTATTATCGTTTTGTAAAGATTGAACGTATTTTTTCACGCCAGGAAAGTTTTGGGATATATTCAGTGTATTCGTCAACCCTGATGATATGGCCGGTATTGAGTTTTGCTACCCGAGGTCTCTGATAGTTCCATTCCACCGTCTCCATGAATTTGTCCCTGTTATCGAATTTGGAATGCATCTCTTCAATTCTTTCTTCTACCGTCCGTTCCGTAATCCGATTGAAATATTCCGTATCCCATTTGGGAGATTCATTCATAATGTGTTTCCACGTGTCATCGTAAAACTCTTTTTTATTTAGGTACGTAGCAATTGCGAGTTGAGTCTCAAACATGGAACACCTGCTTAACTGCCTTATATATTTTGAGCCATACGCCCCTCTCTCGGATTCCAATTCAAGATATTCTATTAAATCATTAAGAGGAATCTCAGGGGTAAGTACCAACCCATATTGTCTTTGTGCAGCCTCCAATGCCTCTTTAAACATAAGATCGTGACGCCTGTAATCAATTATTGCCTGAAGTCCGTTTTTATAATTTAGTTCATCATACACACATGGCTTTCCGAACATTCTACGCTCTGTGTGCCAGAGAGGTATCATTTCCAAAAATATGCGATATTCCTCTTCCCATGGTTTATCAAACCTCAATCCCATCAAAAATGGTCCTACTTTCTGATAAAGAGTGGACGGCGAGTATTTTTTGAGGAACGGGAACTCATTATGCCATTCCTCGAATATTTCTTCAAACGATTTCATTGCTTCTACATTATCTATGGTTTAATAATAACCCACAGCAGTCCATATCATAATTTATCATTTTGTCGGTTTACCGTTTTTTGAACAGAGAGCAGAATTTATCGAGCCGGGATTTTTTCGGTTCATAGTGGTAATCATCGATACCAACGATAGTTCCGACATTAAGCTTCGCCACCTTTGGTCTCTGTGAATTCATTTCAATTGTTTTCATGAATTTCTCTCTGTCCCGGAATGGTTGGTAAATCTTCTCTCGATATTCATCTATTGTCATATCCGCATAGTATACATATTTGGGTGTCCAGTATTTGATTTCTCGTTCTATATTTAACCCAATCTGATCCAACAAATCCTGCTTGTTGAAATATATGGCCAAAGCCAATTGTAATTGAAAGACGTAAATCCATTCATTAGGATTGTGTTTGCCTATAAATTGTCTTATTAAATGATTAATGAATTCCATCAAATCTCCAAATACTATTTCCCTTTTCAGAATCTTACCAAATTGAAATTTTGTGCATTCCAACGCTTCTGGGAAATAATAATCATGCCCCCTATAGTCAATTACAAAATCCAATCTTTTCATATCTTGTAAATTATCCCAACATATTGATTCACCGAACTGTTGTGGATTTTCTTCCCACAAAGGAACTATTTCCAAGACGGGCAGGTAGTTATCACCTCCGAACCGATCTTTTTGTAATCGCAATCCAATCATAAAAGGGTTTATTCTCACGTACAGTGTTCTGTCCGTATATTTTGACAGCACCGGAAATTCTTTATGCCACTCTTTAAATATTTCTTTAAATTTTTTCATATTGGATTTGTAATAATCAATA
>CAJTZS010000020.1 GCA_910584055.1 uncultured Muribaculaceae bacterium | reverse complement strand
AAGTGGTATGCGCAAAAACAGGAATCCGTAAAAAGTTCTGATAATGCGACTCATCGACAAAGATATGGTCTATGCCCATCTGTTTGAAATCCACCACGTCATCCGTGCGGTGTTCAATCTGGTAACGGATTTTCTCCAGCTTAGCCGCAAGGTTCAGCTTACGGGCGATAAGACCTTTCAGCATACCACGGGATATGTCCTTACCTTGCTTTTCGAGAACATCGAGGTTTTCCTCCACGGTGTCAAGCTCCGTCTGCAATATCTGTTCCTGCAACTCCGGCGACTGCGGTATCTTGCCGAACTGGTCGTGCGACATAATCACGCAGTCATAGTCGTTGTTTCTGATATTGTTGAAGAATTTCACGCGATTATCCGCCTTGAAACTTTTCTCGTCGGCGAAAAGTATGCGGGCGTTGGGATATGCCGTCTGATAAGTGAGGGCGATTTCGGCAACATTGGCTTTAAGACCGATAATCATCGGCTTATGCACCATGCCCAAACGCTTCATCTCATGCGCGGCCATGCACATTATAAGCGTCTTGCCGGTACCCACCTGATGGTCGGCTATCCCTCCGCCATTCTGCTTTATCATCCATACGCAATCCTTTTGGGACTGATACACGGAATGAATGCCGTAGCGGTCTCCCAACATTTTCAGATTCAAATCCGGAAAAGTTTGATGGCTTCCGTCATACTTGGGCCTCACAAAACAGTTGAACTTGCGGTTGTAGAGGTCAACAAGCCTCTCCTTGAACTCCGGGCTTTGAGCCTCCAGCCAGTCGGCGAATCCGTTGCGTATCTCGTCAATCTTGGAATTGGCGAGCTGTATCGCCTCTGCATCCGGCACCTTGATGTCATTTCCATCCTCGTCTTTGCCTATTGACTTTTTGATTTCGGGAACGGTATTGTGCAGGGCGTGTTTCAAAAGGTTCATACCGTCGTATGTACGGTAATAGCCACGGACGCAGAACTCCTCCCATATCTTCATGTTGCCGCGCTCGTTTGTAACCGAATACTCGTCAAGCGAGGGTGAGTAGGCAATCTTGATGTCGGTCTCATAAAGATGGCTCATATATGCAGAGTATATCCCGGTCGGAATCCAGCGCTCACCGAAATTAAAGTCCAATTCCTCGAATGTGATTCTTCTCGGTGTGGCATCCTCCAACGCTTTCAGCGACTCCTGCGCCAGAGCAATGTACGGCTCTGCACCGTCATAGCCGGGAAAATCCTTGATTCGCTCTTCCTCACGGTCTATCCATGCCTTGACCTGCTCGGCTTTGCTCACGACATTGCCGGCCACAAATTTGTCGGAAATCTCATATCCCGACACAAGGGGATTGTAATAGATATGGCCTTTGAGGTTCTCGACAAGGGCATCCTCATCCATATCCACAAGCGAGGACATATATTCCAGATTCACATTGCCGAACTTGTTGAGCGAGGCGGATAACGCCTCCATAGGGGTATCAACCGATGTAACCTCGTCAACGGCGAAGGCGACGGGATGGTCGAATATGTCGGCCTTTACGAACAGTCCGGATTCGCTACGCTCCAAAGCGAGTGAGTCCATGCCGTTGGCATCCATCATTATGAACTTGGCGTTTGCCTTATCGTTGAGGTGTCCGTATTTATCCACGAACTCGTCGTAATAATCATTGAGATGTTCACGCAGGTCAGGATTCGCCTCATGTGTCTCGGCCTCATAATCGTATAGATATTGATATGTCTCGGACAATGTGATATAGAGCATGGCGCGTTTCTCCTGCTCCGGCTTTAGAGCCAGCGGGGTGAATGTCGCTCCACGCTTTGTTACATCCGAGAGAAAACCTACCTGACCGTCGGCAAAGACCATCGAGCCGTTCTTATGGAAAAACCGCAAATCTTCGGGGAACTTTCTGGGCGACATATCCTTTCCCAACGGTATTGCCGTAACTTTTGACGGACGGTTGACAGCCCTGCCCGGTACAAAATCCCCTTCGGTCTTTTCTATATATGTATCACCGGGGGCTATGCCCGCAGCCTTTGCTGCTTCCTCCGACATCCTTTCGGCTTCAAGTCTGGCACGTTCCTCCAACTGGCGGTGGGCGATAGACATCATCGCCTCATAGAAGCCGTTGATTGGCGGGTTGTCATCCCAGTTCAGAGAACCGTAAAATTCCAGCTCCTTATCTGAGAGGGGACGGAATTTCGCATTTTCAGGCAACCTTGCCTCGGTTTTAGGTCGCACGGGTGTCTTGACCTCGGCTTTCTCCGTCTTATCTTTCTTGGGTACAGCGGTTTGTCTGCGGTTGGGTTTGCCAACCGGCTCCAATTCTCCGAAAAGATTATAGGCGAACAGCCGTGGGTCGGGATTATCGTTGTAATCCGGCGCATCCGAGGTATCTATTTCTTTCGTGGTTTCAACCTTTGGCGCCTCCATCTTTGGCGGTTCCGGTTCTGATTCAGGCTCCGGTTTTGACGGTGACGGTTCTACCTTTGGCTTAGTAGCCGGTTCAACCTTTTCCACAATTTCCTGTCTGGAAACTTTTTGCTTGGGTTCTTCCAACTGCTCACAGATAGCCACACGTCTGCCTGCCCTTACGAGCTTGGGCAGATATGTATCGAGAGCATGATGGGGAAAGCCGGACAGTTCAATCCGGTTGTTCCTGCCGTTGGCTCTGGTTGTCAGTGTTATACCGAGAATTTCCGATGCCTCCCTCGCGTCATCACCGTACATCTCATAGAAATCACCCACACGGAATATCAGTATCGCATCGGGATGTTTCTTCTTCATCTCCTGATACTGCTTCAAAAGCGGTGTCTCATTTGAGATAGCCTTTTGCCTTACAACCTTTTCTTCCTGTGTTTCAGTTGGAGCGTCTAGTGGGGCCGGAGAATTTGGAGGTGTCAGTTTGGGCGAGTAACCGTTATAACGGTCAACATCAAGACGCAGACGAAAAGACACGTCAAGAGCCATACGCATATCGCGGGCTATCCCGTCTATTCCCTCCTTGTGGGTATAGACGATTGCCGGTTTGCCGTATTGGTCGGTGTCCACTTTGGCATCGGTGCATATCACATTCTGCGGGAACGCCTCGAAGAATTTGTTGTTTGTGACTTTTGTATCATCATCGACAATGCTTTGGATGAACAATTCCTCATCGAATGTCAGCGATTTTTTGCCCTCATGCTTCTGGAGGATAATCAGGTCACTGCCTACGTCAGTTCCCGCATTGTCGGAAAAAGTGTTGTTGGGTAATCTTAATGCCGCCACCAGATTGGCACGTCGCATCATCTCCATTCTGATGAACGGAGACGCGCCGTTGGCCACACCCTGCGACGTTATGAAGGCGACAATGCCGCCCTCACGCACCGAATCAAGGGCTTTGAGAAAAAAATAATTGTGAATTGACTTTGACGCCTGTTTATAGGCGACATCCTTTGACGTTGCGTATCCCGGATCCGGCACCGCAAAATTGCCGAAAGGTATATTTGATGCTGCAATATCGAAGTAGCCGTTAAAATCCAGCTCTATCTTCTCAAACCCCTCGATGCGGACAGTCTCCGACGGGTGCATCACTTGAAGGATCATTCCGGTAATCAGGTCTTTTTCGTAGGACATGATTTCCATTCCTGCATTTGTCCCGATAAAAGAACCGGCAAAGGAGCCACGCCCGGCACTTGGATCAAGGAAGCGGCGGGCGACAACCCCGGCATCCTGCAACGAATCCGCAATCTCCTCGATAATAGGCTGCGGTGTATAGAAGGCAGTCAGCACGGAGGCTTTCAGTGAATCCATATACGCCTTGAACTCTCGGTCATCCTTTGAATAATCGTGAATCATACGGCGTAGTTCCACTGTAGGGACGAACAGGTCAATATCGGATTTTGTCCAATGCGCCACGTCACTTATGTCATCGGCAGGGTTGAGGATACATTTCAGCCCTCCGAACCCTGCATATTTCATCAGCACCCCGCATTCTTCAATGCCGGGACCTCTGCGCTCGTTCCTCAGCTTAAAGGCAAGCCTTATCGCCTCGGTGTTGTCGCGAATGGTCTGGAGACGGTTATAACCCATAGCCGTCGAGTATTTCGGTGATTGTTCCCAACAGCTCAATCAGCATCGGTTGATGCGTCTCACGGCTAAGGAAGTCGCCGTTGACCTCATGGCGGTCAAGTATCTCCCTCATAGATGGCAGACTGAGAAGATGCTCGGTGAAGTCCGGCCAGTATTCCTCGGGAAGACGCAGCCAGAGTGACAGGTTTTCCTCCGCCACGTTATATATGATGTCGTATCGGGATACATACAGCCCGTCAAGGAGCGTCCGCATCGCCAGTTCTCTGGCAACCGGCACTGACCTCCCTTCGAGGCGCATCGTCACAAAGGTGTCGTATGCATCATCGGCACGGGTATCTATGAACCTCTTGTTTTCTCTTTGGGGGAAATGGTGGTCACGCAGGTGACCTCGGAGATAGACACGGAAATAGTCTGCCTCCGGCAATTCATTGTTATGTTTCATTTGGGAATTCGGATATAGTGGTTGACCGGTGCCTTTGCCTGTAAGTGTGTGTTGGTGTGTATGTTGGCAAAAAAAGGACACCGGGTATCCCTCCCGATGTCCAACCACTAAATCCGCGTCAAAAATGAAACAAAAAACATAATGACGTCGAATTGAGTGCAAAGATAATAAATTATCCTGACACGGGAGGGATGTTAAGTGTATTTAGCGTGAATGTCAAGCGTTTTTAACTCCTGCTTTGGGACTTGCGGGATTGGCGGCGGGGTTTCTTCTTTCCATTCGCCTTATGCCCCTTTGCCGGGGCTGCCGGCTCGAAAGCGTCGATGACGCGCTTGACGATGAGGTTATAGAGCCTTTCCTCGTCACGGTCGAGGTCTGTCGGGTGCAGTCCGGTGGTGACGATGCCGAAGCCATGATATGGAGTCTCACCCTTGAAGTTATGGCGACGGGAGGGTGTGCCATCCTTTATGGCATGTCCCCACTTACTGTTATAGCGGAGAATCTCCATATTCCGGCGCATGAGTTTCCACACACCTACGGGTACGGTGTTCTGTACTGTCATCGGGTAGGATATGAGTTTCTTGGCGTAGAGGATATGGGCGGTCTGTACGGTCTTTTCGTGGTCGAAGCCCAGTTCCACCGCAGCCTCTACAAGAAGGTACGGGAGGTTGAACAGCGGGATACGTTTTGTATATATCCGGATTCGGTCGGTGGTGATTGTGCAGCTACCGTCGGTCGGGTCCGGCATATCGGAACATCCGATACCAAGTTCATCCAGAACATTCGGGGCATCCTTCACCGGCACTTCCTCCATTATCGGGGTAGGCTTGTGGTCGGATTCGTTGCCGCAGAGGTCAACGAGGTGGTTGTATATGGATTCCGAGAGCCATTTCTCATACTCCTTGCGGTTCTGCGGCCCGTGGTTGACGGCATGGACAATAGCCTTTTTCGTGAGTATGGGCATCCATCCGCGCCGCACGTCAACAGGACTGGCGATGAAGTAGTAGAGGCTCAGGAAGTCGAGGTCTCCCGACAGGTCCGGGCGCATGGCGTTGACGACTGTACGGCTCATTTTCCACAACGCCTTGATTGTGGCGAGCTGTCTCTTGTCCTGCTCCGTTTTCTTGTAGCCCACGAGGTTGTCATAGTCGCGCATGGCGAACTTGAAGTTGTGGGCATACACCAGACGGCAATCCATTGTGGTTGACAATACGAAGCTCTCCGTCGGCGAGAAGGCCGCCTCGATGATCGCCCCGCCTGTCCATGTCACGGCATATCCGTTGCCGAGGTAGTAGCCCTCGTGTTTCTCGTTTGCGCCTATCGCTTTTGCGATGGTGTCGGCTGTGAGCTGGTGGTCTGTCACCACGGTTATGAGATTTTTCTGTTTCATTTTTTACGGTTTTAATTGGGTGGATATTTTCGGAGATAGTGGTCTTGATGAAATGGCACCGGAGATTCCGGACTCTCGCGGATGCCGTTTCAGTTTTCAGGAATTATTACATTCCTATAAGGAGGTTACATCTTCGGACCTTTGGGCTTGCGTTGCTGTCTCTGCTGTTCCTCGTTCTTCGGAGCGGTCTGGTATTTCTGGAGCGGTTCCGCAACCTTGCTGGTTGCCTCGTTAGTCTTTCCGTCGTTGTTGACCGCAGCCTGTACCTTGCTTTCCTCGGCCACCTTGACACGCGGGTCATTGAGCGAGGTGTTGGGACGCTGCTTTTCGGGATTGAACCAGAGATAGACCGTACAGGGCTGACCCTTGTCATCGACACGGTTGGTCAGTTCCGCAACACGTCCCTCGGCATAATCGTTTCGTTGACTGTCTGTCAACGGAATCCCGGCCCATCTGGAAAGGGGCTTTATCTTGCCATCCTTCGTGAGCCATGATGACTGCTGCTGGCCGTTCTGCTGATTCTGCGACTGCTCCTGCTTCCTGACAGCCCCCGGCACGAACTCCACACCCTTGCGGTCGGCGCTTATCTGGAGCACCACGGTGTAGGTCTTGCCGTTCTTGTCAGTGATCTGCTTGGGCGGGAGTGCCTTGCCGGTTTTCAGCTCATTAATTTCAGCCATAGACAACTGTGTCTGTCCAACGGTGTCCTTGACATACACCGATTTCTGGGGGACTGACACGATTTCGTTGGTGTAGCGGTCAATGCTGACGAAAGACGGCACTTTCTCGCCCGTCTTGGGGTCGGTCAGATCAACCACTTTGCCGAGGTTGCCTGTCTCGCGCAGGGCGGCCTTGTCCTCCTTTGTGAACTGGTAGCCCTTGTACTCCTGATCAAGTCGCGGCTCCTTGTGGATGAAATGGGGGACCACCTTGATATTGCCGCTGTCGTCGGCACGGAAGGAGATGCGGGCATCTATGGGGAACTTCTCACCCCCGAATGTCGGGGTTACGGTGATGACCTGCGACTTGCGGTTGTAGAGCAACTCGCGGAGGTCTCCCGATTTTTCAAGCTGCTCACGGTCGATGCCCCATTTTTCTTTCAGCGCCGGCCAGTCAATCTTGCTCTCGTCAATGGCGGTGTGCTTCACCTCCTTGTCGGGTGCTTGGGCATTGTCCGTGGTTGCCGCCTGCTCCGGCTGTTTCTCGTTGGCTGGAGACTGTTTCGGCTGTTCAGGCGTTTCAGCCTTTGCCTCGGTTTTCTGCTGTGCCTCCTGCGACGGCTGCGGGATGTCAACCCTGTTGTTCTTCAGCATGTCGGCGTTTTTCTCCGGGTCTTGTGCCAGATCTCCGATAACCTTGCCTACGGTATCGTAGCGGTCAGCCGGAACACGGAAGAATCCGAATGTCGAGGGGTTCTTGCACTGGCGGACGAAGTTCGACATGAACGCCTCCAGCGGGTTCTCGCCCTTGGTGAATTTAACGAGGTCTGAGAGTTTCGCCGACTTTACATCGGTCATTTTAGGTGAGCCGTCATCGTTGAGTCCGGTCACCGCGCCTACCTGCCCGGTCTCGTTGTTGCGGGCGATAAGCACTTCAACATTTTCCAGATTCTGGTCTTTTGCCATAATTGAAAGTGTTTTGGGTTAGAAACTTGTGCCACCGAAATGGCACGGAATTATTTTGTGTAGTGTAGGTGTGTCATGCGTTGAGCGTTGAAAAGAACTCTATTACGTCAGCCTTGCGGTATTTGATCTTGCAGTTCTTCCCGCTGCCTGTCTTGATGAAGGGGATTCTCCCGCTTTTCCGATGTTCGTACATCGTGCGGCGTGATACGTGGTACCTCTCGCAGACCTGCTGCTCTGTCCACAGCTCTTCATCTGGGTCGAGTATGCCGAAACCCTGAAATGCCTCGGTTACTCTTTTCGCCACTTGGTCTATCTTGCTGTCAAGACCATCCTTCATGCCCCGGATCTCCGATCTCAATTCCAGTATTACCTGCATGAGCATATTGCATTCCGCTGTTCTCATCGGCCATACTTTTTGAAGAAGTGAGACATCATGCGGCAAGCGGCCGCCATAATCATTCTGTCCCGGTATTCCCGGATTGCCCCTGCGAGGCGTTTGAGCGTTTTTGTTTCCATTTTCATTTTTCGGATTTAGTGTTTACGCTGCAAAGTTCGCCATACGCCCGGAGGCGGGTAAGGTATTCCTTGGGTAGTACCTTGTTTTTTTAAGACACGTTAAGATTTGGATTGCTGTCGCCGATTGCCTTTCAAAAGAGCATAGCAATCACTGTATCAGTCCGCTATGCGGATTGATATGACATTTTTTTGTGCCATAAAAATTTAAGGGAATAATCCGTGTGATGGAAGACGGGGTGTATAAGAATCGGTTTGATTCCGTTTGCCACCCGAACCGAAATTGAGTTTTATTCAGTTCGATTCCATTGGATACCCGAACCAATATTGGGGATGATTTAGTTTGATTCCACGTGCGAATCGAACCAAATCCGTTGCCGGTGTCAAGTCCGTAACGTATCGGATTCGACATAGAAACAACCGGAATATGGCCGTTTGTTTAAGCCGAAATTTCAGGTTGGGAAATGTTGGGAAACTTTATGGAAAAGTTGGGAAATCGCTGGCAGTCAGCAATCCTTTTGCCCATTGCCATCGTTACACGTTCAAAAGCAAAAGCACGTCTATCCCTCGTGACGGCTTTTGAAAATCCCCGCCATCATAGACATTGGTATTGGCTACCCGTAGTCCGGAATACGGACCGTCTTTATCGTGTCATGTACGGCAAATCCACCCACTAAACCCGTAAGAATATGAAACATCCAAAACAAAGAATCGCAGTTCTGTTCATAGCTGCACATCCACCCGGAAATATGTCATTCTCCAACTATCAGCTATGTCCGGATAAGATAGCTTTAATATCATACTCCAACATACATATCTGTTATGATGAAGCCTGAATCCCGAAATCTTAGCGATAGAGAACTGTTGAATCGGATTCTTGATTTGTTGGAAAACCAGCACAAACGACCAACACGAACCGAAAAGACAGATAAGTCAAGAGTTTACGACAACAAAGCACTCATGGCTCTTCTCAATATTAAAGACAAATATCTAAAGAAATTACGAGACAATGGGCATCTCAGCTATTCTCAATGTGGCGAGAAGTATTGGTACACACAAGAAGATGTTGACCGATTTTTAAGTCGGTTTCATTATGAAGCCTTCTCTGTTGGCGAAGAGAGACTGCCATAAATGAACAGCGTTTCCAAAAATTTTTCACAACTTTTGGGAACGCTGTTTTTATTATGTAACGTCTAATTCAACACAGCCTTATTTTATAACAATCCTCCTAAAATAATAATACTCGTCCTCTGTTGAGAGGACAAATTAATTTGCCAGTTTGTTTGTCAGATAATTTGTCGTATTTGTTTGTCGTAATAAACACAGTGAAACGAGTTCATTGACCACGTATTTGTTTGTCGTAATGAGTAATTTGTTTGCCTTGATTATTTGTCTGATTAATTTGTCAATCGCCTTTGATGGTCTCAGGTAGCCGATTTTGTTTGTTTCAAATACGATTCTCACTTATAAAATATTGCTAATCAGATATATTGCTGTTATTCAATGAGGAGGAATATTGATTGGAAATCAGCTGTATTTTACATTCTAAATAATTAAAACACAAGCGATTGACAAGCGAATAAATAAACTTGTCAATCGCTTTTTGTGTTGTTATACCGCAAAATAAACTTATCTATTTACAGATATTTAGCTCGCCCGAAATTTGTCAACTTGCCTATAATTTAGTAAATTCGCACCAGTGTTTCAGATACTGAAAATAATGAAGATGTTCCACCCATAGAATCGGTCTCACCTTCTTTGTAGGTTTCTGTTCAATATTCATGTTTTGTGAACAGCAACAAGATTTATCTTTTCAGATTTGTTGATTTTTGAACAGTTGCATTCCATCGCTTTTTACTGCAAAATACAATTGTCTATTCCAAAGTCTATTTACATAAATAGCTAACAATCAGCCATAATAGATTTCTTCAACGAAGAGGAATATTAAGCGATATGTGCAAAATATCTTATTGCTATTCAGGAGATTAGTAAATAATTAATTGTTTGTCCATCGTTTTTTATTGGTTTTAGTCAAATTTACGGGCATTGATTATCAGGTGATTCCGGAATGTAAATTTTGGGAGGAAATTATGGATTTGTTTGTATATAATCATACCTGTTGGCCAGTTGAGGGAATATCGGAAAAATACAGACAAAAAACTTGATTTGACTTTTTGGTCGTACATTTGTACGGCTACTTACGCGAAGGGGATAGGTATTGGTACACACAAGAAGATGTGGATAATTTTCTAAAGAGATTCCATTACAACTCCTTTGCCGGAACCGGGAGTTTATCTCTATGAGCAAGCAGCTATCAGCTAATCACTTTGAAACTGTTAGCTGAAAGCTGTGGTTATATAGTTTTTATGTCGCTAAAAAATCGTAAATTTGCATATGGAGTCCAAACATGACAGAGAATCATCTCGATTAGAACCCATGTCGGATGGTCAATATAATGAGATAGCAGAGAATAATTGTACCAAAACGTAAGTGAATGAAACTATGACTAACTTATTGTTGCTTGGTTGGGGTAGTGAGGGGAAAGGCTTCCGTTTGCTGTCGGACCATATCGAGGGGATGTCGGCAGCAGGGCTGATATTGTTGGGGGTGTTAGCTTTCGTGACAATTCTTCTGGCGGTCACGGGATCACTGTGGTTTACGGCCATTGTAAGGCGCATCTGTGCGCGCCGATGTCCCGGATTGGAATGGGTGGCTGTCCCGAAGGTTGGTGGCGGTCTGGCTATCGCCGTCTTTTTTGCCGTGTTTCCGGTTTTCAGCGTTTTCTCTGATAGATCCGACAGCTGGTGGCTGTTCCTGCTGTTCGGATGGCTGGCTGCTGCGATGACGTTGTATTATACTTTATCTGTGCGCCATATGAGCACTGCAGTCATGAAAGCCGACGGTGTATATTACCTGTCCAGGAATTGCGGATTGGGCGGCTGGGTGTGCGTGGAAGGTCTGAACAGTCCGTGCATGCATGAAGAAAAATATTCAGGTGTCAGGTTGTTTTCAATTGTATGTAAGGATACGGATTCCGGTTCCGGAACATATGCCTATATTTCTCTCACCAACTATCCTCTGTCAGAACATAAGCATCTGATGGATTTCCTGAAGTCGTTCTGACAAAAACCTTCCAATTATCTCGCTGATGTTAAGAAAAAATAAGTCAAGACGAGTTCACTCCCTAAGAGTTTTTCAAACATGCTCAAACATTAAATAAACACCCTCTTATATTGAAACTTCTAAAATCTTTATATCATGAACCCTATTTTCAGTAACGTAGAGAGAGCCTATAATAACGGCGTGACACACCGTTTCCATACAAACGTGCCGTATATCATGGTAGACAATTTCCCGAGACTCGGGAAATTGGCGGCAATGAGATTCCTTGAGTGGGTTAATGACAATCCGGAGGGGGTGATAAGCCTGCCTACAGGTAAGACCCCTGAATATTTCATAGAATGGGTGAGACGAGCCTTGAATCAATGGAACACAGATGATGGGCGCCGGATGCGCGAAGAAAGCGGTTTGTGCGTTAGTCGTAAGCCCGACCTGAGCGGACTTCGTTTTGTGCAGATAGATGAATTTTATCCGATAGATCCGCGTCAACACAATAGTTTCTACAACTATGTGCAAAAATATTATGTCCATGATTTCGGGCTCGACCCTGCAAGGGGCCAGTTTATAAACTGCAATGAAATCCCTCTTGCCGGGGGACGGTCGTTCCACGAGGTTTTCCCGGACGGGACCGTGGACCTGGGTCTGCGTTATCGCGAACCTAAAACCAAGATTGAGGAGCTTCAGCAGCGTTCCATATTCATGATTGATGACTGGTGTGCGGATTATGAACAGTGTATCCGCGATAAAGGGGGGATTGGATTCTTTTTGGGCGGCATCGGCCCCGACGGCCATATTGCTTTCAATACCCGTGGCAGTGACCCTCATTCAACGACACGTCTGACCTGTACCAACTTCGAGACGCAGGCCGCGGCTGCGGGAGATCTCGGAGGCATAGAGGTGTCGCGCACAAAACCGGTCATAACCATAGGTTTAGACACGATAACTTACAATAAGGAATGTGTGGCTATAATATTTGCCGCCGGCGAGGCCAAGGCCGGAGTTGTGGCGGATGCCCTGGAGAAAAAGCCGTCAAACCTCTATCCCGCCTCGGTATTGTCGTGTCTGCCTAAAGCACGTTTTTATCTTACCCGTGGTGCCGCGTCCATGCTCCATGAGTCAGTATACGATTATTACATCTCTACTCCCTGGACGCAGGAGAAGACCGACCGGGCTGTCCTTGAATATTGCAACAGGGTTGGCAAATATGGCGATAAGGTGACTGTCGATGAATTGCGCGGCGACGAATATTGCAGTATGATACCGGATCTTGGCAATAATACCGTGCAGTCGGTCATAGACTCGTTCAAACGTAGGATCGCACTTGGCACATCATCGTGGAGCGACCAGACATTTTTTCACACCGGTCCGCATCATGACGACATTATGCTCGGTTTCCTTCCGCATATCCACCGCGTGTCGCGCAACGAGACCAACAAATCCCATTTCGCGGTCATGACTTCCGGTTTCAATGCCGTAACCAACACGTTCCTTGTCAAAGCTTTGACTGATACGCTGCGTTTCATTGAGGATGGGCGCATACAAATGCTCGGATATCCCGACTTCTTCAAGAAGGGTTATAAGGAGAAGCGCGACAAGGATATATATCATTGTCTCATCCATGTGGCATCCGGCAATATGGAAGAGCGTCAGCGCGGTTTCGCGCATCGGCTGGTGCGTGACTTCATAGAGATATGGAATATTGACAGCGTGGAGGCACTGACCTCGAAGATACGGGATGTTATAGCCGAGACGCGCGGTAGCTATGCCGGCGAGAAGATGTCTGCCGAGATACGTCTGCTGAAAGGGATGATACGCGAGTTCGAGGAGGAACTTGTGTGGGGATTTTTCGGTATAGAGAGTGACAACATACATCATCTGCGCTTGGGTTTCTATACCGGCGATATCTTTACCCAGCAACCTACGCGCGACCGAGATGTACAGCCTGTGCTCGATCAGCTGCGCCGGATACGCCCTACTGTTGTCAGTCTGGCTTTCGACCCGGAGGGGAGCGGTCCCGACACACATTATAAAGTTCTTCAGACCATTGCGGAGGCAATACGGGCATGGAGTGAGGAGGAAGACCTCAGCGGACTCAAGATATGGGGGTATCGTAACGTGTGGTTCCGCTTCCTGCCTTCGGAGGCCACGCATATTGTGCCGGTGTCGCTCAATGCCATGAGTGTCTTCGACAATGCTTTCAGCAATTGTTATGCAAGTCAGGTCGATGCCTCGTTTCCGAGCTATATGCTTGACGGTAAGTTCAGTGACCTTGCCAAACGGATATGGGTGGATCAGCTTTCACAGGTACAACACGTGTTGGGCAAGCCATTTTTCTATCAGAACGCCAGCCCGAGGATACGCACCACCCATGGCCTTCTCTTCTTCAAGGAAATGGGCGTCAGCGAATTCCTTGACACAGCCCGCGAGCTTCAGAAATCGGTCGGCGGAGACTGACAATGCGGCGGCATCTTCGGACCGGATGGTCTATTTGCAGCGGTATTTGAACTATTCGAAGGTATGGAGATGTGGTAATTAGCGGTGAAAGTCGCCTTATGAAGGAATCACGCTTTTTTATGAACATTCTGTCATTTCAGGTTATTCCAATTATTTATAAATTTGTGGTGCAAAATCAACCTAACCATGAAATGAGAAAACTGTTCGGATTTTTGTTCGTGGCTCTATCTTTGACGGCATACGGATATAACGGTTTTTCAATCAATAGAGGAAAGCCGGTCACATTCTCGATGCCCGGTGACTGTCAGCCGGTGCTCGGAAGTGCCGTGTCGTTGTTTGACCGTGATTTGCGGAATGTCTTTTCGGATTCTCTGATGATTGTCAGTGGGGATGATGTCGATATCCGGGTCTGTGTCGAACCCGATAAAGTCAAGGATGTCCAGGGATATAGAATGGAAGTCGGTAAAGACGGGAAACTGGTTATTACCGGACATGACAGCCATGGCGCGGCATACGGCATAATGGAGCTGTCGCGGCTTATCGGAGTCTCGCCATGGGAATGGTGGGCCGATGCCGTGCCCGAAAAGAGAGACACGTTTGAACTTCCGGCAGGATACGTCAACGAACATTCCCCTTCGGTGGAATATCGTGGTATCTTTATCAATGATGAGGACTGGGGGCTTATGCCCTGGAGTTCCATGACCATGGAGCCGGGAAACAGGCATGGAGTTATCGGACCGAAGACTACTGAGAAGATTTTTGAATTGCTGCTGAGGCTTCGTGCCAACACTTACTGGCCACCGATGCACGAATGCAGCGAACCCTTCTTCCTTACTCCCGGCAACCGGGAAGTGGCGGAGAGGTTCGGTATTTATATCGGCAGTTCCCACTGCGAGCCTATGGCATCGAGTGCGGCGGTGGAATGGGGGTGCCGCGGAAAAGGTGAATATGATTATGTCAACAATAGCCGTAATGTGCTCCGTTTCTGGGAAGACCGGGTGAGGGATGTAGCCGGTCAGGAGATAATCTATACTCTCGGAATGCGCGGCGTGCACGACGGGGCGATGAACGGGGCAAAGACCGTGGACGAGCAGAAAGATGTCCTGACAAAGATTTTTCAGGACCAGAGGGATCTTCTGTCGAGGCATGTCGACAAGGATGTCACCGGCATACCGCAGGTGTTCATACCTTATAAGGAAGTGCTTGATGTATATAATGCCGGGCTTGAGGTGCCCGAAGACGTGACATTGATGTGGTGTGACGACAACTATGGTTATATCCGTCATTTCCCTACCGAGAAAGAGCGCGGCCGCAAGGGAGGCAACGGTGTCTATTACCATGTCTCCTACTGGGGTTGTCCCCACGATTACCTCTGGCTTGGCACTTTCAGTCCTTATCTGCTGTATCAGCAGATGAAAGAGGCCTATGACCGCGGCATCAGGAAAATGTGGATTCTAAATGTGGGGGATATCAAGCCTGCTGAGTACCAGATAGAGCTTTTCATGGATATGGCTTGGGATATGGATGCTGTTGGAAGAAATGGTGTTCAAGGTCACATGGGAAGCTTTATGGCTCGCGAATTCGGACAAGACAATGCCGAGGCGCTTCTTCCTGTGATGAACGAGCATTACCGTCTTGCTTTTATCCGGAAGCCCGAATTTCTCGGTAACACCCGCTGTGAGGAGTATGGTCCCGGTTCCGAGAAATGGAAAGTGGTGACAGATCTTTTCTGGAGCGATGAATATTGTTCAGCACGCATCAATGATTATCAGCGTCTTGCAGATGAAGAGGACAAGATTTCACGGAATATCTGCAAGGACCGTCTCGACACCTATTACCAGCTCGTCGGGTATCCGGTTCAGTCCGCGGCACAGATGAACAAGAAGATGCTCTACGGCCAACTCGCTCGTCATGGCAAGGCAACCTGGGCAGGAAGCCGACAGGCATTGGATAGCATAATCTCGCTCACCGCCCGTTATAACAAAGGCATAGACAACAGAGGCAAATGGAACGGCATAATGGACTGGCGGCCGCGCAGGCTGTCGGTTTTCGAACCGCTTGATACCTTGGCAGTAAGCGAGGAAACGAAAAATCCGGAATATTCAATCATAAGAGGGGAATCGTTTGTTGAAGGTAAACCCGTTTACCATTACGGTCTCGGTCACACCGGAAATGCAGTCGGCATTAAGAGGGGAACCAGCCTTGTCTATGATTTGGGACGGCTTCCCGCAGATTCGGTTGCGGTCAGATTGAATTTCCTGCCGGTACATCCTGTTGAAAAAGAGGAGGGACTGAGGTTTGCGGTAAAGGTTGATGACGAAATGCCGCAGGTGTTTGATTTCTCCGCCAAGGTTCATAGCGAAGAATGGAAGGAGAATGTGCTCAACAACCGGGCATCGCGCATTGCTGTGTTTCCCATAACTGGAAGAACGAAAGCGCATAAGCTGACTGTAACAGCCCTCTCAGAAGGAATTATCCTTGATTCCATAGACATACTCTAAATTTGAAATGTTTTCTTGTTACAAATAATACACAGTACAACAATATTCTAACATAATGATAAAGATGAAGTTTTTAGGTTTATTAAGTTTTATTTCAGTGTTGGCGGCAGGTCCGGTCTGTGCGCAGACAGCCAATGAGGAATGCAACGTCACATCGGATGACGGTTGCTGGACCACTATAAAGAATGGTGAAATGTGGAAGGATTTCAGCGGAAAAGATGTCCAGGCTCATGGCGCAGGTTTCCTGCAGATAGGTGACACGTGGTATATGATAGGTGAAGACCGCACGAAACCGTGGAATCCGGATGTGAACATGTACTCATCCAAAGATCTTGTGAACTGGAAATTCGAACGTAAGATTATAGAAAACGAGGTGACACATCCGGAACTTGGAAAGACAAGGATGATCGAGCGCCCCAAACTGCTGTATTGCAAGAAGACCGGCAAGTATGTGGTCTGGTGCCATTGGGAAAGCAGCAACTATGGAGCGTCGGAAGCCGGCGTTTTTGTCAGCGACAACGTCAACGGGCCTTACCGGTTTCATTGGGGTGGATGCCCGTTAGGTGTGAAATCGCGCGACTGCAACGTGTTCGTAGATGATGACGGCACTGCCTACTTTATCTCCACAATCGAGGAGAACCAGCATCTTGGACTGTTCCGTCTTTCGGACGATTACCTGTCGGCGGTGGAATACACCGAGCTGTTCAAATATAAGAGCCGGGAGGCGCCTGCAATCGTAAAGGTTGACGGCATGTATTATATGCTGTCGTCGGCATGCACCGGCTGGGATCCGAATCCATGCAAGCTCTCCTGTTCGAAATCCCTTACATCTGGCTGGAGCGAGTTAAAGCAGATAGGCGACGATGTGGCCTACGACACTCAGGCTGCGTCCATCCTCAAGGTGAATGGAGACAAGCAGACCACATATCTATATGTCGGCGACCGCTGGATGGATCCCGGACTTCCTGAATCCAAAACTATAATCTTCCCCATCTCATTCTCCAACGGGGAATGCAAATTTGAATACCAGCATGGCTTTGATATTAATTTCAAGACAGGGGAATGGAAACCGAAAGAAAAAGAGACTCTTTGCGTGATAGGCGACAGCTATGTCCGCAACCATAGCCGTCCCGTCTTTGAGGCATGGCATTCCAAGGCGGCGCAGAGGCTCGGGCTTCGATATGTCAATTTAGGCATCAACGGCAATTGTGTGGCGTTCGACAAGACCAAGGAAGGGTTTGGGAAGGCTATGACGGAGCGTGTCGGAGAAATCCCCGAATCTTCATCGGTTGTAATGATCATGGCAGGTCATAACGATGCCTACATGATAGCAAACCGCGAAGAGTGCACGCTTGAAGACTTTTCCGAATCTCTCGATAAATTACTCAAGGATATACGTATCCGCTGCCCGAAGGCGGCGATAGGGTACGTAACTCCATGGAACGTTAACCGGGCGCAGTTTCCCGAGGTCATCGGGGAAATCCGGAAAGTCTGCAAGGCAAACGGAGTGCCGGTTCTCGACAATACGAAATGCGTCATCAATGTCAACGATCCGGCTTTCAGGAAGCGTTATTTCCAGGGAGCAGACGACACCGCGCATCTGAATGACGCCGGTCACGACCTGTTGCTTGGGAGGGGGGAGGATTTCATAAAGCAGCTTATGAAAGCTGCTTTATGAACTGGGATGGAGACATCCCGTATTCATCCTTGAAGCAGGTGCGGAAATAGCCTACATCGTTGAAACCGCATGAATATGCCGCCTCAGATACGTTACAGCCGTCTTTCAGCAGCTCGTAACCGTGTTTGAGGCGGATTTTTCGTATGAACTCATTACCCGACATTCCTGTGAGTCCCTTCATTTTCCGATAGAGTGTGCTGTGGCTCATGTTCATCGCATCCTGCATATAGTTCATGTCGAGTCCCGACATTGTAAGATTGTCTTCAACTATTTTTGTGAATTTCTGAATAAATTCCTGGTCGAGTTTACTGAGCCTGAGCTGCACACGCTCAGGCTCTTTTGTGCCCTCCGGTGCCGGAGGTGCAGTCAAGGGGGCTTGCGCAGCCCCCTTGACATGGGCGGATATTATGGAGGCAAGCTGTCTGCGGGATTCAATAATATTATTTATCCTGCTTATCAACAGTTTCGCGCTGAATGGTTTGGTTATGTAGGAATCCGCTCCCATCTCATACCCTGTTTCCTTGTCCTGGATGGAATCCTTGGCCGTTAGCAGAATTACGGGAATATGGCTTGTGTTGATATTGTCCTTGATTCTCCTGCATAATTCGATTCCGTCCATCACTGGCATCATGATATCGCTGATTATGATGTCAGGAATATTTTCCTTTGCCAATGCAAGTCCCTCCTGCCCGTTAGTAGCCGTGATGACCCTATATTTTTTCGACAGGGAGGACTCTATATATTCGCGAATGTCATCGTTATCCTCGACAACAAGCACTGTCGGCAATTTGGTTTCGGATCGTTCCTCCATGACGGATTCCTCCATACGTCCCGAGGCCGGACCGTCATTTTCCTTATGCAGCGCGGAGGGATATGTATTGCTGATCCGGAGGCGGAAAACAAAGGTGGTTCCCTTTCCAATCTTGCTGTCGACCGACAATGACCCGTTATGGAGGTCCGACAATGATTTGACCAGAGCCAGGCCTATGCCGGATCCTGACGCCTGATGTTTGCCCTCGGCTTGATAATATCTGTCGAAAATATGAGGAAGGGCCTTTTCTTCGATTCCATAACCGGTGTCTGCCACCGCTATTTCCGCAAAGTCTTCATTATTTATGTTTACGGTTCTCAGATAGAGGTTGATGAATCCTTCCGGAGTATATTTGACAGCGTTGCTCAAAAGATTGTTCAGGATTGTATGGATGACATCGCTGTCAAAATACATGTCAGGTATGTTGTTGTCGATATTGAGGTTGATGGAGACTTTGTTGTTATTGTTCAATTCCTTGTATCTAAGTCCTATTTCTGTCACGACCGTGGACAATTGTCCCTTGGCAACAGTCAGATGCCTGTTCTGTGTCTCCGTTTTGCGGAATTCAAGAATTTGGTTTATGAGATTCAGCAACCGGATCGCGCTTGAATGGATGGTCTTGATCCGTTTCTTGTAAGTCGCAGGTAATTCCTTGTCGGATACGAGGTCCTCAAGCGGTCCCAGGATAAGGGTGAGAGGGGTTCGGAGCTCATGTGTGATATTTGTATAGAAGCGGAGGCGTTCATTGTTCAACTGCTGCTCGTCAATGCTTTTGCGACGTTCCATCTCCAGTTTGCTCTTCAGCAGCAGCCGGTGTTTGTATATCCGTATTATTGAATAGACCAGCAGACCGATTGCCAAGGCATAAAATATCTTGGCATACCATGTCAGCCATAACGGCGGAGTCACGGTTATCTTAAGGGTAGAGATGTTGGCATCGTTCCATTCCTGGTCTCTCATGCGCGCCCTGACCTTGAACGTATATGTTCCGGGGGAAAGGTTGCGGAGAGTCGCTGTGTGGTCTCGGCCTGCCATTATCCAGTTGTTGTCAAGACCCTCCACCATATAGGAATACTCAACGGCGCGGCTTTGTGAGAAATCTGGCACAGAGAATACGATCCTCAGGGAATTCATGTCGTAAGGAACGTGTATGCCTTCCTCATTGCCCGCTCCGAGCATGATGTTGTCAATGTTCTCATCCGGAGTTATTATGCTCTGACATTCCACTATCCTGACCGGGATGTTGTCGTCGGCTTTCTGAAAGTTTCTTGGATTGAAAGAGCATATTCCGTTCATGGATCCGAAATACAGCGTTCCATCCGGAGTTATACATGCCGCCCTGTCCATGAAATTGCTGTGGGGCACGCCATCGCGGTAGTCATAGTTGTCGATCTTGGAATTATATTTGTTCCATCGCGACAGCCCATTGTTCGTGCAGAACCATATGTTTCCGTCGCTGTCTTCCTGCAATGCGCGTATGTGGATGTCGTTCAGGCCGTCCTTATAATCATAGTTGATGATTTGCTGCGGCCGGCTTGTGTCTTTTATCAGACTCAGTCCATCCTGTCCTGCGACCCAAAGCCAGCCTCGGGAATCAACGTACAATTGCTTCACGGCATTGGAAATCAATCCATTGGTATCGTTTAGATGGAATTTCAGTTTCTCGTTCCTGTCAAAAACAAATATTCCGTCACCGTAAGTTCCTATCCAAAGATTGTCCAGACGGTCCATGGCTATCCCGTTTGGAATCAGGTTGGATATCGCGTTTGATATTTTCTCAAGTTTATGTATTTTCCCATCGGCATATTCATATAGGCCATCCTGCATTCCGACGTATGTGCGTCCGTTCCTGAGCGTGGTGAAACAATTGGCGTAGTTTCTCTCTCCGGGGATGGCAGCTTTTCTGACATTTCCGCTCGGAATGTCAAGGATAAAGATACCGTCGTTCCGCGATGTGCTGAACAGTAGCTCGTTCCCTATTCTTGTCAGGGCATATATCCTACCATGGAACCTGTCGAGATATTTTGAAAGGTCATACTCTTTATAGATTTTTCCATTTTCGAACAGCAGAATCGAGTTTTCTGTTGCCGCCCATACCTTCCCCTCGCTGTCAGCATGGACAGCCCAGACAGGTTTCTTCTGCTTGTCACTGCCGTTGAAGTAGGGGAGAAGGCTGAATTTTGATTGAGTCCGGCTTATGAAATCGAGGCCTTCGCTATAGTTGCCGATCCACATATTGCCGTAAATGTCCTGGAAAACACTGTGCACATTGACCGATGACACTCCGTTGCGCCCTCCTGTTGTGGGGATATTGACAAATTTCAGCCGGTCGGGATTTGACAGCGACAGATCCCTTATGTCGAGTAACGATACGCCTCCTATGTCGCTTCCTATCCATAGCCTGCCGTCGCTTGATTCCTTTATGGAATATATGCTTTGTGAGACTGCGGCATTATCCGGGAAGCTGTTACGGGGGAACGAGGAAAAGGATTTTGTCCCTGGATTGAAAAGGGCCAGTCCGTAGTCCGTGCCGAGCCATATATTGTTGTATCTGTCGATAAAGATGTCCTTGACGTTATTCCCCGGCAGGCTTTTGTCGTTTCCCGGTTCGTGAGAGAAATGCTCGATGTTTCTGGTCTTGAAGTTTACTATGCTGAAGCCACTGTTGGCATGTCCGATATAGACATTTCCCTGTCCGTCGTCGGCTATGCTTCTGAAAGACATAGGCAATCCAGGGAGATCCTCCTGCCTGTATATGGTGTAACGTCCGTCGGTCTTGCTATAGTGGATAATGAAATCGTAGTGGTTCACGATGTATATGCCGCCATCTGACGCGCGTCCGAAATCAACAATGTTGAGCTGCCCCAGATTCGAAGGAAGTGCAGGCTCTTCAAATCTGAGGGTCCGGCAGTCAAGGATGTCAAGTCCTTTTTTTGAGCCTATCCATAATTTATCGGCATCCTCATCATAAAAGAGCGTATTGATGGAGTTTCCCTTCAGCGGAGTGTCGCGCTCATTGAATAATCGGAAATTCTCGCCGTCGAAACGGTTCAGTCCTCCATCGCTTCCTATCCATATGAAGCCGTGCCTGTCTTGCGTGATGTCGGTGACATAACTGTTAGACAAACCTTCCTTCAGCCCGATATGCTCTATGACCAAAGGCAATTCGTGAATTTCCTTCCCTTTGACAGGAATAATGGACACAACAACTAAAAGAATGAAAAGAAAATGTTTCATGGTGTTTAAACAACTTCTAAAAGTAGAGTAGCATAAGCATTGCAAATATAATGAAAATACTTCAAGGATTGTGTTGACGGTGACCAATATGAACGTTTTATCACAATAATTGAAAGGATCGCCTTAAAACCTGCGGAACGAGGCTGTCGTGGAAACAGTTCAAATGAAAAGAAATTTAGACCTTGAAATATTTACCATGGTCATTGACCTATTTTTCACACTCTGATGGTAGGCTCTTTAATAATTTTGTGCCAAAACTCAATAATAACTTTTTAAACAACTAACATTGATGAACTCACATTTCTTTTCAGATGGAAAGCTGTTAGCTTCGCTGTTGCTGTGTGGGAGTCTGGTAGCCTTAGCGCCTAATGCCATGAATGCTCAAGGCCGCGCGCAGACTTCAGTGGTCAACGGTCAACAGATTACAGCCAAAGGAACTGTAAATGATGCGGAAGGTCCTGTTATCGGTGCTTCCGTGCGTGAAAAATCCAATCCTAAAAACGGGACAATGACGGATTTGGACGGAAACTTCTCCATAAAGGTTCCGGTCGGATCGACTCTGGTTATCACCTATGTCGGGTGTGAGGATTATGAAGTCACCGTAAAATCGGCTGAACCTCTTTCTGTATTCCTCAAACCCAATTCAGCCGTTCTTGATGATCTTGTTGTCGTAGGTTTCGGAACCCAGAAGAAGGTGAACCTGACGGGGTCTGTCAGCGTGGCGGATCAGAAAGCCCTTAAAGAACGCCCCGTGGCGAGTGCAGCCCAGGCGTTGCAGGGCGTTGTCCCCGGCCTGCAGATCACCCAGGGGAATGGTAAGCTCGGCACGACACCCTCAATCCAGATTCGTGGCGGCGGCACAATCGGCGACGGTTCGAGTGGCTCTCCGCTTATACTTATCGACGGTATGGAGGGCGACATCAACGCATTGAATCCTCAGGATATTGAGAGCATATCCGTGCTGAAGGATGCAGCCGCGGCATCTATCTACGGTAGCCGTGCACCGTTCGGTGTGATTCTGGTGACAACCAAGAAGGGTTCCGAAGGAAAGCCCACGATCAACTATAACAACTCATTCCGGTTCAGCAACCTGATCAACCGCCCGCATACGCAGGACTCATACACATTCGCCCTGTCTATGAACGATTATATGAAAAACTCCAATAGAGACATATACTTCCAGCCGGCGGATATAGAGAAGATCCTTGCATATCAGCAGGGCACCCTTTTGAATGAGGACGGAGTGTTTGATCCGCTGAATACGATGGCCCCCAATGGAGAATACTGGAAAAATCCGTATGACCATGACGGGGCATGGGCAAATGTTGACTGGTTTGATGAGCTGTACAAGAAAACCACATTCGCACAGGAGCACAATCTCAGCGTGAGCGGTGGGAAAGAGAAATTCAATTATTATTTCTCAACCAACTTCCTTGGTGACGGCGGTAAGATGAAACTCGGGAAAGAGGATTTCAAACGCTACACCATCACCGGTAAATTCAATGTTGACCTTTACAAGTGGCTGTCGTTCGGATTCTCCCACAGATGGATTCGTCAGGACTATTCCCGTCCGAGCGCCATGACATGGTATAACGGAGGCAACGGGGATGTCAACGAGGAAGACGATGTGCTCTATGACGCTACAGGTCGTCAGGGATGGCCGACACTGCCCCTTTATGATCCAAACGGTTATCTCTACGACGCTCCTTCGCCTGCCAACGGTCTTGTTAACGGAGGTGAGGCCCGCACGCAAGACGACCGTAACTATACTCAACTCAACCTTATCTTCAGACCGCTGAAAGGATGGGATATACATGCGGAGTTCAACTATTCAACGTTTACCCATCGTTTCCATTCTGATTATCAGAAACTTTACAACCATAAGGTTGACGGGACACCCTATGCGACCGACAACGGTTACAGCGGTAGGGTTGTGGAGAAAAACAATAGTGAGAATTTCTACAATGTAAACGTTTACTCCAACTATGACTGGACTTTGCGTGACAGGAATAATTTCCATTTCATGCTCGGTTTTCAGACAGAAGGCATGAGCCAGTCGAAATACCGCATGCAACGTGACGGCATACAGAATCCCGACCTGCCCGAGATAGACCTGACCACTGGATTGGGCGGCAACGGCAGTGCTGTTACTCCGAAATTGTCAGGGGGACGTTGGCAATGGAACACGGCCGGCTTCTTCGGACGTATCAACTACAACTATGACAGCCGTTATCTGGCTGAATTCAATCTTCGTTACGACGGAACATCCCGCTTCCGTGAGAACCGCCGCTGGATATTGCTTCCATCTGCCTCAATAGGGTGGAACATAGCAAACGAAAAATTCTGGGAGGATTTTACTACGGTATGCAACAACCTCAAGCTACGTGCGTCGTATGGTATGCTTGGCAATCAGAATACCAACAACTGGTATCAGACTTATCGGGTGATGTCGATCGGTATGGGCAACGGCGGCTGGCTTCAGAACGGCTCGAAACCCAACACGGCGGGATTCCCGGGTCTCATCAGTGAACTTCTTACATGGGAGAAAATCTACAATTACAATGTAGGTCTCGACTGGGGATTGTTCAACAACCGACTCACAGGTAGCTTCGAATGGTTCATCCGCGACACCAAGAACATGGTTGGCCCGGCAGCCGAACTTCCGAACATCCTTGGAACCGATGTGCCGAAGACAAACAACTGCGACCTCCGCACACACGGATGGGAACTTGAAATTGCATGGAACGATGCCCTGGCATGCGGATTCAGCTACGGTGCGCGTTTCGTACTTTCCGATGCACGGTCCAAAGTTACGCGTTATGAGGGTAACCTCACCAACAGCATCAACAATTATATTCCAGGACGTTACTATGATGAAATCTGGGGTTATGAGACTCTCGGCATCGCAAAGAGCCAGGCGGAAATGGATGCCTATCTTGATGCGCTCGATGCCAACTACACTGCATTCCACGGCCATGCGCCTGCTACTCCCCGTCAGGGAATGAAGGCGATCGGTTCTGATCTGGGAGCCGGTGACATAATGTACAAAGACCTCAATGGCGATGGCGTAATCGACTGGGGTGCCGACCGCATTGACGACAAAGGCGACAAGAAACTTCTCGGCAGCAAACAGCCGCGCTATATGTTCTCGCTTGATTTGAATGCAGCCTATAAAGGATTTGACTTGCGTGTGTTCTTCCAGGGTGTAGGCAAACGTGATTTCTTCCAGAACCATAATTACTTCTGGGGCGCTGACAATTCAGAATGGTGGGCGCAGTTCCTTACACCGCATGCCGACTATTTCCGCGACGAGAACTCCTGGTCAGTGGCCAATGGATATGCTCAGCCCAACCTCGACAGCTATTATCCCCGTCCGGTAAAGGATGGCGGAAGCAAGAACCGTCAGGTGCAGTCGCGCTATGTTCAGGATGCTTCCTATATTCGTCTGAAAAACCTTCAGGTCGGTTATACGCTTCCTGTCAATCTCACAAGGAAAGCAGGCTTCGAGAACGTAAGGATATATTTCTCGGGCGAGAATCTCTGGACAGGCACAAAGATGTCTAAACTATTTGACCCGGAAACGATAGGGTCGGCCAAGGGTGGCTCAACTATGCCATTGTCCCGTACATATTCATTCGGTATCAGTGTAACACTCTAAATTTAGCATAAAAATGAAAAATAATATATTGATTGCGGCAGGTATTTTCGCTCTGACAGGTATGATGACCTCCTGCAACGACTATCTCGACAAGGAGCCGTTGACTTCGATTTCTCCGGAAAAATACTTCACAAGTGAGACAGACCTGTTGAATTATTGTGATGGACGTTATACGGATATCCTCCCGAGCCATGGAAACTGGAGCTATGGTATCTATGGTAATGACGACCAGACAGACATGATGACCAAACGCTGGGTAGACAACAAATATCAGGACGGCAAATTGCTGACGGACCTTAACAATGACGACTATAAGAATCTATGGTCGAGGGTTAACGCCATCAATTACTTCTTTGATAATGTCATGCCCAGGTATAATGCCGGTCAGATCTCCGGAAACAGGAGCAACATTGACCATTATATCGGAGAGATGCATTTCCTTCGTGCCTATGAATACTTCAAGGCCCTAAAGAAATTCGGAGACCTCCCTATCGTCACCACGAGCCTGCCGGATCAATTGGGGGCTTTGACGTCCGCGAGCAAACGCTTTCCCCGGAATGAAGTTGCCCGTTTCATACTTGAGGATTGCCAGACGGCCTATGATATGATGAAGGGTGTCAACATGCAGAACACACGAATCAATGCCGAGACTGCGATGCTTCTGAAGAGCCGAGTGGCTCTTTATGAGGGCACATTCGAAAAGAACTTCGCCGGCACGGCATTTGTGCCGGGCACATCTGAATGGCCCGGAAAGAATAAGGATTATAACAGCGGGTTTGCATTCAAGGCCGGTTCTGCCGAAGCGGAATGGAAGTATTTCCTGGACGAAGCCATAAAAGCTTCCGATATCGTAGCGTCTCAGGCTATCGGCTCACTTGCTGTCAATACCGGTGTCGTTCCTCAGGAAGAGGGGAAAACCGTAGCGGAATATGAAGATGAGAACCCGTGGCTTGCTATGTTCGGCACAACGAATACAGGAAAATTCAACGAGGTCCTGTTATGGCGCGTTTACAGCAACACTCTGGGTATCAACCATAATGTTGTGGTTCAAGCTCAGAAGGGAAATCAATCTTGTGGCACCACAAGAGGTTGTGTCGATGGATTCATAATGGCCAACGGACTGCCGATATACGCAAGAGGCTCGGATTATCAAGGAGACAACACTATTCATAATGTCCGCGCAGGACGAGACCCGCGACTTGGCGTGCTTTTGAAGGAACCCGGACAGAAGAATGTCCTGATTTCAGGCAACGGCAGTCACGCCAATCCGGTCGAAGGTATCCCCGCATTGGCGGATAGTGGTGAAGAGACCGGCTACTCTACGGGTTATGCTCTCCGTAAGGGTAATAATCCGGATCAGACCCAGTGCGGTAACGGTCAAGGTTACACGGCGTGTCCGTTGTTCCGCAGCGTGGAAGCCCTTCTCAATTATATCGAGGCATATTACGAACTGAACGGAAGCCTTGGAGGAAACTGCGATAAATACTGGAAAGCAATCCGCGGGCGACATACAGGTCTTGAAAAAAATTATATGATCACTGTCAATGCCACGGATATGAACAAAGAGGCTCAGGGAGACTGGGGGGCGTATACCGCCGGGACTCTTGTGGATGTTGTCCGCTTCAATATCCGCCGTGAGCGCCGTTGTGAACTGATGGCTGAAGGATACCGCTGGGATGACCTTGTCCGCTGGCGTTCACTGGACCAGATGTGCACTCAGGGCTTCAAGGTTGAAGGTTGCCATATCTGGAATGACAACGACGAGATGATCAAGTATTTCGCTCAGTTCGGTTCCGGAGATGATGCGGATCCTGTAAAACTCAAGGCCAAGTTGGTTTCCGCTGTTTCACCTGAGTCGGAATCAAAATACGTGTTGCCGCACAGGGCAGGTGGCAGTCAGCTTGTGCCCGATGGTTTGAAATGGCATATGGCTCATTATCTGTCGCCACTGCCCATCAAGCAGATGCTGCTCACTTCGCCCGATGGCGCTACGGTTTCCGGTTCGCCGTTGTATCAGAATCCATATTGGCCGTCTGAACCTGGGAAATCAGCGACAAAATAATTTTCGATAGGTTAACTTACATATGAGGTTTCCAGGTTAAAGTATCCAAAGGTAAAAAAGGCTTGGTTTAGGTTATAGTTCCTTCGGGCCGTGAATAACGGCACGGAGGAACTCTTTTTTTGAATTTCAGGTGGTGATTGAGGCGGTTTTGTCGCCTTTGAGATATATCTCTCATTGCAAAATGAACCATTAGACGATGTGAAGAACAGGAAAAAGTTGTAACTTTGCAGATGTTAATGGCCATGAACTAACTTAAAAACAAATGAAAAAAATAATATTGCTTGTCTGCATATCAGTTGCTATTTGCGCAGCTGCTTATGCAAAAGCCGACAAGAGTTTCAGAGGGTATCCGATAAACCCCGTGCCCTTCACTTCCGTCAAGGTGACGGATTCTTTCTGGGGTCAAAGGTTGAAGGCAAGTAGGGAGGTGACGATTCCGTTGGCTTTCAGTAAATGCGAAGAGAGCGGCCGTTATGCAAATTTCATCAAGGCAGCCCATCCTTCAGACACCATTCATGTGGGCGGTTTGTCGTTCGATGACACTGATGTGTATAAGACAATAGAGGGGGCAAGTTATATCCTGCAGACATATCCGGATAAAAAACTTGAGAATTATATAGACAGCGTCCTTAGAATAGTGGCTGCGGCTCAGGAGCCGGATGGATACCTGTATACAAGCAGGACAATGAATCCTAAGCATCCGCATGAGTGGTCCGGTAGCAAACGATGGGAGAAAGTTGAGGATTTGAGCCATGAGTTCTATAACTTAGGGCATATGGTTGATGGTGCTGTGGCATATTATCAGGCTACCGGAAAACGAAACTTTCTGGATATTGCGATGAAATACGCAGACTGTGTGTGCGCGGCAATCGGAGATGGCGAGAATCAGCTTGTTCGGGTGCCCGGGCATCAGATAGCTGAGATGGCATTGGCAAGGCTGTATCTTGCCACGGGCGACAAAAAGTATCTTGACCAGGCCAAGTTTTTTCTCGACAAACGTGGATACACTTCGCGCCGGGATGAATACAGCCAAGCGCACAAACCGGTTGTCGAGCAGGATGAGGCTGTCGGGCACGCCGTGCGTGCTGTTTACATGTATGCCGGTATGGCCGATGTCGCCGCGCTAACAGGTGATTCCGCATATATCAAGGCCATTGACAAAATCTGGGACAATATCGTAAGCAAAAAATATTATATAACAGGCGGCATCGGAGCTAAGCACGAGGGTGAGGCATTCGGTAAGAATTACGAGCTCCCCAATATGTCGGCATATTGCGAGACGTGTGCCGCAATCGGGAATGTGTATGTGAATCACAGATTGTTCCTGCTTCACGGCGATTCGAAATATTACGATGTGCTTGAACGCACATTGTATAATGGATTGATTTCCGGAGTCTCTATCGACGGAGGTGGCTTCTTTTATCCGAATCCGCTTGAATCGCATGGCCAGCACCAGCGTCAGCCTTGGTTCGGCTGCGCCTGCTGCCCGTCGAATATATGCCGCTTCATACCCTCCCTTCCGGGTTATGTGTACGCAGTGAAAGACCGCGATGTTTATGTTAACCTGTTCATGTCGAACACCGCTGACCTTGACGTGGCAGGTAAGGATGTGGTGCTGACCCAGGCGACGGGATATCCATGGAACGGCGATGTCATGCTGACGGTAGATAAAAACAAAGTCGGTAGATTCGATATGAAGATCCGCATTCCCGGGTGGTTGCGGGGGGATGTTGTACCCTCCGATCTCTACCGATATTCCGACGGCAAACGTCTCGGATATTCAATACGGGTTAACGGAAAGCCTGTCGAAGGCAACCTCACCAAAGGATATGTCTCCATCGACCGCAACTGGAAGAGGGGAGACAAGGTTGAGATACATTTCGATATGGAGCCAAGGACAGTCAAGGCGCATACCAATGTAGAGGCAGACCTCGGCAGGGTGGCGTTCGAGCGCGGTCCGATAGTCTATTGTGCGGAATGGCCTGACAATGATTTCGATGTGTTGAGTGTTCTTGTCAACCAGAAGCCGGAGATAAATGTAGTAGACCGGCTCGACCTGCTCAACGGAGTCACGGAGCTTGTGACGGATGCGCAGACCCTGAAGTTCGATGATTCCGGAAAGCTTGTGGTTGATGACGTGCGGTTGACCATGATTCCCTATTACGCATGGTGTCATCGCGGTCCTGGCAATATGGCGGTATGGATGTCGCAAGACCTTATGTCAACCCGTCCCGCTCCGGCGGAGACTCTTGCCTCAAAGAGTAAGGCTTCCGCTTCCCACGTAACTCCGGCGTTGTCCGCAATCAACGACCGCCTTGTGCCCAAGGACGGCAACGACCGCTCAGTGACCCATTACCAATGGTGGCCGAAAAAGGGTTCGACAGAATGGGTTGAGTATGAATTCCCCGAGGCAACGACTGTAAGCAATACGTCAGTATTCTGGTATGACGATGGTCCCTGGGGAGGATGCCGCGTTCCGCAGTCATGGCGGATGTTCTATCGCGACAGCACCGGCAATTGGCAACCGGTGGAGGATGCCGGCAAATACGGTGCGGTCAAGGGGAATATGAACACCGTCAACTTCAAACCGGTTAAGACCGATGCCGTCAGAATCGAGGTCAAACTTCCTGATGAGAATTCATCAGGAATTTACGAATGGGATGTAAGATGATTCCGACTATGAGATGCATTAATTTCTTGGTTACATTATTACTTGCGGCGGGACAATCTGTTGCCTCGTCGCAAGTTCCTGCAAGTGTGTTTATAACAGCGGGGCAGTCGAATGCTGAGGGACGTGCGCCCTCTTCGGTAAAACCCGACTATCTGGATAAGCCAGTCAGACATCTCAAGTATGCCTTTGTCTGGTCTTCATGCGATGGAAGGTTCGGGAAATTCAAGCCTGGAGACACATTCGCTTTCTGCGATGTGACAAATTACCTGATAGACAAAACCGTTGATGAAGATTTCTATTCCATAAAGTGCACATATGGCGGAACTTCTATAACACCGGGTCAATATGGCGATGATGAAAACGGGAAACCTGTATGGTATGCAGATAAAGAATGGCTTGCACGCAATAAGGCGCATGACAGCAGTAACGAAGAATTGTCGCTGACACTGTCGCTGACGGAAGGTTTTGCCAAGTGTGTGGATAAAACCCTCGGTAAATTGAAAAACGGATATGATGTGAAGGCCATAATGTGGCATCAAGGAGAGAGCGACAGAAAAAAGGCCGGTGACTATTACAAAAACTTCAAGGATATGATCACGTACATGCGTGAGAGTATATATAAAGTGACAGGCAAGGAAAAGGATCTGTCGTTGCCTTTTATTATGGGCACTGTCCCTCGCTCCTCTCGTCAGTACAATGCCGACATAGAGGCTGCGCAATATAGGGTGGCAAAGGAGCTGCCCGGAGTGTATGTGCTGGATTTCAATAGTATAAATCTGCTCGACGATGGGTTGCATTTTGATGCGGCGGGTACGGAGACCGCAGGGCGGCTGATGTTCAATAAGCTTGTGGATCTGGATTTGGTAAAAGGCAAGCCCATAGATGTCCCTTCTGTATGCGATTCCGGGAAATCAAATGTTTTTGTTGTTAATACGGGCGTTGAATATCAACCCATAGATTGTTTCGGGGCGTCTGATGCGTGGAGCATGAGGTTTGTAGGGAAAATGCCTGAGGATACGCAGGAAAAGGTGGCGCGTTGGCTATTCAGCACAGAGAATGACGCTAAGGGAAACCCGGAGGGAATAGGCCTGAGCATATGGCGGTTCAATATCGGGGCGGGGAGCGTGGAACAAGGAGACAGCAGCCGAATCAACAACGGAACGCGAACCGAATGTTTTCTCAATGCAGACGGCACTTATGAGTGGAGCAAACAGGCGGGCCAAAGAAATTTCCTGAAGCTTGCGAAAAGGCATGGCGTTCCCTATCTTCTTGGCTTTTTGAACTCCCCTCCGGTCTATTATACGCAGAACGGACTCGCCACAAACACCGGCAGGGGTGGTACGTATAATCTAAGGGATGACAAATACGGGGATTTTGCTAAATTCATGGTTGATGTTGTTGACGGACTGAAGAGTAACGACGGCGTGACGCTCGATTACATATCTCCGGTAAATGAGCCGGACGGTCACTGGAACTGGCTCGGACCCAAACAGGAGGGCACTCCTGCAACGAAATATGAGATAGCCCGGCTGACAAGGATTCTTGACAGGGAGCTTCAGTCGAGAAAAATGGACACAAAGGTAATTATACCTGAATCATCCGATTACCGTTGCATGATGTCAACGCATGAGACCGGACCGGATAGGGGATATGAGATACAGTCATTCTTTTCTCCGGACAGCGTGTCATCGTATGTCGGGAATCTGAAAAGCTTACCCCGTCTCATGGCGGGTCACAGCTATTGGACCAATACGCCTGTCTCTTATATGAAGGAATGCCGTAAGGCATTGCGCGACACTCTTAAGAAATATGGGGTGGACTTCTGGCAGAGCGAGGTATGTATCATGGGCAATGACGAGGAGATAGGCGGAGGCCATGGATATGACCGGACCATGAAGACCGCGCTGTATGTTGTGAGGATGATTCATCACGACCTTGTATATGCCGATGCCCGCAGCTGGCAGTGGTGGCGTGCAGTAGGCGGTAACTATAAGGATGGTCTCCTTTTCCAGTATCGCGCCCCGGAATCATCCTCCGACACTATAGTGGATTCCAAACTTCTGTGGTCATTAGGCAATTACAGCCGTTTCATACGTCCCGGGGCGGTACGTATTGACATGGGGCGTCCCGGTCTGGAAGACAATGGGAGCTACACCGATCCTTACGGATTGATGTGTTCTGCATATCGCAATGCCTATGGAGGGTATGTTGTTGTCGTGATCAATTATGGAGAACGCGAGGAGGTGGTATCCATCGGAGGACTTCCGTCTGTTTCATGGAATCTTTACAGGACATCCGGCAGGGAGGGAGAATCGCTGGCATTAGTCGGCAGCGTGAAGAGCCTGACGGATATCTGCATACCTCCCCGTTCAATAACAACCTTTGTAACAACCAGTGATTAATCACATTATATAAACATTTCAAAATATACTCATGAACAAACGATTTCTTTTGTTACCGATGGGTCTTGCATTGGGGCTGGCGGCATTTGCCCAGACTTTCAATGAATGGAGAGATCCAGAAGTCAACGCGGTCAACCGCTCGCCGATGCGGGCGGCACATTTCGCATACTCCGCCAATGAGGATGCACTTAAAGCACAAGACGCTAAATCTTCGAAAAATTATCTGTCGCTCAACGGGACCTGGAAATTCAACTGGGTCAATGACGCTCAGCAGCGTCCGGTGGATTTCTGGCGCACGGATTTCAATGACAAGGGATGGGACAATATCCGTGTTCCCGGGGTGTGGGAACTTAACGGCTACGGCGATCCTATCTATGTGAACACAGGTTATGCATGGCGCAACCAGTTCCATAACAATCCTCCGGAAGTCCCGACAGAGAATAATCATGTCGGCACTTACCGCCGGTATATAAAGGTGCCGGCATCATGGAGCGGGAAGGATATCTTTGCTCATTTCGGCTCTGTAACATCCAATATCTATCTTTGGGTGAACGGCAAATACGTAGGATATAGTGAGGACAGTAAGCTTGAGACAGAGTTTAACCTTACGAAGTATCTTCAGCCGGGGAAAGAGAACCTGATATGTTTCCAGGTGTTCCGTTGGTGCGATGGGTCATATCTCGAAGACCAGGACTTCTTCCGTTTCTCGGGAGTGGCACGCGATTCTTATCTCTATGCCCGCGACAAGAAGCGTATAGAAGACATCCGCGTAACTCCGGATCTTGAGAACAACTATACCGATGGCGTGCTCAATATTGACCTGACGGCAACATCTTCCTCTCCGGTTGAGCTCGTTCTGACGGATGCCACCGGAAAGGAGGTCGCAAAAAGCGAAGTGAAAGGAAGCGGCAAGACTTCGATGCGCGTGGCAAATCCTAACAAGTGGTCTGCCGAGTCTCCGTATCTTTACACATTGACAGCTAAGATGAAAGGTAACGATGAGGTTGTTCCGGTCAATGTCGGTTTCAGGAAAATCGAGATCAAGAACGGTCAGGTGCTCGTTAATGGGAAGCCTGTACTCTTCAAAGGCGTGAACCGTCATGAGCTTGACCCCGATGGAGGTTATGTCGTTTCCCCCGAGAGGATGTTGCAGGATATTCAGCTTATGAAAAAGCTTAATGTAAATGCGGTCAGGACATGTCACTATCCCAATGATCCGTTATGGTATGACCTTTGTGACAAGTATGGTATTTATGTTGTGGCCGAGGCAAACATCGAAAGTCACGGAATGGGTTACAAGGAAACGACCCTTGCAAAGAATCCGCGTTATGCCAAAGCGCATATGGAGCGCGACCAACGCAATGTGCAACGTTATTTCAACCACCCTTCTATTATTTTCTGGAGTCTTGGAAACGAGGCGGGATATGGCCCGAACTTCGAGGCTACATATGAATGGACGAAAAAAGAAGATCCGAGCCGTCCGGTTCAATACGAACAGGCAAGATGGGATGGTAAAACCGATATTTTCTGTCCGATGTATTACGGATATAATGGAATGGAAAAATATGGAAGCAATCCTCCGAGCGACAAACCTCTGATACAATGTGAATATGCTCATGCAATGGGTAATTCCATGGGCGGATTCGATAAGTATTGGGAGCAGATACGCAAATATCCCAATCTGCAGGGAGGATTCATCTGGGATTTTGTTGACCAGGCGGTGCGCACCAAAGGAAAAGGGGGAGTGGAGATTCTGGCATATGGCGGCGATTTCAACCGTTTTGACGCGAGTGACGGCAATTTCTGTGTAAACGGTGTTGTCAATCCCGACCGCGTACCCAATCCTCATGCCGGAGAAGTGGCTTATTATTATCAGAACGTCTGGACCACCCCTGCCGACATGAATGCAGGAAAAGTCAAAGTGTATAATGAAAACTTCTTCCGCGACCTTTCCAATCTCAATCTCGACTGGACGTTGCTTAACAATGGCGTGCCCGTGCGTGAGGGCAGGATTTCCAATCTGACCGTCGCTCCCGGTAAATCAGCAGAGGTTGCAATTCCTTACGGGAAAATTTCAGACGAAGGAGAATGGACATTGAACGTGTACTACAACCTTAAGGATGCGGAAGGTTTACTTCCTGCGGGACATACTGTTGCCCGTGAACAAATCATTCTGACTCCCGGAAAAGAGAACAGTTTTGCTGCCAAGGTATCTAACGGAAACGGAGTCGCTCCCGAAGTTGTCAATAACGATGCAAATTATCTGATAGTAAAGAATGCCGATTTTGAGATTGAATTCAACCGTCACAGCGGTCTGATGACCAGATATGAGGTTCAGGGAGTCAACCTTATCAAGAATGAAGGAGACCTGTCTCCCAACTTCTGGCGCGCCCCGACAGATAACGATTACGGCGCAAACCTCCAACGCGAGTTCGCCGTCTGGAAGAATCCGGAGATGAAACTGACAGAATTCAAATCGGATGTGGAGAATGGTTGCGTTGTGGTGAATGCCCTGTATGACATGCCGGCTGTCAAGTCTAAACTTGCCATGGCATACCGAATCGCTCCTGACGGCACTGTGGCTGTTAAAGAATCACTTGAAACCACTGCCGGTGAGAAAATGCCCGGTATCTTCCGTTTCGGAGTTAAGATGGAGATGCCTGAATCATTCGGAAATATTGTTTACTATGGCCGCGGACCGGGTGAGAATTACGCAGACCGTAAAGACGGAGCCTTCCTTGGTCTCTACAGCCAGAAGGTTGACGATCAGTTCTATCCCTACGTGCGTCCGCAGGAGACAGGGACAAAGAGCGACGTGCGTTTCTGGCGTCAGCTCAACAATGCCGGCAGCGGTCTTGAGGTCACTGCAGACAAGCCATTCTCCGCTTCGGCTCTGGATTATACGATAGAGAGTCTTGACGGTGGGATGACAAAGCAGAACACGCATCCGGCGGAAATTAAGAAAGCCGGCTTCACCACCCTTTGCATCGATGGAGTTCAGCAGGGTCTCGCATGTGAGAACAGCTGGGGCGCGCGTCCACAGGCGCAATACATGATTCCCTACGGAAACCGCACATTCTCGTTCACCCTTCGCCCGGTTTTCCATCAGCTATTAGGGAAATAGCGGCTGAGGCTATCGATTGAAGAGCCGCGAGCGGGGCTCGCTAAACCCAACCTCGAGGCGCATTTGAACCAATATATATACATTACAAGAGCCGAGGAGCGAGTCTCGCTCCTCGGCTCTTGTAATGTACTATTCTCAGCTCTTGTAATATATTAAACTCAGTTCTCTTAATCAGAATATTTCCGAGTGAGAGCCTAAACGAACCAATGTTATTGTATAGCTGTTGGGATCAAGCCATACCAGAAGTAAGTCGTTTTCTACATGACACTCCATATAGCCTTTATAAATTCCTTTCAAAAGATGAGCTTGGTATATTTCAGGCAGAACTTCTCCGCACGCCAGGTAGCCAAGTACAGTTTCAAGTGATGCGATTTGTTCGGGCTTGTTTTTATATCGCTTTAAATCTTTTTTGAATTGTCCCGTTAGTTTCAGTGTCTTCATAATGACTCGACAAAACTGCGAAAATTTGTCATGTCAAGAGTTTCAAGGTCTTTGCCTCTTTCGGCCTCTCTCATTGCTGCAAGGGTAATCCGGTTGGGTTTTTCTGCTATAAAGGCCATCAATATGCTCTCGACATAATTGTTAAGACTGCGATTGTGCTTATGTGCTTCCTCTCGCAGGCTTTTTAGCAGACTCTCGCTTAGCCGAAAGGAAGTTTGCTTGCGGGATATTGCGGTTTCCATAATTAGTAATTGTTAAGTGGGTAATAAAACTAAACTTATTGTAGAATACAAAAGTAATACATTTGTATCACACAAACAAAATATCAATCATAAAAGTTCTTATTAAAATATTTGGTAATGTGATGGATAATCGGTAATTTTGGGGTACAAGTAATCAAAATTTACTTTTGTAATAGAATAAGACAACAATAACAACTTAAAAGAATCATTATGAAAGTTAGAGGCAATCAGATGTTGGCTGCTGCCCTTTGCGGAATGGCGTTCCTAACGCCTCCGGGGCTGCCGTCCGCGGCTTTTGCGGCATCTGGAAATACCCCCCCCATTAGTTGGGTCTAAAGGCTCAGAATCAGCCTATTCGTATGCTTACATATTGACTCCGGAGGAGGCGGCGACGCTACCGAAGGAGAAAATTCCGTTAATCAGGGACGATGGCAGATGGAAGGAAATTGGAGAATGTTCTCGGACACCGGAACTTGACTTGTCAAAATTCAATAAACCGATATTAAGGAAATGGTTATTCGGCGCGACATCGTCCGGTCCAGGGAATATCTATTATACCTTTGTATCGAAAGGTGACAGGTATAAAATAATTACAAAAAGGAATGAATCCGGTTGGCTTCGTATGCCTGCACTTGAAGGAGTGCGTATAGGAGGAGCCGCCGTGTCATTGGATAAAGGGCTCGTCACGGTAGGGGAAATGCCGGAAAACATAGAAGATATCATCCTTTCGGATTTGTCGATGGCAGTAGAGAAGGGAAGCGTGTCGGACAACGGCATTGTGCCTGTTGCAAATGCAACGAATACATATAGGGAGGCTGAGGTGAAATATTCGGATAATGCAATTTCATCACTCTCTCAGGCTTACGTAGCGGTAGGAATGCATGGAGATATAAAGTTCTGTGACAAGCTGACAACAGGCGGGGATGCCGGAGAGTTTACGTCTGTGGCGGTTACTCCTTCAGGGGAGGTGCCGCTATTACTTATAGGTTGTGATGACAGAACGCATGAAAGCTGCTTGTATTACTTTTTGTTGCCCACCAATACTTCCGAGATTAGAATTCGTTGGCGTTTCCCAATTGATGGAGCATATTATGCCCGTAATGGAGAATATGATGATTGGTCGTGGACGAGGGCTGGCTCGCAGTCGGAAGTTATAAAGTTTTGTGACAGTGTAGTGCAGCCGGGTTATGGAACTGAGCCGGAACTCGGGTTCGATGTCCGTCAGCTCACAGGGGAGTATGACGGGTACAAGGCGGCAGAGTCAACAAATCTGTATCAATGTGAGCATTTCAGCGCATTGACAGCTTATGATTTCGATGGAGACGGCATTATGGAATGGGTCCCCAAATATCAATATTCCGATACTTACCTGTTTCGGTTTTTACCAGGGTTAATAGGGGTAGAAAAAAGCAAGGAGGTGTTTGGCAGGCCATTGACATTCACTCCGGGAATCTCATCTTCCACGACATGGGGTTATGACAACAAACAGATATTCTCCGTTGATTGCGAAGGCAATAAGACAGCGCTTTTTAATCCTGCTGATGCGGCGCCACGGTTTGCATTGATTGATTATGACAATGACGGGCACATGGATTTCATCAATATAAATGATGATGAGATCGTTTCGTTCGATAGTGAAGGACAAACTGTGCAGGATCGACTGACGACCTTGACGCGAGAAGAATACTATAACATTGTCCCTCCGGCTCAGAGTCCGTTAGGATCCGGTTTTGGGATATGGAGTCCGCCGAGGACTCCGCCGGCTGTATTTGCAGATTATATACAAAACGACATCAATGGTGACGGATACATTGATTTTGTTGATGCCACCACGGGTAATTATTACATGAACCTTGGAGACGGCAGATTTGTGATCGACACATTCAAGGGGAAACTTATCTTCAGGGACTTTGACGGTGACGGTGTCAATGATTTTTTGCTTTATGACAGTGAGGCGAAATCCATAACAGTTTATCTGCAGCGGATAGGAGGAGAGGACGTGGTGCGCAAACTTTTCTCCGGTTTTAATTGCAGCGATAACATTTGGTGTCGTGATTTTGATAGCGATGGTGACATTGATATATTGGTGCCGTTCAACGCCTCCGACAATGGCGGTTCATCTTTCTTAGTGATGTTTGAAAACAAGGGTGACGGAAGCTTTAAAAAACATGAATATCCTATAGAGGGAGAAGTGAATTTCAGTCATTGTGTCGATTGGAATGCAGACGGGAAATATGAGGTGTTGACGGATATGACAGTTGATGACCGATGGATTTCTCCTACGGCAAGTCCTTACAAGATAGGCTATTTAAGATGCTATGTGGTCGATGGCCTTAAAATTATTTCTGAGCCTGAATATATATTGAGCGATTTCCCCGGTTTGTCAAGCGGTCGTTTGAAATTGAATGATGTGGTGGATATGGATAATTCCGGTGTATCCCGATTTATATTTGATGGCTTGATGTTGACACCCGAATCAAATGTCAATACCCGTCCCGACCGTCCGCAAATGCCCTCGTTTTCATATGATGAGACAAAAGGAGAACTTGCGGTTAGCTGGGTTACGGGAAATGACAAGGAAACCGCTCCGTTGGATTTGACTTATGAATTGCGGATAGGCACAACGCCTGATGGTGATGACATAATGAGTGTCAGTGCCACTTCCGACGGGAAGCGCCGCAACCTGCTTCGCGGAAACTGCGGATATTCGCTCATGCGGAAATTGAATACGGCTTCATGGCCCGAAGGAAACATTTATGTTTCCATTCAGGCGATCGATGATTCTGGGCTCGGTTCCGAATTCAGTCAGCCTGCGGTATTCGAGAAGAAAACGCCAGCAGCGCAATTCATAATCGAGGCACCTAAGGGTGTTTCTGTATACGAGGAATTACTCGTCAAGGTAACGTCATCTGTTAAGGGAGGGTCTTCTGTGACATGGGATCTCGATGGAGGCGAGATTGTTGAACAGGATGCATCTGAATTGCGGTTGATATATAAAACTCCGGGAACGAAAAAGCTTACCATGACTGTCACCGGAACTTCAGGAGATATGGTCAATGTGGTTAAGGAGATTTCTATATTCCCCATTCGAGTGGAATCTTTAGGAGATATGCTGTCGGCTGAAATGGCTGTTGATTTAGATATGGATGGCAGACCTGAGATTTTTGACTCTTACTTCTATGAAGGCGATGAGAAGGGTAATTACAAGAAGGTCAACCGGATGTTCAATACAAAGAGTTATAGTGGACCCGTAACTGCGGATATAAACCATGACGGCATGCCGGATATTATCCACTCTTCCGGGCATCTTATAAATGAAGGAGACTTGACAATGGATGACAATACGCCGGACGGATTCGAGAATTATAGATATGTGGCAGATTTTGACAATGATGGCAGTAAGGAAATCTATAAGAGTTATGATGATGAAACCGGCTCGGTAGATGGATATGCAATACATAAAAACACGGGTGATTATGTCAATTTCGTCAACACCGGAATCGAGCTGGGATATCGCTTCAATTTGGAATATCTGGACATTAATAATGACGGATGGATTGATATGGTTGACCTTAGAGATAAAGTTTATTATGAGAATCAAGGAAACTTTAATTTCATTAAGAAGGATTTACCTGAAAACAATGATTTGACATATAGCCTTATTGGAGATTTGGATGGTAACGGCAAGAATGATTATGTTTGCTATTATTATGTATCAAGTGTTCTGCACTATGCTGTAATATGGGATGATGGAAGCCGAACGGAGATTGGTGAGTTCGGGAAATATAGATATCCTACGGCATCTTTGCCCATGATTGATCTTGATAATAACGGTTGCTTTGACTTGATCATTGAAGATAGTTATACAGGCGGTGATATTTATGATCCGGTTGCCGTCCTTTTCAATAGGGACCATACCTTTGATATTGTTGAAATTAAGGGATGGAGATTGTTTCAACATACATTGTATTTGAGGACAGACGGAAAAATAGGAATTGGCAACGGTATCTTGCATTGTGCACCTAACGAAGCACCGGAAGAGCCTTCAGGGCTGAGAGTTTCTGAAACTGACGGCTACCTTGTGGTTGAATGGGATGCAGCTATAGATAAGGAAACCCCGTCGGCTAATCTGCGTTATAACCTTTCAGTTAAGCGAAAAGGTGCGGAGGGCGAAGGAGCATATTTGATATCGCCGTTAAACGGAGGGCTGAATGGCGTGAGTGTGCCCTCAGATGCGCAGCTGATTTCTGCGACCCGTTTTGCAATCCCCATGATAGCAATCCCGAAAGGGGAGTATGAAATCAAGGTGCAGGCGATAGACGGTCAGCGTCTGCAGGGCGATTTCTCGCAGCCTGTTTATTACACGGTCGCTTCATCCGGCTACAATGCTCCTAAAGAAGCGATGGTGGGCAATACGGTGACTATCACGTTCAATGCAGACGTACATATGTCCGATGTGGTTTATGGAGAGGATGCAGTGGTTGAGAAGATAGCAGGGCAGACAGCTTATGTATATTGGACAACGGCGGGGACAAAGACCATAGCAGCAGGGGAACTGTCGTTTGAAATTCTCGTCCATGAGAGACTTAACGCCTGGTTCTCTCTTCCTGAAAAGGTTGCAACTTATTCAAGGGTGTTCATTACTTGTGACAACGTGCATAACGGGAAATGGTATGTGGCACGTAAATTGCCCGGAATGACCATGGACGAGCCTTATTCTGAAAGGGAGGTGGAATCTATTGATGACAACACTGTAGCTATGACCATGACTTTCAAGGGTAATCGCACTGATTCCTATAAAGTGAAATACGTTCTTGAAGAGCCATGGGGTTCTGATGAATATGAGACCGAGGTGAAACTTCAGCCACAAGACGCAGAAATAGGTGTTGTCGATATAGATGACGCGACAGGTAAATATTGTGTCAGGGCAACTGCCGCAGGCGAAGACGTGACTCATTTCTTGCTTTATCGCGAGACTTCAGAGTATAATGAATATGATTATCTCGGCATCATTGAGAGTGAAGGGGCGTATGTGGATATGGAGTCCAATCCCAAGGAAAAGACATCGCGTTATGCGGTTAAGAGCGGTTTCTGGTATGGGGAATCTATGATGTCCAAAGCGCATCAGCCTATCCATGCGATGGTAAATGCCGGCATAAACGGGGAGTGGAACATATCCTGGAACAAGTATGAGGGGCGCGATGTGACCACCTACCGCATTCTTCGCGGCAATTCACCTGCAACGCTCGAATGCATTCAGGAGGTGTCAGGGAACACTACTTCATACAGCGATTTCAGCGCTCCTGAAGGCACGCAGTTCTATGCCGTGGAGACTTTGATAGCCAAGCCTGTTGTTACGAGGGCGGAAGCTGACGGCATGTGGCGTTCGCGTTCGAACACCGTCTCCACGGAGGCCTCGGAAGTCGAGGGAATCGGCGCAGACGGCAAAAAGCCGCTATATTATATCGACATCAACGGCTATCGCCATGACGGGCCTGTGAATGGAGTCAATATCGTGGTCTATTCAGACGGATCGGCAGCTAAGATTATATACGAGAAATCAGCCGCGAGCGGGGCTCGCTAACCCCAACCTCGAGGCGCATAAAAGAGGCGGCATCAAATCGATGCCGCCTCTTTTATGCAATGCGATTACTGCAGGGAGAGGGTGACGATGCTTTTAGCGGGGAGGGTGACGGAGAGCTTATTGCCGCTGTGTTTCCATCCTTTTGCGAATGGCTTGAGGGTTACGGAATCGGGATGGTCAAAATCGTTGTAATCATTGATTTTTGCGGAGGCGAGTATTTCTCCGCTGATCTTTTTCGCGGATATGCCGGAGAGGTCGATGGTGATTTCCGCTTGATTGTCAAGGTCTGTGTTGACAAGGGAGATCGTGGTTTTTCCATCCTTTACGGATGCAGTGGCATCAACCACGGGGACTTGTCTGCCGTCGCGGGCACGTATCATGGGGGTGGCGACATTGAGGGGGAGCAGTTTGGCATCCTGATGAGGCACATACATCTTGAAAAGATAATATGTAGGGGTCAGCACCATGTCTTTCCCTTTAGTCAGCACCATCGATTGAAGGACGTTTGCGATCTGAGCGATGTTGGTCATCTTCACGCGGTCAGTGAAGAGGTGGAATGTGTTGAGACTAAGCGCGGCGACCATCGCATCGCGCATCGTGTTCTGCTGATAGAGATGTCCTGAGATTGTGCCGGGTTCTTCATCCCACCATGTGCCCCATTCGTCGACGAGCAGTCCGACGCGTTTCTTGGGGTCGTATTTGTCCATGATGTCGCAGTGACGTTTCACTACGTCTTTTACCTCCAGACATTTGCCGAGAGTCCAGTAATAATCCTCCGGCGTGAAATCTATAGCTGATCCTTTGCGTCCGGACCAACCCACAACCGTGTAGTAATGTAGCGAAATGCCGTCCATATGACTGCGGGCATTCTTCATCAATACCTCTGTCCAGTTATAATCATAATCGCTTGCACCGGATGCGATCTTATAGAGCTTATTGCCATTGAAATTGCGGCAGTATGTCTGATAACGGCGATACACATCGGCATAATATTCAGGACGGAAATTGCCGCCGCATCCCCAGCTCTCGTTGCCGACACCGAGGTATTTCAGTTTCCATGGTTTTTCGCGGCCGTTCTGTTTGCGCAGGTTTGCCATCGGTCCATCGTCGGCGGTGATATACTCCACCCATTTTGCAAGTTCCTCCACGGTGCCGCTGCCTACATTCCCGCTCAGATAGGGTTCGCATCCGAGCATTTCGCAGAGATTGAAGAAATCGTGCGTGCCGAAAGAATTGTCTTCAACGGTGCCTCCCCAGTTGGTGTTGACCATGCGAGGACGTTTTTCCTTGGGTCCTATGCCGTCCATCCAATGGTATTCGTCTGCAAAGCAGCCACCGGGCCACCGGAGCACGGGAATCTTCAGTTCTTTGAGGGCATTGAGCACGTCGGTTCGGTAGCCGTTGATATTGGGGATATCCGAGTTCTCACCTACCCAGAGGCCTCCGTAGATGCAAGTTCCGAGATGCTCTGCAAACTGGCCGTAGATTTCTTTAGCGATTACCGGACTCTCTTCCGAGGGGAGGAGTTTGATTGTTGCTTCGTTGGCAGCGTTGGCAGGCAGCGCTGAGGATGCTAATAAAGCAAGGGATATCAGATTGAGTTTCATAATATATTGAGGTTATAAATGAAAAATTGAGTCAAAATCAAGCCGCGAGCTGAGCTCGCTAAACCTGTTTTATTTGCGGCCGAAGTCGGCGGGGACTTCGCCCCAGCGCTCTGTCTGCCATTTGAGAATGGGGACGGAATAGGTATGGGTGTTGAGCCATGAGAGGGCGCGTTCCATCATGCGGAAACATTGTTCGTTGGCGGCTTCGCGGGCAAGCTGTGTTTTTACCTTGCGGTTGCGGACCCATGCCATTCCTGTGACTGAGTCGCTATAGATGGTGTGGGACTCCCCGTTCTGCTGCATGAGTGCGAGGGCATGGACGATTGCGAGGAATTCCCCGATGTTGTTGGTGGATTTCTCGAAGGGACCGACACGGAAGAGTTCCCGGCCGGTCATCAGTTCCACTCCGCGGTATTCCATCCGACCGGGATTTCCCTGGCAGGAGGCATCGACAGCCCATCCGTTAAGGTCAATCTCGGGAAAGGAGAAATAATCCGGTTTCCCGTTTTTAGGTATATTGTCGCGAGATGAATTTAGCAGCAGGTTTCCGAGGTCATTCTTATCCGACCTGACCTCGGAGCGTCGGAAAGCCTCGGCAGCCGCCTGAGCGGAGTCGTAACTCTTGAACAAGGCTCCTGGAAAATTGTCTACCTGCTCCATGGCATCGTCAAGGTTGTCGTAGACACCCGGTACGCGTCCTTTCCAGACGACATAGAATCTTTTGCTGTAATTCACTGTTCTTTGTTTAAAGTTTCCTCGCGATAGTGGTAATTGCGGCGGAGGGTGTCGAACTTTTCCGGATTTGCACGCAATGCAGCCGTGTCTATCGCCGGGTCATAGGAGTTTATTATATCTTCTCCGCAGATTGCGTCCGGGTATACATATGCCGGTGCGAGTCCGCTCTTGTCTACCGAGAAGCCGAAGAATTTCTCCATCTCTTCGAGCACCATACGCGTGGCGCGTTCTTTCCCCTGTCTTGAATAGCCTGCAATATGGAATGTGGCAATGTCGACAAGGTCAAGGAGATCCGGATTGATTTTGGGCTCCCCTTCCCATGTGTCTATGACTGCGCGGATTTTTCCATCGCGCAGGGGCTGGAGGATTGATTTTGTGTCAAGTACAGGTCCCCGGGCCGCATTGATGAGGATCGCACCCGGTTTCATGACTGCTATCTCTTTGCCGGAGATGAGGTGGTGGGAGGGATGGCTGCCGTTGAGGGTTAGGGGAGTATGGAGCGTAACCGCATCGCATTCCCTCATGATCTTCTCAAGCGGGAAATAATCGTCGGGTATGCCGGCTTCCTGTTTAGGCGGGTCGCTTACAAGTATCCGCGTTCCGAGCAACCGCCCCCAATGCGCCACTATTGAACCTACATTCCCGCATCCTACTACTCCGAGTGTGTGCGTTTTAGGATCAAAGCCTTTCCGCAGCAATGCGGACCATACGTATTGCGCCACAGCCGGCGCGTTGCACCCCGGGCTGTTAACCACCTTTATCCCGGCATTACGACACCAAGGTATATCTATCTGGTCTACACCGATTGTGGCGGTGGCAATTATCTTTACGCCGCTTCCCGACAGCAGGGAACTGTCGCATCGTGTGCGCGTGCGGATAATCATAGCATCTGCATTGCGGACATTTTCGGGAGTAAAGCCGAACTGGTCAACGTATTCCACGTCGGCCACAGGTTCAAGTCTCCCTTCGATATATGGTATGTTATCGTCTATTATAATCCTTGGTTTCATAATTTTATAATATCGGTGTCACTCCTGTCTCCATAAGGACATAGGATGCGATATACAAGAGAGTGATCAAGAAAACAACTGCTTGAGGATGTTTGACATTATGCAGGGCAAAAAGGTTTGCGAGCTGCACACCCAGCACGAGATACACGGTAGCCATGTATGTAGGGACATTGTCCACATCGCAGACGATGCAGATTGTAGAGGCAATTCCGAGGATTATAATGGCGTTGTTGAGGAGACGGCGGCGGGTGTTGCCTGCATAGAGCTTTACCGCATTGTATAATGCTATGATAAGTGCCATGACTATTGTCACAGCGCAGTTCAGGAGCCCGACAAATATCGCCTGTTTGGAGCCGAATCCATCGAAAAGGTTTGTAAAGGTCGGCATTGAGAATGAATCAAGAGGTATCAGACCCAAGCCGATTCCGATCCAATATGGGGCGGCTATGCCCATTATAAAAGCTGTGAAGCTTTTAATATTTAGGCATTTAAGCACTATTGCTATGGCTATGTATGCCGGTATGAAGAAAACGAAAGCATACTGAAACATTGATCCAAGTGCCAGGATAGAACCCACGATGAAGAGTTGTTGCATCCCTTTCTGCGACCTATAGCATCCGAACATGAAGTGGAGGCATATAAGGTTGGCCGCCATGAGAATTATGGAAGATGTCAACATCCCGTCGATCCATGGGTTCGCGCAGCAAAAGAATATGAATGCTGCGGGGAGTGCCGTGTCGCTGCTGCTGATAAAGTTATATGTCTTGTTGAAGAGCTGTAGAGACAGACCCAACAATATAATCAATGAGAGATTGAGAATCCATGAGGCGACAGGGGTGATTGTCCAGGTATTTGGCGAAGGCATACAAATCCCTAACTCCCCTTTCAGCAATTGCGGATCGCCGAAGAAGAATTCAATAGCGCTCATCGCGCATGCAAGAATGATGGCGAGTATCAACCCACTGTTGCCAATGATTCTATATCTCATTAATATTCAGTTTCGAAATCTTCAGTTTCAGGTTTTGGCTTACGGCGCGAACGGAGTTTATAATCGGAGAAACGATAGGTGTTGCTCTCGGGCAGCCTTGGGCCTTTATGGTTAGGTTCCGCAGCCGGTTTCGGTTTGCGGTCGAAGGGCTTGCGGCCAGAGAATCTCTTATCGTTGTCGAAGGGTTTGCGATCGAAAGGTTTTTTGTCGCGGTCGAAAGGCTTGCGGTCGGAGAATTTCCTGTCGCGGTCGAAAGACTTGCGGTCGGAGAATTTATTGTCTCGGTCGAAAGGTTTGCGGTCGGAGAATTTATTGTCTCGGTCAAAAGATTTTTTGTCGGAGAACTTGCGGTCGCCCCCTTTTGCCGGTTTACGGTCGTTGTGCCCGAATTTGCGGGTCTCCTTTTTCCAGTCATCGTCGGAGATATGCTTCATCTTGCGTGGCCGACGCTGTTCTTCCGCCTCATCATCGGAAAGTTTGCCGAGAGAGCCGCCTTCCGCACGGAATGAATCATAGCGTCCATCGAAAAGCACATACTCACGCAGAGAGCATTCGAGGCTGCCGTTAAGAAGTGGAATCTTTATTGTAGGTTTGAGCCCGATATTGCCGAATTCCTCATTGTCCGGACCGATAATCCAGGCATTCCATCCTGCGAAATTCTTTTTCAATGCCGAACCGATGCCTTTGTATAGGGCAGTGAGGTCATCCGGTTTGAGACGTTCGCCGTAAGGCGGATTCATAACGATGATGCCCGGCTCAGGGTTCTCTGTCCAGTCGCTCATCGGTTGGCAAACAATCTCGACCATGTCGTCAACCTTTGCTTCGCGCACATTCTTACGGGCAATCGCTACGGCTTCGGCATCGATATCGCCTCCATATATTTTGAATGCGAATTCCTTCTCCGCGCTGTCGTCGTTATATATATCTTCGAACAGTTCCTTATCGAAATCAGGCCATTTCTCGAAGGCGAATTGCTGGCGGAAGATGCCAGGGTTGATGTTTGCGGCAATCAAGGCGGCCTCTATGAGGAACGTGCCTGAGCCGCACATCGGGTCTATGAAATTGCTGTCGCCTCTCCATCCGGTTTTCATGATGATTCCGGCGGCGAGAACCTCATTGATAGGAGCAGCGGTCTGTTCCACGCGATATCCGCGTTTTGATAGCGGTTCTCCGCTTGAATCAAGTGATATGGTGATCCGGTCTTCGAATATGTGGACGTTGAGCATGAGGTCCGCGCCGGATACCCGTATTGACGGACGTTCGCCATATTTATCGCGGAAATGATCGACAATGCCGTCTTTTACGCGGTAGGTTACATATTTTGAGTGCGAAAACTCATCGCTGTTTACAGTTGAGTCGATGGAGAAAGTTGTCTGGGGTGTCATGTATTTCTCCCATTCGATATCGCGCACTATATCGTAAAGCTCATCCGGGTCGGAAGCCGTGAATTTTTCGATAGGCTTAAGAATGCGCAGGGCAGTGCGGCAGCAAAGGTTGGCACGATACATTGTCTCGAGGTTTCCCTCGAAGCTCACCATGCGGCGGCCCATTTCTACATTCTCTGCGCCGAGAGAGATCAATTCATCGCGCAAAACGTCTTCCAGTCCCTGGAAAGTCTTGGCGACCATCTGAAATTTATGTTCAGTCATATATTTAATGAATATTTTCTAAAAAGTGATGGGTGTCGCCCCCCGGTCTATTTCACGTGTATCGGAGGGACGAGGCTTGGGATCGGTCTGTCCGATTCTGTTCAGTTCTTCTTTGAAACCGGGAGCGCGGTTGAAAGCCTTACTGTTCTCAAGCTTGGCAATGACGTCCAGGTCATCGAACTGTGAAGGTTTGAGAACGACATATCGGGTTTCATCAGAAGCCCGGTTCTTCTCTTTGATCTTTTCATGACCGTAGATGGTGCTCATGGTTTCCTGCGCCTCCATCTGTTTGATCTTGTCTTGGAGGGCTTTCTCGCCGGTTGGCTGATCGTAATCGGCCACAAGCACGATGGGGTCTTTTTTGTCGCCTCCTGTAGCAGCAGGTTTGACAGGCTGTGCAGAAGAGGATTCTTTCAGGGTCATGTCGAAACCTGAAGCGAGTACGGTTATCTTTATCTTGTCGCCCATCGCCGGGTTGTCCCCGATACCCCATTTCACATCGATTGTTGGAGGCAATTGCGATGTGAACTGGTATATTTCAGACATCTCCTCCATCTTGAGGGAATTGGGGGAATCCTTCCAACATACCACCTTAAGCAGAATCCGTTTCGAAGAATATATGTCGTGGGTTTTGAGCAGCGGGGAATGAAGCGCCTGATCGATAGCTTTGGAGATTCTGTGATCTCCTTCGGCTTCTGCTGTGGATATGATTGCCGTGCCCGCTTCCTTCAAGGTAGTTTTCACATCCTGGAAATCGACATTTACATAACAAGGTTCGGAAATGATTTCCGAAATGCTTCGCGCGGCATTGGCGAGGGTGTCGTCGGCTTTGCCGAAAGCGTTGAAGAAATCGAGGTCCTTGTAGAGGTCGATAAGGTTCTCATTGTTTATCACAAGGAGGGCGTCAACGTGCTTCTTCATCTCTTTCGCCCCTTCAATCGCTTTGAGGATCTTTTTCTCCCCTTCAAAGAAGAAAGGCACTGTTACGATGCCGATTGTGAGCATCCCCGCTTCTTTTGCAAGCTGAGCCACAACAGGGGCGGCTCCCGTTCCGGTGCCACCTCCCATTCCGGCAGTGATGAAGACCATCTCTGTTTTGCTGTCGAAAAGCTCCTTGATTTTATCAGCTGACGCTTCGGCACACTGACGGCCTACATCCGGCACATTGCCTGCCCCGAGACCGTTGGTTATTGCTTCTCCGATAAGGAGTTTGTTAGGAACGGGAGATTTTTCAAGATGCTGCGCATCGGTGTTGCAAACGACGAAATTCACATGAGGGATTTTCTGGGCGTACATATAGTTGACAGCGTTGCTTCCGCCGCCGCCCACGCCAATTACCTTGATGATGGCATCGTTGGCATCCTTTACGAAACCGGATTCATCGGTGAGGTCGTGAAAATCTGGAGTATATGTATCGGTATTCATCTGAACAAATTTCTTCTTATTAATCAAGTGCATCGGAATCGTCTTCCGTATTGCCGAATGCTCCCGAGAGTTTATCCTTGAAGCTGCCCCACCATTTGGGAGCCTTGAATCCTCCTCCGGCCGGTTTGGGCTCCGGTTCCGGTTCCGGATCATTCACTATCGGCTCTCCGGTTACAGGCACTTCTCGCCTCTCAGGGAGTTCGAGGCATTCATCCTCATTTGCCGACGCTCCGGCATATAGCACGCTTGCAACTTCTATTATATCGGCGGAATTAATCTTGGTGTCTTCAAGATGGATATATTGGGGAAGAGAGCCACGGCGAACATTGAGGCTGCTCTTGTTGGCTATAAGCTCAATCATGCCGTTTAGTTTCGAAGCGCCTCCTATTACAACAATTCCGCCAGGCAGGTCGCTGTCCTTCAGTTCGGCATATTGAATCTGTTTGAGCACGTTGACCACAATCTCCTCAGCGCGGGCAACGATATAGTTGGAGACATCAGCATCGCGGACGCCGTTATAGTTCAGGTTTGTTTTTGTCTCCCGGGGAATGGCGCTTCCGTTGGAGATTTTGGTCTCCTCGGCACGTTCCTCAAGGAGGTTGAGGGATGTCAGGTCACGTGTTATGTTTCTGCCTCCGAGGGGGAGGGTGGCGAAATATACGAGATGACCATTCTTATAAATGGAGACAGTGGTGGTTTCAGCACCCATATCCACGAGCATGCATCCGAGACGTTTCTCTTCGGCACTGAGAATAAGCTGCCCCGAGGCGAGAGCCGTCACGACAATCCCCTTGATTGGAATTTTGACTTTATCCTCGACTGTGCGTATGAGATTGTTCTTGTTTTCGGGGCGGCATACTATCAGGTCGTAATCAGCACTGATGCTGTTGCCGACCACTCCTTTGGGTGTTATTGTCTCTGTCCTGCCTACGGTGAATAACCGTGGCACGGCATCCATGGTTTCGAGTGATGAGTCTATGGCGGTGTTCAGTGCCTGTTTTTGTAACCGCTGGATGATTTCATCCGTAATCTCCGTGTCGTCCGGCAGTTTGATAGAAACCCGTGTCGGAATAGAGTGGAGGGAGAGCCCTGAAAGCCCTACGAAAAGCCCGGTTATCTTGCGTGGCGCAACGGCAGGCTTGCGTTCAAGCTTGCTGATGATTCTGACGATGCGGTTCGAAGCTTCCTCAAGGTTGCGTATCACGCCATAGCGGACACTTTCCACCCCTTTCTCCTGTTCGGACGCTATGATGTCGAGTTGACCGCCGGCACGCATCCTGCCCACGACAGCCACTATCTTGGAGCTGCTTATCTCAATCGCAGCGACATATCTATCTTCGGTCATTATCCTTTTATTTTTTTATAGCTTCTTATTCAGCGGAAGCAGTCTCTCCGGAGATGTCGGGGAGAGTGTGTTCCTCTAGGTCTATCTCCTCGGTATAGTCTTCGCTATGCTGTTGTATGGTTTTGTCTCTTCTTGTCGCCACCACCTGGTCACGGAATTTTACGGAAACAGTGTCATATTCCATCCATCCTTTATGCGGCATTACCTTGCGATAGAAAAGAAAAAGGTTCTTGCTTTTTTCCTGCATCCGCGTGGTGTCTCCGAAATTCACGACATGCCCCTTTATCCTTGGCACAAGAATCAGGTTTCTTTCGTCACGCGCCACAATCATGCTCACAAGGTTGGCAAGCTTTTGGTCCGTGTTGATATATCTCACGAGAGGGAGGACATTTTTAGGCGTAAACTTTTTATTGAAGTTCCCGCAGACAACCGGCACATCGGTGAAGAATTCGGCTTTTGCATCAATCCTTTTCCCTTCCCGGTTGATATAGTATGAATTGCCGGCATCAAACACACGCATCACCGGTTCGAGGGGTCTCGCCTCCACGAGCAGGTGATTGTCGGAATTGATCATGCAGTCAACCCTCTCAAAATTTGATATCGAAGAGAGATATTTCTCGATTTTGCGGGTATCCAGGTTATGGATGGGCGTCCCTTTGATCTGTTCCGGGTATCTGGACAATTCGGTTTCGATACCGCTTTTTGTCCGTTCGAGAATTTTAGGGTTCTCTGTTCCCAACACCTTGATAATGATTCCTGAGCATTTATGACGTTCCGCCTCCCGGTTTGCCCATACGGTAACCCAGGCGGTATATCCCATCAAAAGGATCAGCAACAGCCATTTCAAGATGGTATTCTTCATCTCAACGATAATATATCACAAATCTCAGGAAGCAACCGGTCGATATCGGCAGCTCCCAGAGTCATCAAGATTTCAAAGTTACTATTTTTTATCAGATTCAACAAATCTTTTCGCTCGCAATATGTTTTTTCAGATGAATTTACATCTCTGAGGATGGTGTCGGAGGTTATACCGGGTATCGGCAGTTCCCTTGCCGGATAGATTTCCGGCATGATAACGCAGTCGGCTTCCGAGAGCGCTTCTGCAAACTCAGGGGCGAAGTCGCGGGTGCGTGTGTATAGGTGGGGCTGGAATATTACGGACAATTTGCGTCCCGGGTATAGCTTTTTGACAGAACGGATAGAGCTTCTGATTTCATTCGGACTGTGGGCATAGTCATCGATAAGTATGGGTGCTCCCGGGTGGACCGATCCGTCAAGCCACACCTCGAAGCGGCGTTTGGCTCCCATGAATGAGGAGATTCCACGTTTCACATCTTCAGCCGAGGCTCCCGCCGTTATTGCCGCTGCGGCTGCAGCCACGGCATTGTCGATATTTATTTCCACGGGAACCCCCAGCCGTATATCCTCGATTCTCAGATTTTCAGGTCCAATCAGGGTGAAAGAGAGGCAGCCGGTGCCGAACGCAATGTTTTCAGCGTGCCAGTCGCCCTCGGTCCCTCCGCTATATGTCTGTACCGTAACACCTTCCTTTACCTCTGGATGATATTTGAGTCCTGTGTGGGTTATAAGTGTGCCACCGGGCCGGATGAGAGATGTGAAAATTGAAAAAGCTTCAAGATAATGCCCTTCATCCCCGTATATGTCAAGATGGTCGGGATCGGTTGAAGTGACGACAGCTATGCATGGATGAAGATGATGGAAAGAACGGTCATATTCATCGGCTTCAATCACGGAGAACGGTGATTTTTCGTCAAGCACAAGATTGCTGTCGGTGTTTCTCAGGATTCCCCCCAGGAATGCGGTGCATCCTTTGTCGGAGTTCCGTAGAATATTGGCGATCATTGAGGAGGTCGTGGTTTTCCCGTGAGAGCCGGCGACGCATATTGCATCAGTATTGCGGGTGATTTTGCCGAGAAGTGCGGCTCGTTTGATCACCTCAAAACCGTTGTTGCGAAAATACGAAAGGATTTTGTTTGATTCAGGCACCGCCGGAGTATAAACTACCAGCGTATCCTCCGGATTATGGAATGTCGGGGGAATCTCATCGGGGGAATCGATAAAAGTGATTCGTGCGCCCTCTTTCCTGAGGTCATCGGTGAGGGCGGAGGGTGTTCGGTCATAGCCGGCGACGTTGTGGCCGTGGCGGAGATAATACCTTACGAGGTTTGCCATACCGATTCCGCCGGCACCTACGAAAAATATGTTGGATTTGGTCATGATTGATCTGGATTTAATTTAATAGGGCGATATAGGGCTGAATGGGGCGGAATAGGGTTAGGAGATAATCTTCATTATTTCATCGACTATATGCTCGTCGCTGTCGCGAAGAGCCATGGCTGAGATATTGGCGCTCATCGATTTCAGTTTCTCTTTATCGGATGCGAGGTCGAGGACGGTGTCAACCAGTTTTCCGCGGGCTTCGGCATCGGTGACCATCACGGCGGCATCCTTATGGACAAGGGCAAGCGCATTTTTCGTCTGATGGTCTTCCGCCACATTGGGAGAAGGGACAAGTACACACGGCTTGCCGAGCACCTGCAGCTCACTGATTGAACCGGCACCGGCACGGGAAACGACAAGGTCGGCGGCGGCATAGGCAGAGCCCATATCTGTGATAAACTCTGTGACCACGGCGCCCTGAAGACCTTTCGCAGCCTGCTGTCCGCGTGTGCCGAAATATTTGCCGGTCTGCCATATTACCTGCAAGCCCGCGTCAAGGAGTTTGCGCAATCCAGCCTCGAGACTTTCATTGAGAGTGCGCGCGCCGAGGCTTCCTCCAACGACAAGCACCGTGACTTTCTCGGGATTGAGTCCGAATCTTGTCCGCACTTTTGCCTTGTCGAAAGTATGTTCCGTAAGATCTTTGCGCACGGGATTGCCCGTGAGAACAATTTTTTCTTTAGGGAAGAAAGCCTCCATCCCTTCATAGGCCACGCATATGCGGCCGGCATATGCCGCGAGGAGTTTATTGGTTACACCTGCATAGGAATTCTGTTCCTGCACAAGTGTGGGAACTCCGGCCCGCTGGGCGGCCTTGAGTGTGGGACCTGACGCGTATCCTCCCACGCCGATTGCAATGTCGGGCTTGAAATCCTTTATGATCTTGCGTGCCATTCTCACGCTTTTAAAAAGCTTTAAAAGCACACTGAAATTTTTCAGCATGTTCTTGCGGTCGAACCCTGCGACGGGGAGGCCGATGATTTCGTAGCCGGCAGCCGGCACTTTTTCCATCTCCATCCTATTGTCGGCCCCTACAAATAATATGTCTGCGTCGATGCGCCGCTTTATGGCGTTGGCTATAGAGAGGGCGGGGAAGATGTGTCCCCCCGTGCCTCCACCGCTTATCAATACTTTCTTTTTCATTGTTTAGACAGATTCTTATTCTGATAGTCGCTATAGTTGGCAGCCTGCATGTCTTCGGGAAGTTCCTTGATTTCAGCCTTTATTGCATTTTTGTCACCTGATGTGACGGCAAACCGGCTTACGGAAAGCATCATCCCTATTGCCGCTGACATCACGAGCACCGAAGTACCCCCTTTGGATATGAACGGCAACGGTTGACCGGAGACAGGGAAGATTCCTGTGACAATCGCCATATGGACAAGGGCTTGGAACACAATCATAACCGCGCATCCCATAATCAGGAATGCAGGGAAAGCCCGTGAACACTTGTATGCTATCCTGCCCGCCCGCGCCACGAGGAGCAGAAAGAGCACCAGCAGCAACGATCCTCCGGCGAACCCCGTGTCTTCAACAACAATTGAGTAGATATAATCCGAGAATGCGAGCGGCAGACGTGCGCTTTCCCTTGAATTTCCAGGTCCTTGCCCCAACAAACCTCCGTTTGCCTGGGCGAATTTGGAATATATTACCTGCCTGTTCATGTCGTCTATGGGGTCGTTTGGGTGAACGCCTTCCAGCCATCTGACAATTCGGTTATTTCTGGTGCCTTCCCGTCCGTCTATCCTTGCGGCAGGTGCGGCAGCACTTCCGGCTGAAGCCTCGATCCTGACATTGTCGAAATCGTCGGATGTTACGTTTTTATTGACTTTTTTGATCATCAAGAGAGAACCGGCGCATAACGCGTAAATTCCTATGATCATCCAAAATTTGGGCCATTGTATGCCACCTATAAGAAACATGCTTATACTCACACCCATCAGCAGGATGGTGTTTGTCAGACCATCCTTATACAGGAATATGGCGAAAACCACCACCACGATTGCCGCCGTGATGATTCCCCGATTCGTCACTCCGCCGGGAGTCTGGTTCTTTGAAAGAATCGAGGCAAGGAGTAGCACCACGGAGAGTTTGACGATTTCAGCAGGCTGAATCGTCATACCTGCAATGCGTATGGCACGCTGGGCACCGTTGATTTCCACTCCCGCTACTGTTGACAGCACTAACAGACCCAGGGAGAGAATCGCGAATATCCATGCGAAGCGGCGCATCAGTATATAGTGTGTATTCTGAAGCCACAGCACTATGCCCAGTCCGAGGGCCAGGAAAATCGCGTGACGAATAAGTGGGCTATACACATTTGAAGAAGACACTTCCGTGCTCGATGCGCTGAAGAGTTCCACTACACTGATCAGGAGAATCATTATGTAAATGCCCCATATATGCCGGTCGGGGCGAGAACGTTTCGCCTCAACCTTGGTTGTGTTGCGTTTTGTTGCAACACGCGCACCGGCACTCTGACCGTCTATTGTCTCCCGTATTTCGAGTCCCGGTATTGTATCTTGATTTGGCATATTATATTATCAGAGAGATTTTACACATTCTTTGAACTGGCGTCCGCGGTCTTCATAGCTGGTGAAGAGGTCGAAGCTGGCGCAGCAGGGGGATAGCAACACCGTGTCTCCTTCCGATGCGGCTCCGGCACACGCCTTCACTGCATCCTCGATGGAATGGGTATCAATGATGACCGGAACCTTCCCTGTGAAGAAACTTAGTAGTTTTGTGTTGTCTTTCCCCATACATACAATCGCTTTGACTTTCTCCTTCACAAGGTCTTCGATCTCGCTATAGTCATTTCCTTTGTCTTTGCCTCCAAGTATAAGGACCGTTGGGGTCGTCATACTTTCAAGGGCATACCATGTGGAGTTGACATTTGTGGCTTTTGAGTCGTTAACATATCTGACACCGGCGACGGTGGTCACGTATTCAAGGCGATGTTCCACCGCCTCGAAGTCTTCGAGTGCGGAGCGTATCTCATCTTTCCGGATATCGAGCAGCGATGCAGAAAGACCCGCGGCCATGGAATTATATAGGTTGTGCAGTCCGGTGAGGGAAAGCTTGTCGCGAGGTATCTCCCAAACTTCTCCGGGAGTGGAGAACTTCACGATCCCATCTTCCACGAAAGCATGGCTTCCCTCCTCCTTGAATTCGCTGAAAGGCATCTGCATCGCCTCTATCTGAACCTGCCGGATCTGGCCTTTAACTATGGGATCATCCTGCCAATAGATGAAATAATCGTCGTGACCCTGGTTCTGGAGGATACGGAACTTGGCCTTGACATAGTTTTCCATCTTGTGGTCATAACGGTCAAGATGGTCGGGGGTGATGTTCATTATCACCGCGATGTTTGCCTTGAAGTCATACATATTCTCAAGCTGGAAACTTGACAGCTCGATTACATACACGTCATGAGGGTCACGAGCCACCTGGAGCGCCAGGCTCTTGCCGACGTTCCCTGCCAGGCCTACGTTCATCCCGGCCTTGCGGAGGATATGATAAGTGAGGAGTGTAGTAGTGGTTTTGCCGTTTGAGCCTGTTATGCACACCATTTTTGCATCCGTATATCTTCCGGCAAATTCAATCTCTGACAGGACGGGTATTCCTTTTTCCATGATTTTCTTGGCCATCGGGGCATAAGGAGGTATTCCGGGACTTTTTATCACAATGTCCGCCTCGAGTATCCTGTCTTCGGAGTGTTTCCCCTCTTCAAATTCTATATTTTCGCGAACAAGCGTTTCGCGGTATTCGTCTTTAAGTGTGCCCATATCGCTGAGGAACACTTTCATCCCCTTATCTTTGCCGAGGATGGCGGCTCCTACGCCGCTCTCTCCTCCACCGAGCACAATCAGCTTCTCCATTTTATCGGATTTTTAATGTTACAAATGTCAGGGCGGCGAGTAGGATTCCTACAATCCAGAACCTCACCACTATCTTGGATTCGGGAATCGGGTTCACAGGGTGTTTCCACAGAACGTTGCTCCCCGGTTCCAGGGGTTTCTGGAAATGATGGTGCAGTGGGGTCATCTTGAAGATGCGCCGTCCCTCGCCGTATTTCCTTTTCGTATATTTGAAATATCCCACCTGAAGCATCACCGACACATCCTCGAGGAAGAAGGTGAGACAGAGAAGGGGGATAAGGAGTTCCTTGCGGATAAGGATGGCGAACACGGCAAGGATGCCGCCGAGGGTGAGACTTCCGGTGTCGCCCATGAAAACCTGGGCGGGGAAAGCGTTATACCATAGGAATCCCACGAGAGCGCCGATGAATGCCGCCGCATATACCACTAACTCTTCCGATCCGGGTATATACATGATATTGAGATAGCTCGAATATATTACATTGCCGCCGAGATACCCCATTATCAGCAGTGCCACTCCAATGATTGCCGAAGTTCCCGCGCACAGCCCGTCAAGACCGTCGGTGAGGTTGGCTCCATTGCTTACTGCAGCCACGACAACTACCACTACCAGTACGAAAGTAAGCCAGCCAAGGGTCTTGGCAGCCTCTTTGTCAGGCACCCATGACGTAAGCCATTCGTAGTTGAAGTTATTGTTTTTCACGAATGGGATTGTGGTCTGCGGTGACTTTATCTGATCCTTCGAAACCACGATCTCCGTTTCTGAGGTGTCAGCCTTCTGCACTTCAAAGTTCTCGCTCATCACAATGTCGGGAGAAAGCCACATCGTGATTCCCACAAGCAGACCCAACCCGACCTGACCGGTCACTTTATATTTCCCTTTCAAGCCGTCTTTGTTGTGATACTTCAGTTTGCGGTAGTCGTCAAGGAAACCGATGCATCCCATCCAGAGCGTGGCAACCAGCATCAGTATCATATAGATGTTCGAGAGGTTGCCGAGGAGCAGACATGGAATAAGAATGGACATTATTATTATGACACCGCCCATGGTCGGAGTGCCGGTCTTTTTCATCTGGCCCTCCAGACCGAGGTTTCTCACCACTTCCCCTACCTGCATCCGTTGCAGACGTTCGATAATCTTGTGTCCGAACAAGAGGGCTATGAGAAGGGCGAGGGCGAAAGATATTCCTGCGCGGAAAGAGATGTATCCCATCAGGTTGTGTCCGGGGAATTTCCATCCGTCAAGGAGTTCGAGCAATGCGTAAATCATATTCCTGAGAGCTTCTTAGAATGTGGCTTTAACTTCTTCGCGGTCGTCGAAATGGTTGCGGACGCCCTTAATTTCCTGATATGTCTCGTGTCCTTTCCCGGCAACGAGCACCACGCTTCCCGGTTTTGTGATCCTCATGGCGGTCCGGATTGCCTCGCGGCGGTCGGTGATGCAGAGAGTGCGGCGCATCTCATCGTTCGAAAGGCCGGCTTTCATATCTTCAATGATTGCTTCCGGCTCTTCATCACGGGGATTGTCGGAGGTTAGTATTACAAGATCGGAGCGTATCGCGGCTTCGTGAGCCATCATCGGACGTTTGCCGTGGTCGCGGTTCCCCCCGGCTCCCACCACCGTGGTGATTTCGCCGTCGGCACCTATGATTTCGCGTATTGTGTCAAGCACATTAACAAGAGCGTCAGGCGTGTGGGCGTAGTCTACGATAGCGGTCACGCCTTCCGGGGAGCGTAATGTCTGGAAGCGGCCGGATACCGGTACGAGACGGCTCATATTCACCAGTACCTCTTCCGGGTTCCATCCGATGAGGATAGAGGCGGCATAAACGGCGGTAAGGTTATATGCGTTGAATCGCCCGGTGAATGCCACTTCCACATCTTTCCCGTTAAGTGACAGGAGCGTGCCGTCGAGACGTGTCTCAAGCACCCGGCACCGGAAGTCTGCATCGCTCCGCAGGGAGTACGTGTATACTTTTGCCCGTGTGTTCTGAACCATATATTTCCCCGCCTTGTCATCTACATTGACAAGCGCGAAAGCATTGGCCGGCAGCATGTCAAAGAACATTTTCTTGGCGTTCATATAGTTCTCCACAGTGCCGTGGTAGTCGAGATGGTCGCGGGTAAGGTTTGAGAATACCGCACCTGCGAATTCCAGACCGGCAATGCGGTGCTGGTGAGCCGCATGGGAAGAGACCTCCATGAATGCATAGTCGCACCCTGCATCCACCATCTCGGCAAGGAGCTCGTTGAGGGTCAGCGGGTCAGGGGTGGTATGGGTGGTGGGTATCGCACGATCCTGAATATAGTTGCAGACCGTGGATATGAGTCCGGCCTTATATCCTTCGAATTTAGCCATCTCGTAAAGAAGCGTCGCGGTCGTTGTCTTTCCGTTTGTTCCGGTAACGCCTACGAGTTTAAGTTTAGAGGAGGGGTGACCGTACCAGTTGGAGGCCAGTCTTCCCAGTGTCTCGGCCGAGTCGGCTACCCGAATATATGTTATACCTTTCTCAAGTGTGGCGGGCAACTGTTCGCAGACGATAGCTCCCACATGAGTGCTTGCAACGACGGGGATATATTTGTGACCATCGGTAATGACACCGCGCACAGCTACAAACATACCGTCTTTTACAGCTTTTCTTGAATCGCTCTGAAGGTCAATGATATTCTTGTCTATATCACCGATCACTTCGAGAGTCTTGATTCCTTCGAGAAGGTGAGATAATTTTACTGACATATCTTAATGGTTTTGATAACGATTAAATTTTGAGGTGGAGGATGATTGTCTGGTCCGGTTTGGTGCGTGTTCCTGCCGGAATCGATTGCGCCACGACGTAGCCTGAACCGGATAGTTTTACGTTAATGCCCCGTTCCTCAAGGAGTTTTACTGCAGAAGGTACGTCATACCCCTTGACATCGGGCACCACGCCCCGGGTATGGTCTTTTGCTGTTTTATAATGTTTCATGCCTTTCGCACCTATGGAAGATGCAAGCATCTGATTGTCGCATTTCTCGGAGCCGACAATTGTCGGTTTAGATCCTTTGCTGTCGGACGCGTAATATGAAGAATTATTCAGCTTTCCACGGGAATACATTTTCACCGCCATGTTCTTGACAACCTGTCCGGAAGTGCGGTTGGCAGATGTTCCGCTGGGACCGAGCACGAGGGCAATGCAGCTATATTGAGGATTCTCGTAGGGGAAGAAGCCGGCGAAGGCATAACGCCGTTTGGCTGTGTTGTAGACACCTTTTTCCACTGGATATGCGGTTCCGGTCTTTCCAACAACCTTTACACGGTTGTCGCGAACGAGCCTGGCCGTGCCGTGTTCACCCCATACCACTTCGGCAATGCATTCCCTGACTTTCCTCGCCGTCTCTTCCGAGCATATCCGGTCACGGATATAGCGGATCGGTATCACGGAGTCAACTCCTTCCTCGCTGATCAGTCCTTTCATCAGGTGCGGACGCACGAACCTGCCGCCGTTGGCTATGGCGTTGTAGACGGCAAGCGTGAACAGCGGGGGAAGCTCCGTGTTGTATCCGTAGGCCTGACGGGCAAGGTCGAGATGACGCGCTGTCATGGTTATGTTGTTGCCGCGTGAATCTTTCGGGAGAAGCTTGCGGATGCGGGGAGTGCACTCTCCCGCGATACCTGATTGTATCGGTTCGAAGAAACCGAGCTCTTCAAGCCGGTCGTGGAATTTTGAAGGGTCTTTCTCATATCCGCGGAATATAACTCTCGCAATCCCCGGATTTGAAGACTGCTCGATAACTTGCTTCATGGTTTTCATGCCTGAGCCATGAGGGTCGCTCGTGCGCTGGAAAGGCGCGCAACTCACCATGTCGTTTACGGATTTCACAAGGCCGTCTTCAAAGGCTATCATCAGCGAAATCGGTTTCATCACAGACCCCGGTTCGAAAGGGAGCACCGCGCGATTGAGGGCCTCTCCGTATGTGCCGTCGTCAAGGAGCTCTATATTGGATATTGCCTTTATTTCGCCTGTTTTCACTTCCATGAGGATTGCTGTGCCCCATTCAGCCTTTGATTCTGTGCAGATATTATGAAGCTCCTCTTCCAGCATGTCCTGCAAATCGATGTCGATGGTGGTGCGGATGTCGTAGCCTCTCTGAGCCGGGACAGAGACCCAGTTGGTGATTCCGTGGGTCAGGGCAACTTTCTTTGCAAGGCCGGGTTTGCCATATAAAAGGGTGTCGAGGTCTTTCTCCAGCCCTGAATAGCCATGTATCTGGCGTGTCTTCGCATTCTCGTTCACCCTCCCGATGCTCCGGTAGGCCATGCGTCCGTATGGATACATACGGATGTTGCGTTCCTCCTTATACACAGGATTGCGGAATCCCTTCCCCTTGAAATCCTTCATGAAGGGAAAGGACTTGATTTTTTGAAAGTCCTCAAGAGTCTTGTTCCTTGCAAGCCGGAGGGCGCGCGGACGTTTGTCGGGGTCTTTCTCCAATTCACGACGCAGGCGGGTATGCCAGGAATATTTCGCAAAAGTGTCCGGGTGTGCATGCAGGTCTTTTCTGCGCGGATAATATACATCGAGAGAATCGGCAAGGGAGTCAATCTTTGCCCAGGGGATGGCACGGAGATCCTTCACTTTATTATGGCGCAGGTCGATCTTTATGTCGTAAACCTTGAGGTTGCATGCAAGGATGTTCCCGTTGTCGGCAAGGATGTTGCCACGTTCCGGGCGGATAGTGTCCATCCTTGACAACTCCCGTCGGGCACGCTCATTCCAGTCTTTGGCCTCTATTACGGTGGTGTCGAAGAGCTTAACCATCACCGCCACTCCAAAAAGGATGAAAAAAAGACATATTAGCCCATAGCGGAAAAGGATATGTTTTTTATTATTTTGCTTTAGCCTGTTATTCTTTTGCGCCATCGTCTGTCAGTTCGTAAGGGGGTTGTTCTTGAAATTCGAGATTGAGATTCTTTTCCCTGACCATTTTTACCATTTCCGATTCCCGGATCAGGGACATGTAAAGTGATTTTTCGTGGAGCTTATGGCTTTCCGCCCGTTGGAGTTCAACAGTGAGCTGTTTTATTTCCCCCATTTTAGTCTTGGTTTTGTAGCGGAGTCCTATGAGCGCGATAACGGCAACTACAAAGAGAAGCATGATCCATGCGTTCGCCTTGAAGAACTCGATCGACAGGGAGCGTCCGTAACGGAGCTCGCTGACCCATCCGGGACCGGATTTCTTGTTCTTTTGTTTTGTTGCCATTGTGTTTTTAATTTCAGTTCTAAAGTCTTTTCAATCTTTCTCGGTGATTAATTCGGCAATGCGTAGTTTGGCGGAGCGGGAACGGGGATTCCGTTCGATTTCTTCGTCCGAGGGTGTGATGGGTGACCGTGTGACCATTTTCCATGGAGACGAAGTCCTGCCGAAAAAGTCTTTGTCCTCTTTTCCCTCAATGTTCCCGGTTTTCATGAAGTTCTTTACAATCCTGTCTTCAATCGAATGGTATGTGATTATTGCAAGCCTGCCACCTTGACGCAATACCTTGGGGGTGGCGTTGAGGAAACGTTTCAAAGCATCCATCTCGCCGTTGACTTCGATGCGGAAGGCCTGGAATACCTGTGCAAGATCTTTCTTTTCAGCTTTGGGGTTGATGGCCGGCCTGACTGCATCTGCGAGTCTGAATGTGGAATCGACGGGGCTTGATGACCTCGCTTTGACTATTGCTTCCGCTACGGCTCTGGGGCGCTTCAGGTCGGTGAAAGTCCGGAAAAGTGATTCAAGCTGTTCACCGCTGTATGATTCCGCGATCATTGCTGCGGTGGTGTTTGCATTCCTGTTCATGCGCATGTCGAGAGGTGCGTCGGAGCGGAAGGAGAAACCTCTTTCTGCATCATCGAAATGATGGAAAGAGACTCCGAGGTCTGCAAGGATGCCGTCAAGCCGGTCAACGCCGTAGTAGCGCATGAAGTTTGTGATATATCTGAAATTGGAATGTACAAATGTAAATCGAGGGTCTTCCGGAGTATTCTTCAGGACATCAGGATCGCGGTCGAATCCGTATAGATGACCTTCCTCGCCAAGCTTTTCGAGGATGGCGCGCGAGTGCCCCCCGCCTCCGAACGTGACATCGGCGTATACTCCGTCGGACTTGATGTTCAATCCGTTGATTGAATCTTCAAGCAGGGCGGGGATATGATAAATCTCGGAGGTCATTTCGATATAAGTGGCTATTGTTTATTTGAGATGTAAAGTTAGTTATTTTTTGTAAATTTTTGAAGCGAAATTTAGAAATTGTAGATAAATTTTTTGGAGGAAACGAAGGAGGGGAGGACGCATAGGCGGCGACTACGCTTAAGGAGCGTAGCACGGGATAATCGGCAAAGCCGATTTTGCAGGTAAGGGTATTTTCAGGAGGGGCATTTGGAGCGGGGTGGTCAATAGACGTAGAAGGAGGTGGGAGTGTTATCTGCTTCCGCTGCCTTCTCTATGAATTCGCGGATAAGACACTTCAGCTCAAGCATCAGGTTGACGCGCTTCTCTTCCATTATGGATGCGGTGATTTCTTCCCCTTTTCTAACTTTGAAGGAAGCTCCGCCGAAGCGTATCTCTGGATGTTTGAAATTCCCTATGATATTTATTCCGAAGGGGAAGGGAACGGGGGATTTGTCTATCCCAAGATGATAATACATGTCGCCGTTGAAATTGTTCAGGCCTCCGAATTGCAGACGGTAACGGTCGAAACTGATTCCGAAGGGGTAAAGTTCCATCAGGTTGTCGTGTATGGATGCATGTATGCTCATGTCTTTAAGCCGGATGTCTTCTGAATCCGGAATAAGCATCATTCTTGTGATGCGTCTGATGAAAGGGTCCTGGTGAAGCAGAAGGTGATCGCCGTGCACATAGAGGTCTCCCCATATCGAGGGCATGTTGAGGTACATGTTAGGGAAGAGGAGCATTTTAGCTTCCGCCATAGCGGAAAGGTTGCCCTTGAGATTCCTCATTTGCGGCATCATCAACAGCAAGGTGTGGAATTTGCTGAAAAAGTTCACAAGGTTGACATCGGCAAGACTTCCCTGGAGATTCATCCCCATCCGCTGTATATCGGACGTGTCATATTCGAAATTCAGTTTCAATGCTCCGAAGCTTGAGGCGATCCCGAGATCCTCGATTCTGAATTTGCCATCGCGGAGTGATATACCCGTCGACAGGTCGTGGAGGTAGAGGTTGGTGTATTGCGTCATCATTGCCGATGCCTTTATGTCGGCTATGATGTTTCTGGGCACGAGCAGCGACACAGTGTCAGAAGATGTAAGGGTGTCGGGAATGACCGTAAGCACGGAGGCATCGGGTCCGTGTGTGATTTTGAGCCCGTGGTTGTATGCACCGCAAAGCTGGTTCAAGTGCACGGTGTCTATATCCACCTCGAGAGCTGCCCGCAAAGGAGCCACGGAATTGGAGGTGAGGAATTGCCGTAGATTGGAGATTTTACCCTTTGCCTTGAGTCTCGTATCCTGAGAGTTGAAATTGAGGCTGTTGAGCTTAACGGAATCAAAGGAAGCCACTATGTCGAGATTCCCGAATCCATTGCGCATAGGGAGTGCCGGGGTAAGAATCGTGCCGCTTTCCACTTTCAGCGACAAGTATGATTTCCATTGGCCGATCAACTCCATGACCTTCCGGGGAAGGTTCACGGTGAGATATTCCGGAGAATGATCGATGACGGCCATGCTACGGCTGTCTGCCGTCCATTTTTCAGGCTTTATGTATTTTCGCGGCGTGGGGATTCCCTGCATTTCAGCAGCTGACAGTCTGGAGGAAATTTTTTTCAACGTTACTTTTGTCTTTCCATTGACTGCATTTATTGAATCTCCGGTTATATCGGCGGCAAATTTGTTTAAGACGGCTTTCCCCGGCCTCGTTACAACATTTCCGTCGATCCGCAAGTTTCCGATTGATAACCTTGTCGTATCACGCTTGCCGGCGACATTCACACCTGTGGCCTTTATGTCAATATCAAACGGTAAAGACCCGGATATTTCACGTAGCCGAACCGGTGCGTCCCCTCTTTTCTTGCTTGAAAAGTCGAGTCCGGATATATTTATGCCATAGTCATCTGCCGAGAAATTTATTCTGTCTGCAACAGCTCTCATGTCAAAAATGCCGTTTGCGACCGTGCTTCCTGATATGTCGGATGCTTCTCCTCCAAAATTCATTTTTAACTCATTGCCTGAGGCGGAAAATCCGAGATGGGGGAGTTTGAACCTATAGTTATGGAAGGATATGTCACCGTTGAGAATCAGGTTCTCAAGGGTCTCGGCATTGATATCCGATATCCTGAAATCGATAACGGCATCCGTATTCATTTTGCCGGCCAATGCATATTGTTTTAACGGGGTGACTATTTTCCCTGTCAACCCTGCATCTACAGTGCCCTTCATAGCCAGGCGGATCTCGGGGTCGGTCAGTATGTCTGAAATATTTGCCTCCAGCCGCACATTTACGCCTTCCCCTTTGACGTTAAACGGCATAACATTTGCGAGGCATAAATCCGTATCTTTCCCGTCTAAAGTAAGTCTGCCCCCGATGTCGGAATGTGTGAGCATATAGGTTTCTCCTTTCCCGGCTGTATATTCAATCCCTCCCCGGGGCACATTGAAGTCAATTTCCATCGACGGGAGCCGGGATGATGACAGGTTATAGGGGGATCTCAGTTTCGCCGCAGCATTCACAAGTATGTCTGCGTGCAAAGAATCGGGCAGCGGGGATTTGACTCCCTGTAAATATCGCAGCAGCCCGAACGGCTTGAAATCATTGAGTTTATATGAGAAACTGTTTAGTCTCCAGGCCTTTCCAGCCTGTATTTCCATATCTAAATTCCCTTTTGTGCCGCCAAGGCCTACGTTGTAATCGGAAAGAGAGATGCGGAATGGATTGAATCCTACGGATGCGTGTCCTGAAAGATTGAAGGGAAAACTTTTTAAAACGGTAGCTTCTTTAATATCTGCGTCAATGTATCCCTTTATTGCAAGGGAGTATGCATCGGAAGAGGTGCCGCTCCGTATTAATGACATATCCGCGAGGTTTATCTGTGCCTGGGTCTTGTCGGGAAGGCTATATATCCTGATATTCCCCGGATGGTGAAGGGTTATTCGCTTAATGGTGAAATAAGGTATTTTTTCAGGTGCTGAAACGTTTTTCAGTATATTGAAGTTTGATACGGAATCAGATACCGCTACTAAGTTCAATTCGAGGGAATCTGCCTTTAATTCATTGATATCTATTTTCTTGGTGCAAAGTTTGATTATATTGATGCCACCATGGATATTGCTTGCCGAGGCGAGGAATGACGCGTCGCCGGGCAGCTCCTTGCGTATGTCGGCCGGAATGTTGTCAAAATTGCGGCTTATGACCCGTAACGAATCCAAGTCAATGCAGACATATGGGAAAGTAGACCATAATGATAAACGTGCGTTGTGCACTGTCACGTCCGCATTCAGTTTTTTGCTTGCTTCCGTGTTTATTATTTTTGTGAGACGATCGGGTGTCAGCCAAAGTGTCACTCCGCACAATGCAATGACGGCAAGCAGAAGAACCCCTATGATAGCGTATGTAATATTATGTGCAGTCCTTGACATAGTTAGAGCGGATTTGCAATTATAACAAATCCGCTCTGACTATGGTTTATTTTTTGCGTGAGCGCGGTTTCTTAGCCGGCGCGGCATCCTGTTTCTCCATCAGTTCTTTGATATCGTCAAGGGTCAGCGATGCCGGATCCGTGCCTTTGGGAATTTTATAATTGACGGCTTTTTTTGCTCCCTCTTTTTTGTATGCCACGTATGGCCCGAACCTGCCGTTGAGCACTTCGAGTCCCGGCATTTCCGGGAAGTCTTTTATCAGCCTGTTTGCTTCGGCTTCTTTCTTGGCCTCGATAAGATTCCACGCCTCGTCAAGGGTGATGGTCTGGGGAGCCAAGTCCTTGGGTATTGAAACAAACATCTTTTCGTAATGCACATATGGGCCGAACCGTCCGATTGCCGCAGTCACGTCCTTGCCGTCGATAGAGCCTATCTTGCGTGGAAGTTCGAACAGCTTGAGGGCTTCATCAAGCGTAATGTCTTGAATGCTTTGTCCGTCAAGAAGACTGGCGAACTGGGGCTTGTCTTCATCTGTAGCATCCCCTATCTGTACGACCGGTCCGAAGCGGCCGATCTTTACAGAAACAGGTTTGCCGGTTTTGGGATCCTCTCCCAGCACCCGCTCTCCGACCTTATGCTCAAGGCGCATGGAATCAACTTTTTCGATTGACGGGTGGAAAGTGGTGTAGAAATCCGACATTTCATTCTTCCAGCCTAATTTACCCTCGGCAATGTCATCGAATTTCTCTTCTACCCGTGCTGTGAAATTATAGTCAAGGATATCCGGGAAATATTGCGTGAGGAATTCATTTACAACCATTCCCACATCAGTTGGGACAAGCCTGCCCTTTTCGCTTCCGGTATTCTCCGTGAGGGTCTCTTTTGAAATCTTGCCGTTAAGAAGAGAGAGGACATCGTAATCGCGGGGTGTTCCCTCTTTTTCTCCATGCCTGATATAATCCCTGCTTTGAATGGTGGAGATAGTGGGGGCATATGTTGACGGACGTCCTATGCCGAGGTCTTCCATCTTTTTCACGAGGGAAGCCTCCGTGTATCTTGCCGGAGGCAGCGTGAAACGCTGTGTGGCGGTTATCTCTGTGGCTTCAATCTTTTCCCCTGCTTCAAGATGCGGAAGTCGGGTGAAAGATGATGATTCGGCATCAATCTGCCATGCTTTCATAAAACCTTCGAATTTCACCACCTCTCCTTCAGCCTTGAATTCCTCTGCGTTGCCACTGACGGATATGTCAACGTTCGTTTTTTCAAGCATGGCATCGCTCATCTGCGAGGCAACGGCACGCTTGCGGATAAGGTCGTATAGCCTTTGCTCCTGAGCGGTGCCGGGGATGGTTTCCTGGGAAACATATGTAGGCCTGATTGCCTCGTGTGCTTCCTGCGCGCCTTTTGAATTTGTGTGATAATGCCTCACCTTTACGTAATCCTCCCCATATTCGGATGCAATTGACGCGGAGATGTCGCGGATTGCGAGTTCGGAAAGATTCGTGGAATCGGTACGCATATACGTGATGCGCCCGTCTTCATAAAGTTTCTGGGCGATGCGCATCGTGGTGTTGACCGAGAAGCCCAGTCTCTTGCCGGCTTCCTGCTGAAGCGTGGAGGTCGTGAATGGTGGGGCCGGGGAGCGTTTCACAGGCTTCACGCTCAGTTCGGAGATAGAGAAATCTGCGTTGGTGCAAGCTTGCAGAAATGCGCGTGCTTCCTCTTCAGAATTCATGCGCCGCTTAAGCTCTGCTTTGAAACTGTCGCCTTCCTTGCTTGCGAACAAGGCATTTACGCGGAAGAAAGGTTCCGGGGTGAAAGCTTCCACTTCTTTCTCTCTTTCGCAGATGAGTCTGACCGCCACGCTCTGTACGCGGCCCGCGGAGAGTGCAGGCTTGATTTTTTTCCATAGGATGGGACTCAGCTCGAATCCGACGATGCGGTCCAGGACACGGCGTGCCTGCTGGGCGTTGACGCGGTCGATGTCGATCGAGCGCGGGTTTTCGATTGCGTGTAGGATAGCCGGTTTTGTAATTTCATGGAACACAATTCGCCGCGTATTTTCGGGCTTAAGTCCGAGCACCTCGTAAAGATGCCAGGCTATGGCCTCCCCCTCGCGGTCTTCATCGGAAGCGAGCCATACGGTGTCGGCTTGTTTGGCTGCGGCCTTTAGCTGCTTGACGAGCTCTTTCTTCTCCGCCGGAATCTCATATAGCGGGGAGAAATCCGAGCCTATTTCCACGCTCATGCCTTTCTTCTTGAGGTCGCGGATGTGTCCGTAGCTCGACATCACCTTGAAGTCTTTTCCTAAAAATTTTTCTATCGTCTTCGCTTTTGCCGGAGACTCGACTATCACAAGATTTTTCATTTCGTCAATTTTTCAGTATAACAACCGGAGAAGAGAATCTATCATTTATAAGGGTTGTCTTTGCGTGCGTGGAGAGTGTTGATCATCAGCGAGCAGATGGTCATCGGTCCCACCCCGCCCGGCACCGGAGTGATGAACTCACATTTTTTAGCCACATTCTCGAAGTCCACATCGCCACGGAGTCTCCATCCGCTTTTCCTTGTGGCGTCCGCTACCCTGGTTGTGCCCACATCGATGATTGTCGCACCCGGTTTGACCATATCCTCGGTCACGAACCCAGGCTGTCCCAAAGCCGCAACGATGATGTCGGCATTTCGGCATATGTCCTTGATGTTGGGGGTTGCGGAGTGGCATACGGTCACGGTGCAGTTTCCGGGATTGGATTTCTGCATAAGCAATGTCACCATCGGTTTGCCGACAATATTGCTGCGCCCGAGCACCACGGCATGTTTCCCTTTTGTTTCGACACCGTATCTTTTCAGCAGCTGCATTATGCCGGCGGGGGTGGCGGACACGAACCCCGGTAGGCCTATCGACATTCTGCCGACGTTGATAGGATGGAAACCGTCCACATCCTTTGCCGGGTCTATGGCGCGGATGATATTCTGTTCGTTGATATGGCGGGGCAGAGGGAGCTGCACTATGAACCCGTCAACAGTGTCGTCCTCGTTAAGACGCTTGATTTCTTTGAGAAGCGTTTCTTCAGTGACATCATCTTCAAATCGGATCAGGCTACTTGTGAAACCGCATTCGCCGCAGGCTTTGACTTTGTTTGCTACATATGTTTCCGAACCGCCGTCATGTCCAACGAGAATCGCTGCAAGGTGCGGTGCACGTTCTCCACGCGCTGTCATCTCTGCAACTTCGGTTGCAATTTCCTGTTTGATCTCGGCTGCTGTCTTTTTTCCGTCGATGAGTGTCATTGGCTAATATTTTTTACAAGATTGTTGTTATCCTTTATATATTGAGATTGTTGTCTATATATAAGGAGTGCAGGTTTTGAAATTGCAAAATTAATAAAAAATCGGCAAATCAAAATTTATAACATGAAAAAGAGGTTTTTACTTATATTATCCATTTCGGTTTTTTTAGGGTTATCCGTAAAGGGGGCTGAGGATTCCGGACATGCCCTTCCCTCTGTTTATTGCGGGTCGATGATGCCGTATGATTTTTCGCAGTGCGATGCAGGAGTGGCGTGGGGAGACTCGTTGAAGCCGGTGTATCTTTGCTACGTTGCGCGCCATGGCGCCAGATATCTCTCATCTCCAAAGAAAATTGAGGAGATTTCCACAGCTCTTCAAAGAGCGGAGAATGAAGGGACCCTGACAAATGATGGTGAAAGGTTTCTTGCCGAGGTCCGTGAGATTTCCCGGCACACGGATGGCAGATGGGGGCTGCTTTCGGAAGTGGGTATTGCAGAAGAAAAAAAACTTGGCGCCGACATGGCGGCCATGCTTCCGGCTCTTTTCCGGAAAGGAAGGATGGAATCCAAGTCTACCTACGTGCCGAGGGTGATAATGACGATGTATCAGTTCCTGCATTCTTTGGAGATTCCGAACACACGGTTGGAATTATATACATCCTCAGGCAGGCAGAATGACTCGCTCCTGCGTTGTTTTGTCGCTGACACCGCATACGCAGGCTATCGAGAGAACGGCGCATGGAAACCTGTATATGAAGAGTTTTTGAAAAAGCATGTTTCCGGTGCTCCTGCGCTCCGGCTTTTTAAGAATGGCGACAGGATTGACAAACGGCAGCTCCGCCATCTCACGATGAGCATGTATGGAATGCTGCAGGCGAATCTTGCGGCCGGTCTTCCCTCTGCAACATCTGAGTTTATGACGGACGATGAGTTCAGAGGGTGTTGGCTTGCCTCTAACGTTTTGCATTATCTCCGTAACAATGTCAATCCTGTCTCAGACCTTGCGGCGCAGGCCACGTCCCCCTTGCTGAAACGTATAATTGAAGATATTGATGCAGCCGTGGAAGGTGATGGCGCACTTAAGGCCAATGGATACTTCGGGCATGCGGAGACACTGCTCCCGCTGCTGTCCCTGATGAAGCTTCCCGGTTGCCATGCGATGACGAAAGATTATGCCAACCTTCATAAAGAATGGCGGATACAGGATATTACCCCGTTGGGCGCTAATGTGGCGATTGTGCTGCTTAGAAGCGAAAGCGGCGAGGCGTATGTCTCTGTGCGGCTCAACGGCAGGAATGTCGCCGCTGTCCCCGGCAGGGGGGCTGTGGTGAGATGGAAAGAACTAAAAGATTACTGGAATTTTAATATTAAAGATTATGGAAAACACAACTAAAGCGACAGCGGTTTTGCTGGATGATGCAAAAACGCAGATTATGGAGAATATGAAGGAGAAAGGCATCGGGGCGATTTTGTGGGATAATTCACGTGCCGGCTTCCATTTCGTGCCTGAGATTCTGCATAAAAGTGAAGGGAAAGAGAAGGAACGCGTAGCGAGGGTTATGGGACTCTTCCGTTATGAGGGTGTCCTTTATCTCGTGGAAGAGGATCGCGCCGGGGTTCATTTTTCGGACTTCTATACAGAAGGCGTTGATGTGCCGCCAGTGGTGGTGACATTGTCGGAAGATGTCGCTTCAAAAGACCTGGGGAATCCTGTAAAGGAGAAAGGTTACACCACGCAGGGAAGTCTTGAAGAGTGGCTATCGATTGCCGATTGCTATTTCGAGGCACTTAATGAAAAATAGACCGGGTGCGATGCCATGTAACTGAACAGAGTCCTTAGGACGAGTGAATTGTTAAATATAATGGCAAAACAATTGCATATGTTAAATTGAAAGGTTAAAATAATGGGCGGGTGTGTCTCACGACATCCCCGCCCGTTGCGCTTTAATAAACTGATTTATCAGTTCCCTAATTTTATTTACACCTAATTATCCATTAGACATTAGAAATTCTTAAGTTGTTATATTCACGCACGTACGCGCGATGAA
>CAJTZS010000019.1 GCA_910584055.1 uncultured Muribaculaceae bacterium | reverse complement strand
GAGTCGTGGCTCCTGTTCATTGTCCAATCAACCAGCGATTTCACTTGCTTGCCATTGCTTAACGTGTGGCGAAGGGGATATTCTTTTGGCTTTGGTATGAAAAATCTCCACAGCTCCCTGTGGTTATGTTTTCTTGTTCCATTCTTACGGGGATTTGGTGGTTTTGAAATCGACCGCAAGTTAGTGCCATTCAGAAAATCGCGTCCGGTATATACCATGTGATATACCACGCAAAAACCGGATTATTTGACTTTTATTTAGATATATTTACAGTCGTTAGCACTCATCGGGATAGAGCGAGTGCCGTCCGGACATTCCCGAACGGCACTCACCTGAGGCGTGTTACGGAATGTTCAGCTTAGAAATCGAGGTTGCCGAGGTTCTTGGAAAGAATGTCCATGTCCTTTCCGATTTTGTCGGCGGTAATCCTCGCGTAGATCTGTGTGGTCTGGATATTTGTGTGTCCGAGCATCTTTGACACCGACTCGATAGGCACTCCACGGCCGAGTGTCATGGTAGTGGCGAAGGTGTGCCGGGCCAGATGAAAGGTCAGGTTCTTCTCGATGCCGCAGATGTCGGCTATCTCTTTCAGATAGCAGTTGAGCTTCTGATTGGTGATTATCGGCATGAGCTGGCCGTCGGTGTAGCAGCCCTCATATTTGTTGAGGATTTTCAGGGGCGGCGGAAGCAGCGGCACCATTACCTTCGTGTTGGTCTTCTGTCGGTGGGTGACTATCCACAGGCGACCGTCGAACATCTTCTGGATGTTATCGACACGCAGATTGGCGAGGTCGATGTATGCCAGTCCCGTGAAGCAGGCAAAGATGAAGATGTCGCGCACCTGTTCCAGACGCTTGGAGGCAAACTCCTTCTGCATCATCTTGCAAAGCTCGTCTTCGGTAAGATAGCCACGGTCAACGCGCTCGATGGAGATTTTGTAGCCGTTGAAGGGGTCGACGGTTATCAGTCCGGCGCGGATGGCTTTGTTGATTACCTGCTTGAAGAACTTCATGCACTTGTAGGTGGTGTTCTGCGAGTATTTGTACTCGGTACGGAGGAAGAACTCCAAGTCCACGATGAACTGGTACTTGATTTCACGGAGCGGGATGTCCGTGATATTATACTTCTTCTTCATGAACTCCACCACGCGGCGGTACATCCTTTCGTACTTGCGGTAGGTGGGGTCGGCTTTGCTGAGGCCGACGAGCTTCTTGGTGTCCTCCAAGTGCTGCTCATAGAGTTTCAGGAGCGATTCCTCCCTCTGTGTGATGCCCATGTAGGCGTTGCGCACCATTTCGGCGGTGACATAGCCGTGACGACGCTGGATGTCGTAGTAGTGCTCTTTAAGAATGACCTGAATATCATTCAGCCGGCTGTTCAGTTCAAGAACTTTTGCCGAGCGGCCAATGGCCCGTCCGGTTTTCGCATCCCATATATCAGGATTTACAACCAGTTTGGAGTTTAGCTGTTCCATCTCTCCGTCCACGGTAATTCTTATCATGACGGACACATTGCCGTCTTTGTTGATACGATTCCCGCGGATGTAGAATAGAACTTTGAATGTGTTCTTTTTCATCTAACGAGGATTTGGTGGTTATCATTAACCCGGTTTTGCCGTGGTTTGACATGATAACGAGTTTAACATTTGGTTTGCTTAGACCAATTCCGGCCAACGTCGGACTAATGTCGGACATCGTCAGAATCGGCGTTGAACACCTCGTTATGAATGATGAAAATTTCGTTGCTACCGGCAGTCTGGAAAGTGGTAAAATTTTAGATCGGACAATCATATTCCAATGTCCGGTTTTTGACCGTGTTTTTCCGACTTATGTCCGAGTTAGCTTTTCGTAACACATTGATACTATGTTTTATGCAGCACTAATCGTTACCCAACCGTTACCATTTTCGATTTTGAAAAAAGTGGTAACGAGTTGGTAACGAATGACTGTCCGTGGCGGTCTTTTTTCTGTCCGATTTCGGTCCTGAGTCGAAATTTTTAGGCACGAAAAAACCGCAGAATACATTGATATTCTGCGGTTTGTCTTGATTTTATCTTGTGTCGTCCGGAGAGTGTCCGGTGCACATAGTGGAGGTAGAGGGGATTGAACCCTCGTCCAAACGTGGAATCAATAAGCTTTCTACATGCTTAGTCTGTGGATTGGTTTTCGTGAAAAGACAGGCCCACGACAGCCAATCTTTTCCTTAGTCCCTGAATTTCGGAACTGCGTCGGAACTCCGCAGCCCCTATTTCCGAATTTCTCTGCACCTCCTTGTCCAAACGTCTCGGAACCGGGCAATGGGGAGATGTCTCGTTCACCTCACTTTGAGGCGAATAAAGGAACCCTACTGTACTTCAGGTTACGCAGCGAGAGCGTAATTGTTATTTTCGCCAATTATAGGTCGACGCTTTTGCGATTATAGAGCTTAAACGCCAAAGCTCTGCATGCTTACCTACCGCTTCTACACGCTGTCAAAGCCAGTTACCCCCGTATATAATCTCTTTGTTTATCACAAAGGATTGCAAATATAACAAAAAATAGAGATTATATTGTAATGCAATCTCTATTTTTAACTTATTTTAACCACAAATCAGGATTTCTTCATTTCTTTTGCCCAGGTATCCTTAAGGCCTATTGTCTTGTTGAATACTGGATGCCCGGATGTGGAGTCCCTGTCCACCACATAATAGCCGAGACGCTGGAACTGATAATGATCTCCTGCCTTGATCCTTTCTGCAAGCCACGGCTCTATTTTGGCATTCTCCCGCACCTTAAGCGAATCCGGATTCAACAAATCCCTGAAATCCCCTTCTTCAGCACTTGGATTCTCAACAGAAAAAAGACGGTCATAATCACGAATCTCGGCAGTGGTGGCAGTCGGCACGGACACCCAATGCAAAGTGCCCTTCACCTTGCGGTCAGCACCGGGAAGACCGCTCCTTGTCTCGGGATCATATGTGGCGTAGATCTCTTCAATCTCACCATCTTCCCCTTTCTTAATGCCGGTGCATTTGATAATGTACGCACCCTTAAGGCGAACCTCCTTATCGGGAGAGAGACGGAAGAACTTCTTGGGAGGATTTTCCATGAAATCCTCACGCTCGATCCAGAGTTCTCTGCTGAAAGGCATTTCGTGGGTACCTTCCGCCGGATTCTCAGGATTGTTATCCATCGTCATCATCTCAGTCTTATCCTCTGGATAGTTTGTCAGAATGAGCTTAACGGGATTTTGAACCACACTGACCCTGGTTGCCGTCTTATTGAGATCCTCCCTCACGGAATGTTCAAGGAGCTCTATATGGTTAAGGGCCTCATATTTGGTATACCCGATACGTTTTACAAAGTCCTTGATTGATGAAGGCGTATAACCTCGGCGCCTCAATCCGCGCAATGTCGGCATGCGTGGATCATCCCATCCGCTCACCAAACCTTCTTTTACAAGCTGCAGAAGTTTGCGCTTGCTCATAACTGTATATGTAAGGTTCAGGCGGTTAAACTCGATCTGACGAGGGCAATATGATTCATCTGCGAGCTCTTTTACAAAATACTCATAGAGCGGACGGTGAGGAACGAACTCCAACGTGCAGATAGAATGAGTAACGCCCTCGAAATAGTCGCTCTGTCCATGAGCGAAATCATACATTGGATAAACTTTCCATTTTTCACCGGTGCGCCAATGCGGCGTCTTTATGATACGATACATGATCGGATCCCGGAAATGCATGTTGTCACTTGCCATGTCTATCTTCGCACGCAAAACCATGGAGCCCTCTTCAAACTCACCGGCGTTCATCTTTTCAAACAGCGCAAGGTTTTCTTCCACCGGGCGATCACGATATGGGCTCGCCGTTCCGGGAGTTGTAGGTGTGCCTTTCTGAGCCGCAATCTGCTCGCTGGTCTGCTCATCAACGTATGCCTTTCCTTCTTTTATCAGCCGCACTGCGAGCTCATACAACTGAGGGAAATAATCGCTTGCATAATACAGACGGTCTTCCCAGTCATATCCCAGCCAGTGGATATCTTCCTTGATAGCTTCCACGTATTCCGTATCCTCTTTCTGAGGGTTCGTATCATCGAATCGAAGATTGCATGTACCACCAAACTTCTCCGCAGCACCGAAATCCATGATGAAAGCTTTCGCATGCCCGATGTGCAGATAGCCGTTCGGTTCCGGCGGAAAACGGGTGTTAAGTCGTCCTCCGTTTTTACCGGCCTCGAGATCGGCCTTGATCTCCTGCTCTATAAAATTGAGACCACCCTCCCCGAGGGCTTCCTCCTCCTTTATGATTTCTTCCATGTCATCAAAAAATTTCCAAAATGCAAATTTATAAAAAATTCCTTTCAGAACTTGTAGAATTCCGCTATTTTATAATAAAAAATTTCGGACTCCGATAACTTTTTATCGAAGTCCGTGATACCTTGAAGTTTCAGTTGACACTCATTGTCGAGAAAGCGGTACCCGAAAGGGTGGCGTAAGTTCTTGCAAACTGACGTAAGAAACTGAGTGTAGATTTCTTCGGAGCGGAAACCACATTCACGTTGTGGTCCACATTGGCAGTAAAGAGGGAATCGTGCATCATAGGCAAACAAGTTTTAAACAAATTCACCTATATAACGCTTCAACTGACCTCTTTATTATCAAGAAACTATAAAATTTAGAAGATCCGCGACATTTATAAGTTATTCAAAGAGCACTTAAAGAGTCAGTATTATGTCCTTCTCCGCCGCAATACGCCTGAGGTTAAGGATGGCATAGCGCATGCGCCCGAGGGCGGTATTTATGCTCACGCCAGTAATCTCAGCGATTTCCTTGAAACTTAATCCCTGATAATACCTCATAACAAGCACCTCCCGTTGAAGCGCAGGCAACTCTTCAATAAGATACTTCACATCCTCGCGTATCTGTTCAGAGATTATCGCATCCTCGATTGTCTCTTCACATAATTCCTTACGGTTGAGCACATCGACATCATCGAGATCCGCGCTTTGCAGGTTCTCAGATTTTTCCTGACGGTAATAGTCTATGATAAGATTGTGGGCGATACGCGATATCCATGCCGGGAACTTGCCGTTCTCGGTGTAACGTCCCTGGCGTATTGTCTGAATAGCCTTAACAAATGTTTCCTGAAATATGTCGTTGGCTACATCCTCATTCTTTATAATGCGGAGGATATAATTGAATATGCGGTCCTGATGACTTTTAAGAAGCACATCGAACGCTTCGTTACATCCTGATGCGTATGCCTTTACCAACTGTTCGTCGGTCATGCCTGAAAAGTTTGCCATTTATGATGCTGGTTGGTTTGGTAAAATTTCTCTATAGGCTATGTCTGTTTAGTTTAGTTTAATAGGTGTAATATTCTCACTCACTTTTTCACTACTCCGTATTCACTATTCACTACTCACTGCCTTTCAGACTGCAAATATAAAACGGAATTGATGTAAAAACAAATGATTTGTGTGTTTTTAACATTAAAATATGTTAATCACACAATAAAGGCACTCATCTTTCGCTATGCCTCCTTCACAAGACGTAATGCCGTCCAACCTGCATCTGACACCAGCCTTTCCATTTCATGTATATGATATTTCGCGCACTCCCGCTCAATCATCTCCACATCGCTCTCGTAAAAGCCACTCAGAAGCATCTCTCCTCCCGGTTTCAGGGCCGCTGAATATCTGTCAAGGTCTGCCAGTATTATATTGCGGTTTATGTTTGCAAACATAAAATCTGCGGCATCGAGTGATTCAACCGCACTCGCGTCACCATGGATAAGGTCAAGCTTCACATTGTTCAATGAAGCATGCTCGATGGCGTTAAGGTATGCAGGCTCATCAATCTCGATTCCAGTCACGGTTTCCGCGCCGCGCATCTTGGCGAGTATGGCAAGTATGCCGGTGCCGGTGCCCATATCAATCACACTTTTATCGCACAATGGAAGCTTCAATATAAGACGCATCATCTGCGATGTAGTGTCATGATGACCGGTGCCGAACGCCATCTTGGGATCGATTACGATATCATATTCAGCGTCCGGCACATCAGTATGGAATGTGGAATGGACAGCCACTTTGTCGCCGATCACTATTGGCCTGAAATAATTTTTCTCCCATTCCGAATTCCAGTCCTCGCCCTTTATAAATTCAGAAGAAATCTTAAAACCGGAAGGTATCGGGAACCCAGCAAGTGCTTCCTCAGCAAGGCTTATCCCATCTTCCGTGGCCCGTATATAGGCTGTCAGACCTGATTCATCGGGTTCAAAACTTTCAAATCCGACATCTGCAAGAAATGCTGCCGCAAGATCGGTAATATCTTCAGAACATGGAGAGGCATCGACACGCACTGATATATAATCATTCATACACTTTGGTATAGCTTAGAATTTAGACGTTATTTCTTTCCTCTGAAAAATTTAAAAATCTTCCGGCCCGTGCCGAAAAGCGACATCCCGATCATCACATAATCGAGATACCCGAGCCCCGATATTATTTTACTTGCAAGTCCCCCTACATGCGCAACACGCGAAGTCGTGCCGTTCCTGCCGAAGAAGCCCCGTTTCCGCATTCTCCCCATATTATGAATCATCTTCGACCTGCAGAAATCCTTGCGCAATGCTATCAACGCACGCTGATATCTAAGCTCTTCTATTGAATATCCTTTGAACTCCGAGGAGTTATGAGGAGCGTCCTCCTGCTTCTTATTTACGGGCACTATCTCATTCGTCATGACCAGATCAGTTTTTATTGATTAACAATCGCGTGATAAATCGCGCTATCGGATTCAGGAGAAGAGGATTGCGCAATAAATAAAATATCAGGATCAACAGACAGATTATGCCCCCGACTGCGAGATAAGCAAGAGCCGGCGCCATCATCATCTTGAATAGTTCCACAAGCGACAAAGACAGGAGTATAAGCACCACCATCCCCATCAGCAGGCATATGGCTCCGATAATCATGGAAGACAGCAGCACCGTGAATTTTTCTGCTACAGTAAGTTTGGCATACTCGACCTCAAGCTTGACCCAGTCTTTCCCCTGAACCAATATATCCTTAAATTCATCTGTCAGTTTCTCTTTCATACAATCGGACAAGTTTGATAGCGTTTAGATATAGAACGTGTGGACACCCCGGGGATTGCCCTGCCCGGATGTCCACACATTAGTTTTTTCCTTTTACTCCTCAGCTCCGACAAGCTCCGCCACGAGGGCGTCAACCTCCTGATCGCTTATCTTGATTCCTTTCCTTTTGAGGATACCGCATATTCTTGTTCTTACATCCGATCCTTTTTCAGGTGCGAAAAGGAGGGCTGCACCGCAGCCGACGATTGCGCCTCCCACGAAGGCCGAGATTAATGTGAGCGCTCTCATATAATATTATTTTAAGCTGATTCCTAACTATTTAAATATGTTTCTCTATTTGGTCTTCGATCTCGTCAACGAGTTCCTCCATCTTATCTTTCTTAAGTGAGATTCCCTTCTCCTTAAGAAGCTTCGCTATGCGGCTGCGAGTGTCCTCCCCTTTCTCGGGAGCGACAAGAAGACCTACTGCGGCTCCGGCAACGGCACCGCCCAATACTGCTAAAATTACATGCAATGGTTTCATAAACTTATGTTTAAATTATTATTATTTCATTTTATTTAAGATTTTTTCCAATCTTAAATTTGCCATTCAACTATATAAACAACTTGAGACGGCTTTTGGATTAATCAAAATGAATTTTTAGAGATTATTTCTGTGCCATTGGTGTCATACCCGTTGCCGCAGCATATGCCATCATTCCCTGCTCTGAAAGATCCACAAGCACGAAATCGCCGTCGGGCTTCACCATCTTCACATGACTGTCATCAACGAATGTCATGAACGGGACAAGCTCTCCCTCGGACGTCTCAAAAGTCCAGGTCTGCGAATCTTCCATAAACTCAAGACGCGTCTTCTCCCCCGTTTCGGCAAGAGTAATGGTATACCCCTTCCCGTCGCAATCTATCAGATATCTCCCGTGATCCGTATCAACGGCCTTTGTGGAGGCCGTCATGGGATTTGTGCCGCTCCAGAATTCAATCGAATTGATAACCAAAAGATCGGCAATACTTGTAACCTCATATACCGGAAGAATCCAGAAAGCGAAAAACACAAGTTCATTGACGAACTTACTGCCCACCTGCTTGTTCCACGACAGAACCCTGTTTGTCATTGCAAAAGAGCCTATGCAAGAGGTGAACGTCATGGAAGTCCCTGCAAGCAGAATTGCTGCAACTGCTATCTTATATTTTTTCATTTCAATTTTATTTTTGACGCTGTAAATTTAATAAAATTTTCAGAAATTACGCTTTATCCTAAAATTATTTTCCACCTCTCACCCCTGAATCAGGGATTGGAGAAGCAAAAGAGGAGGAGTAGCCGTCATTATGTCCCACATGTCCCTTTGTCAGTTGAGATGCAAGTTTCACCACATGCTCTCGCTCTCCGGAGTTCAAGCCGTCCACAGCCTTCATCAGGTCACGGGATTTAGAACGTTTTATGCTGATCCCCTCTTCTTCGAAAAGCGAGGGAGTTATGGAACGGCGAGGATTGATCCTTGACAGCACGACACCTGCCCTTTTATATTTCAGTGACGGATTGAATATCCGCTCAAGACAACCAACGGCAGCCTTAGTAATTGCTGCCGTATCATCTATGGCAGGAGAAAACACGACAGTCGCTTGCGGCGAATAATAACCACGCTCCGTATGAAAACGGTTGGTGCGCAAAAACACCGTCAACTCGCCGCATTCACCACTCATGGCCCGCAGACGCTTTGAGACGTGGGCACAATATATGGCCATACGTGCGCGAAGATAATCGAAATCGTCTATATCCTCCGGAAATGTGCGCGTCTCGCTTATCGAATCCTGCATCTTTCTCGACACGTGCTCAAGCTCAATACACGGCATCCCATGAAGCTCCTGCCAGCTGCGTTCGCCCATAACCCCCAGTTCCGACCTTATCCAGGAGAGATCTTTCCCATAAAAATCACCGATTGTATAGACTCCTTTATAATACAGACGTTTCGACAAACGGCGGCCCACTCCCCACAGATCTCCTATCGGCATCTTGTGGAGCAAAGCCTTCAGTTCTTCATCGTGTGCCAACATCACAATCCTCTCCCCCCTCTTTTTACCGACTTCCGTGGCGATCTTTGCAAGTGTTTTGGTTGGTGCAAAACCGAGGGTGACAGGAATGCGTTCCTCTTTCCAACATGTATCGCATATCGCGTCCCCTATTTCCGGAATCACATCTTCGGGAATACCGTTCATATCGAGAAAAGACTCATCTACGGAATAATCGATAGTGGAAGGAACAAAGCGACGGAAGATATCATGCACTTTCAGGCTCTTGTCACGATAAAGCAAATGATTGCCGGAATAGGCCACAATCTTGCCGGAATATATGAGGTCGCGGATTTCAAACGCAGGCTGCCCCATCTTCACCCCCATCCGCTTCGACTCATTACTACGCGCCACCACACAGCCGTCATTGTTCGACAGCACCACCATCGGCACACCATCGAGCGACGGATCCACGGAGCGTTCACACGAAACAAAGAAATTATTGCAATCTGCAAGTCCTATCATAATCCACAAAGATACGAAGAAGTCGAGAGTAAAGCAAAAAAATTTTGCTTTACCGAGCGCCGAAGTATATTGGACGAAGTCAAAGATAAAAAATTTTTCTTTCCAAATCCAATTTCTTGACAGGCACACCCTGGGAACTATTGTCGCCCGTACCGGCAGCATAGCGATAAGGTTTCGCTCCTTCCGTACTTATAAAAACCTCAGGATACGACTGTTTTCAGCGCAAGATGTGACAAATGTCACATCTAAAACCAATTATTCGTGTTAACTTTGTATTGTGAACTACCCTTTGGCGACTTATGGGATAACAAAGAAGAAAAGACGGCATAAATCCGGACACAATGGGAAACGGCATAGCAAGAATCATCGGCATAGCGCGTCATCGCCTCTCTACCGACGGCGACGGAGTAAATATGGAAACTCCTCTCCGATATAATATTGCGCTTTGCATGGTATGGGTGCAGCTCGCCTTATTGCCTGTTGCGATTGGTATGGAGATGATTTTAGACAACCACCAACTATGGCGGTGGAATCTTGATTTGTGGGTGTGGATGTTTGGTTTTGCATTAGGATTGTTTATCAAACCGATTGCCAGTGATATTGAAACTCCGCAAATTCTTAAATATTGGATTCGTTTTGATTTTGTCGCCTCGTGGATTCTTGCTCTTCCATTTTTCCTGATATGTATAAGCTGTTTCCCTTCTGTCTACGATAAAAACGGTAACTACATATTGTACAAAGATAACGGCCCGCTTGATTGTGTGCCCACAGCGTACATTGGATTTAACGATGGGCCATTCATATCCCCCATCAAAACAAATATATATCCATTTTCCCCTACTTCTGAAACTTATCTTACTATCAATAAAGAAATGGGGTATTTTGCTGTGACAACGGATAAAGAGAATGGCTCAGTTTGGGTACATCCTCTCGATTCGATTAAATATGCCAAATTCGCACCCGATATCGAACAAGTAATAGAAGGCCTGTTCCGATACAATCCTCTCACCGGCCAAATGACCTCAGGTTGTTTCACATTACCCTCACCGTTTGCCACGGTGGGCTATCGCCAAGGATGCACCATATACTATGATTGCCGAAATCCAAATGTGGATATCCGGATAGATTATTACAATGCTGAAGATACCCGAAGACAGGCCAAAGATAGTGTGTTGATAAGAGGTTGTGGATTCAACTATCAATATCTGAGTCTTTCCTTATCGAAAGATTCCGTACCTTGGATGTCTCCCCTCGAAGTGCGTCAATTTTTAACAAATTTGGAAAGGAGGACTGAGAAATGAATAAGGTATTGGCAGAATATATTTCTATATGCTCTCAATTCCGCAAAGATGGCTTGAGCAAACCTGAAAGGAAACAGCGACATGCTATGCTTTCTGAATGGCCTATACAACAATACATATTATTACGAATAGAGGCATGAAGAAGTGGCATAAAATAACAGGCATCATGGCGTTAATAGTTTTGGCAATTCTAAATATTGCCAGTTGCATATTTTATACAGAATACGCAACATCAATTTATTTTGAGCCTGGAGGAAACACTCAGGATGCTATCGAAATCATGCAAGCCTACTCACGGCAAGCTATAAAAGATATGGGTTATCTTGTGTTTGCAAACTATGCGGTAGCTCTATTCCTGTTCGTTTACTTATGGCGGAAAGGAGATCGAGAAAAGAAGTTACCCAAATATTCTTCTAATGGGGGACTAAAACTTGATTGGGTAAATGGCTTTGAAATCAAGAGCAATGTAAGTGAGGATGGCATGGTAATAAAAGCGAACAAAGAGGGGTTGCTCTCATTGTCTAATCATCATGCGAATTTGGCGCAGTCTGAGGTTCCAACAGGTACTCATATTCATTTAGATTCTATTAACTCATTGGAAGATGGTTCGGACGAAATTATAATTGAAAAGACATGAAACTCACTGATAAACGATTCTGGATATGGTGCGTTATTGCTGCGCTTATTCCGGTTATGATGAGCGTTTTTACGGCATTGATTCTAATTGGTGTAGATTCAGCCTCAGAATTATTTTACTACAAGAACCTGGAGATATTTCTTATTTGGGAGATAACCTACCTGTTAGGGGGATTTGAAGTTCCTTTATATCATTCCTTTGTCGCAATTCACTACATCTGCAATAGTTGTTAATCTATTCATAAGAACATTGTCATATACACGGGGAGACAAAAGACAGTCCCATCCTTGCGCATGTCTTTTGTATAGATAAGATATTCATTCTTTATTCTTGACGGAAATTTAGAACAGAAAGCATCCAGAGAGGCATGGGCCTTGTATCCGGATGATTTTACCTCGATCGGACTGACCTTGTCCCCGTCGGAGATCAGGAAGTCAACCTCATAATTGTGTTTCCCGCTCTCTGTAGGAAATGTATAGTAGTGCAGTTCGTGGCCTGCGGCCTTAAGCATCTGTGCCACCACATTCTCATAAACATAACCGAGGTCTGCACTGAGTTTGTTACTCAGCAATTTCTCATATATTACGTTATGAGTGAATTTTTTATCCCAAAATGCGAGCGTCACGAAAAGTCCTGTATCCCCGACAAACATCTTGAAACGGCTTGTGTCATGGTGCAAAGACATCCCGGCACCCGGATCATTGGCATGATATGACATATTGACTGTCATTGACTCCTTCATTTCCGACAGCACGTCTGCAAGCTCGTGGCTTCTCGCCCCGCCGGTTGAACTCCACGCCATATAACGGTTTGAGTTACGGGTCAATTCCGATGGTATATTATGGAACAGCAATGATGCGTTGCCTGACGGGTCTATACGGTTGAAGTCGTTTTCATAGAGCGTGATTATTCCTCTTTTCGTGCGATCCACCTTCTCCATGTTGTTCGTCTCTATGTAAGTGGCGACAGCCTGCGGCATCCCTCCCACAAGCATATACAGCCGGAAATCACGCATGAGCGAGCGGTTGGCTGCATCCCCAAGAGATTTTCTATTTCTGAAACATTCCCCAAGCATAGGTACGGACACTCTGTCACCCAAAGCCCAGCGGAATTCCTCATAATCCATCGGATACATATTTATCGTAAGTTCCTCGCTGGGTATCAGTATTCCATCGACATTTTTCCTTATAGAAATCAGCGAGCCGGTCTCGATATAATCATATCGACGGTCTTTCACGAGATATTTGATGGCCTGTCGTGCCTTGGGACAGTTCTGCACCTCGTCGAAGATAATTGCAGACTTCCGTTCAATCAGCTCCACATGATATATCATCTGCAAACGCATGAATATGAAGTCGAGGTTTGACACGTCATTGAACAGTTCCCGTACCTCGTCACCGCATTCGACAAAATCAATCAATATGTAGCTGTCATACTCGGCCCGGGCAAATTCCTCGGCAATCGTTGACTTGCCGACCCGTCGCGCTCCTTTTATAAGCAGGGCGGTCGAGCCGTTGTCCGATTCTTTCCACTGTTGGAGCTCACGGTATATCTTTCGCTTGAATATCATGTAATAGTCCTTGTTAAACAGGTGCAAAGATAATCAATCCCACACGATTCTCAAAATGTTTTATGCCATTTTTAACACGATTCTCAAAATGTTTGCCTTACATAAATATAACTTGCTGTCAGACAATGATATTTTGGGTTGTTGATTTCATATTCGTTTCTCTTTTCAAACATCCTGCTCAAAGGCGTTGAACTTCTCCATAATACAAAATTACCACTTTTTATGGGATTCCGATCAGTCAATGCGTGTAAAATCCTCACAATATGGTCAATTTCAGTGCAAGTGTGACATTTGTCACACTTAAAATCAATTATTCTCGTTAACTTTGGCAGAGCCAAAGATACTTACGCTCGGCAAAAGCAAATGTATTCGCTTTTGCTCTCGCTTAAACGTATCTTTGTATTGTGAACGACCCTTTAGCGACTTATGGGATAGCAAAGAAGAAATGACAGCATAACATGAATACAGGCACAATGGAAAATGACCTCGCAGGAATCATCGGCATAGCGCGTCATCACCTCTCTACCGACGGCGATGGAGTCAATATGAAAACCTCTCTCCGATATGAGACGCATACAAAGTATTTGCGGATATTGGCGATATGCGGAATCATATTGTCAATACTTCCATGCCTGATGATTTGTGTTTTGAAAAGTGCAACGGGATTTATCAGACATCCGTGGCTATTGCTTATTGCATATTTTGTTTGTAATGTTCTTCTATATCCTTTGAGTGGTCTGCTTGCTTACAGGCCATGTAAAACGAACACATTGATTACTGTAGTCACGACATGGCTTCTGTATAATGTGCTGTTTGTCTTGTTAGTATGGCTTGCAGACACATTCGGCTCATGGTGGCCTATGGCAGCGTGTGGAAATTTTATTTTATCCGTTATCCCTCAATTAATCTTGATTCCATTCATTTACAGATGGATGGACAAGGGCAATGATATGGAAAGGAGGGGCAGCCAATGAGAACATGGATTAATGCAAGCATCAAATTCTGGTGGTTTCTTCAAGGCATCATATTATTGGTGTTTGGATTTTTTGTTTGGATTCCAATCTCCGTTACGGGCATACTTGTAATTATTTGCGACTGTTTGTATGACAATCGCAATCATAAGGTTCGCGAATTATCTCGAATCATGCTGATGATTTGTGCGTTAGCGTATATGATTTACGTCGGTATGTTGATAGCCGTCGGTTCGCCACAAATATGGTTTGCGGTATCCCTGACAATTGTAGGAATTGCCAATACGATACTCAGCATTAAATTAGTCGTTAGTTCATTATTAGGAAGATAGCATGAAAAAGTGGCAGAAAATAACAGGCATCATAGCGTTAATAGTTTTGGCAATTCTAAATATTGCCAGTTACATATTTTATCCAGAATACGTAACATCAATTTATTTTGAGCCTGGAGGAAACACTCAGGAAGCTATTGAATTCATGCGAGCCTACTCACGACAAGCTATAAAAGCTATGGGTTATCTTGTGTATGCAAATTATGCAGTAGCTCTATTTCTGTTTATTTGCCTATGGCGGAAAGGGGGCAGACAATGAAAAAGCGAGACAAATTATCCAAAATAGTAATTGTAATTGCGTCTTTGATTGGAGTGTATCTCCTGATGCTGTTATTCTTTGGTTTCCCTATCCCAAGAGGAAACCGGATTAATCCTAATTATTATACATACTATAAAAATTACAGAGGGATATATTATATCTCGGTTGAAAGCTCATTGGCATTGATTAATCATGGATCTTGGGGATATCTTAGGGATGCGGATGAAAAAACATTTACAATACTGAATGATAGTTGGGCAAAGGATGCTGCCCATGTGTGGTTTGGAGATGAGTTGATAAAGAATGTGGATGTCAAGACGTTTACGATTAATGCCGGTGGAGTTGCAGTAGATAAAAACAATGCCTATATACGAGATTTCTCCAACGGATATTCATACATCAGGCCGTCTAATAGTGGTATTGATGTTGAAACCGCTGAATACTTCGTATATCGTCTTGGCGAAAGGCAGAATGAATGGATGCGAGATAAGGATTATGTTTACCATAATGACAAAAGAGTAAATGTCGATAGAAACAGTTTTGAAATCTTTGGCGAAGATTGGTTCATAGACAAAGATTTCCTATATATTACAACGTATAACAATCATACCCAAGAGCGGAATCTACGTTGCATCGACTCTTTACAAAATCCCATTGAGGCCGGGTATCATTATTTCAGAAACGGTAAAAACATCTTATATAACGATGAAATAATTGTCAGAGATATAGAAGTGCAACGATTTGAAGAAATAGGAGTCGGTAAATATCTGGTCAATGATATGTTATTCCTATGGGGCAAACCTTTTCTTAAAGATTCGTTGGACGTCAAGAATGCCAAGTTCTATTTTCATGGGCGTATAGCAGTGGATTGTAATAGCGTTTTCTATGATCATGTCTTACTGAATGATATTGATGCGACAACATTTCAACATATAGACGATGAGACGTTTGAGGACAAGAATTTTATTTACACTCTAAAAGAACGTCCTTGGGGTGAAGATTATCCTTTTGATAAAAAGAGAAAATAGGTGGGATATGAAAATGTGGCAGAAAATAGCGGGGTGCATTATATTCGGATTAGGAGCAGTTATTGAAGTGCTCTTATGGGCTTATGCAATTACCGACTGGGAGGACACTCCTTGGTATAGCTGCATAAGTAGTCTTTCATGTGCCATGTGGATAAACTATTTTGTAGCACTCGGACTGTTCATTTACTTATGGCGGAGAGGAGGCAGACGATGAATCTTATATACAAAGCAAAATGGATTATCGTGGTCTTATCCGCAATAGTGTGGGTTATGACATATATCTGGGGTTGGAATTATACTGTCAAGGCATTAACAATCGGATTTGAATGAAAGGGAGCATCTTATATATTATCGGTATAGCCTGCAATATTTTATTGCTGGCATACAGTGTATTCCTATTTGTAGGTCTTGGCAACGAGTGGTTTGATAAGGAGCTTTATCTTACCTCTGCTACTGCGCGGACTGCTATCTTTGTTATGATGGTTGGCACAATGACGTTGTTCCTTGTTAATCTCAGAATATGCCGCAACCGATATAATGGACGAGGATTAAAGGGTCTGTCTTCATTCAATATTTTTATCAATCCTGTCGTTTCAATTCTCTTTCTCCGAGGAAAAGAAATGCCCGATTTCATGAATAAAGAATGGAAACGGAGAATGTATGTGGCAGGAATATACCTTAACTATAGTTTCATTCTTTGGTTAATTGCCTTATTGACAATAAGCCTGATTTCAAACAGCATAGGCAGTCTGATGTTTTCTCAAACATGGATATGGATTCTATTAGGCTTGCCGACAATAATTCTCTACCAATACAATATGGCAATCTGCACAAAGGAAGATACATTTCCCCGAATGTTGGCATTGATCTTCGGCCTTGTATTTTACTCTCCGTTCTATTCCCGTCGCGTCCTTAAAAACAACTGGCTATGAAAAAGTGGCAAAAAATATCAGTCATTACGTTTGGAACGGCATTAATATTGTTCTTCTTGTTTTATTGCCTATTCGTTTTCTATCTACCATCCTTTATGAGTAGTTATAGGCCTGACATCGAATTTGATAAGCGAATACGCAACGAAATAGTCCAGAGAATAGATAGCTATATAGAACAGAATAAAAGGCTTCCGGAATCATTATCAGAAATAGGCTTTGAACAACAACCTGGATTATATAAATATCGCGGACATTCGATGTATTTGAATAAATGCGCAGACTTGAACTATGTGCTTGAGTATTGGGATGATGTAGCAAAACTATGGCAGTATGTGTCAGAAGATAAAAAATGGTATGATTATACTTGCTGGGAGTTTGAGCCACCAATAAATATTGATACCATACGAGGCATTAATAAGGTGTATTATGCGCCACGTGAAAACATGCAGTTGGAGTTTGATAGTTTAGGAATCAACGCTAACGTCACGTCAATATTGGATTACGACACCGAGGTCACACCCGATTCAATGGCCTATGTACGATGTTACACGGCTGATACTTTGAATATGGAAGGATGGGCTACATATCGCGCTAATAGCCGTCCTCATTATGTAAGGGAATTTGGCGAATGGAAATATTATGACGGACAAGGCAACTGCTATCGTAAGTTTTGGAATTATAAAGAAAACGACAAATTGATATATGAAGCTGACTGACAAACGATTCTGGAAATTTGAGGCAATGATGCTACTCTGCGGCGTATTGTTGTTCTTTCTGTTATGCAGTGCGCTTATATATAACGGTGCGGAAATAGATTCGGGGAGTGGCTTTATGCTCATACTGCTGTTCCCGGTTTTGTTGTTTTACTTTTCGATATGTGGCATCCCTGTTTGGCTACTATACAAGGGTGGTTCATGGTTGAAACTTGCAGGATGCTTGTATTTTATCTCCTCATTGTTGGTGATTGCGCCAATAATGACATTCATATATGATTGGAATCTGGCCACTGCAAATATGCGGCCGGAAAACATACCCATTGATGCAGGAAAATTCTTTACAGATAATGAATTTACTGTTATAATTTGTGTCGGATGGGCGATGTTACTCATTATTCCGGTAGTATTTACATCGTATCTTTCAAAGCGATGGGTTATGAAAGATAATCAAGGACATGAATGGATTATTGATTCCGAAAGCAGAGCAATACAAGGGAATCTCCAGTCGAATGTCAGAGCCATTGCCATAGGTTATAGATATAACCGCCTCACGCTGAAATGCTATCTTGATTCTCTCCCATCCGAACAGGATAAAGAAATGTTGAGCGATATTGCCGAAGAGATAATATCAGATTTCCCTCCTGATAAGATTCCGAGAACAACCGAGATTTGCGAGTTCTCAAATGTTCCAATATCGGAACTTGATAAACTTGATTCATTCATCTACATCAGATTCGATGAGCTATGAAGCTGACCGATAAACGACTTTTTACGTTCCTTATTCTGATTGCAAGTGCGTATATGGCATTTGCTCAGACACTATTTTCTGTTGACAGAATCAACAAAGAAGATTTTGAGAAAACCCTGAATAGCAAATATGTATTTGTATATGACATTTGGAGAGACAGCGTAGTTGAGAATGCCATAACTGATAGAATCATTCTTGATGCCAGACAACGTTTTGAAAAATTAGACAGCATCACACATCTTGAAAATTATGACATTGGTTTTGATGGCGCAGAATACGAAGCTATGTTTTCAAGCAAGTCATTAATCCTCGTGGAAAGGTATGGTATGTATTGGTTTATGCTTCCGTCATTACATGATTGTGAATTATACTGCTACGATCTATCAGGTAAATATTTAGGCCACATGTTATTGCCTTTCGCGATTTCACCTGCCGGAGTTATGGTAGCTCAAGAAGGATTTGACTGCGACGGTTCCCTTGATTTACATTTCTATAAACGCAGTGATTCATATCTACGGGAATTTCAGACATTCAAGAACCGGAATTTACCTGTATCGGACATCAACAACTATTATACAGCATTGGAATACGACTTATCTTCAACTTCATTTTGGCTTGGTGACAGCCTGTTATATATTTCATTCCTTGCGTCAGATGGAAAGATGGTATATTTAAGAATCACCTTGGATGTCGAACCTATATCAGAAGAAACTGTCGTAATGCCTAATCAAGTTACTCAAAGAGAAGGGAGCAAATGATGAAGAAACGAGGATTAAAGAGATATTATCGCAATCTATCCAAGTTAGATTTTGCTGATAGGATTGTTGCAGAAATGAGAAGCGGGACTGTGGAATATGACTACGAGCATATCCATATAGATGGTTATCCCCTTACAAAATGGACTGAAATAAGGAGCCATCTTGAAATACTGTTTAACCAACTTGATACATTCCGCCTAAATTCCAAGGCAGTCAGTTTGCCTTTTCAAGTGTGGGGATACGTCTGTTTTCAACGAGATTATGGATGTCAGATAGCATTATATATCCATACTCCTAATAATGACTTTGATGATTTTCCAATGGTATTCACAAATGCTTCTGAATCTCCGACATTCCGACGGAAAGAATTGTCTGATTATCTTGATGCAAAGATTGCCAATGGTTATGAGGTAAGATACTCTAATAATTGCGATGGAGAACCGGAGGTTTTGATAGCAGCGCAGAATGTCGGTCTGCCAATTTTCATAGAGTCAAAATAATGTGTGTGTTATGAAGCTGACCGATAAACGATTTGGGATAACATGGGTGGCTTTGGCATTGCTGTTGACAGTTGTCATGGTTAGTCACAGTTGGAATGAGGACACAATGATTCTCGGCATAGCCTATGCGTTATCGCTATTATCGACATGGCTTTGCCATCGAATCAGGCCAAAGGCGGCTTTCGGCAATCTTCTGGTTATGTTTCTATACAATGCCATTCTTGGTTATAACTTGATTTTCAACAGTCATGGCGGAGAGGGATTTACATGGTGGTTCTTTCTTCTCTTACTTAACGGCATTCACTCAATCGGGTTATTAATTTATTATGTCACAAATGTCCGTTTTACGGTTCTTGATTACATCTGGTATGTATCGGAAGCTATCAGAGAGAAGGAGTGTAACTATAATATGTCAGGATTGACAATCCTATCATTTATCTGGTGGTTCTGCATTTTAGTGCCATTAATTGCTCCATTAATGTATTCGTTTTTGGGAAACCCGACAACCATCATTGTATCATTGATATTGTTGTTCTTACCGGAGTTGTTTTGTCGATTACGATATACTTCCGCTCGAAAGCAAACCATATTGCAACATTATTCCGGCATGAGGCATTTGTGGCGTAGGATGTTTATTATTGTCATGACGGCTTTAATATTGGCTGCCTTTAATTTTGGTTTGATGTATCATTTAGGATTTATAAATAAAGCATAACTACATGACTAATCACGAGATATGGAATCCTATCCGGATGATTGACTGCGAGTGTTCGGTCAATTCAATAGACTACAATGCGACGGATCTTATTGTCGAACTTGAACGGTTCGACAACAACGGGATAGTAAAGATTGAGTTCAAAGAAGTGTTCGCGTATCGCGTAACTTTGGAACATTTCAGAATCAACGATATACTGGAGGGTGCAGGTATAGCACCATTATACGAGGTTGAAAACTCTGATTATTATAACTGGCTAATACAATCCGGTATGAAGGTGCTATATGACGATTCACTCAAAGTACGGCATTTTGCTATAAAAACAACCGAGCATATCATAGACATTCTCTCTCTTGATAGCTATACTGTAATGTAAATCAGCTCCTTTAGTATGATTTACGGGATTGTGAAGTAAACAATTATGCGGGGCGAAAAGATGCTATTTCAGCGCGAGGTTGTTTCATTCCATTGCATAATATAGCACAAAGTATCGTTATTAAACTTCAATTCTATGTAATAGCTATGATTAGGATTAGTATAATAGAGCCATTTATCATTTGTACTGGAGGTGGCTTCAGTAAAAGATGGTTTCCCCATTAAATTCATTACAGAATCTCTCGTTAACCCATCACTTAAAGGGATGGATTTATTGTGATATTCTACGAACACAATTTTATCTTCATCCTCTATTTCTTCAGGATGATTATAATAATAAGCCATATCGCATACATCGTTGTCAACTTTATTATTTGAACAGCCTACTAAGTTGCAATGCAAAGCGATAGAGCCAGATATAACTATTGCGAGTTTCTTCATAATAAGAAAGGGGTTAGGTTATCCACCAACGTAAAATTCGTCAAGTTTTAGGGTGTCGATATTTATAAGGGCGGTAATATATGAATCTCTGCCATCAAGAACGTCAATTATATTTGTATAATCAGTTGTTGGCGACATCTTGCTTTTGAGATACAAGACCATAAAGATTTGTCGCTCTCCAAGTTCATTTATACCGCCGATATATTGGCGGAAATATTTTTTTAGGCTATTTTTGTTTTTAAGGGAGTAATTCACCCCGGTTTGTTTTGCATAGGAGATAACCGTACCTATATTATCTTTCAGGATTTTGTCGGCTACCTCTACATTTTCGGGAGAAGGTGTAAATCTTTTTGCAAATTTGTATGGCGCAGGCCATGTAAGCCGGTTTTCGCTAAAAATTACACCTCTGTCGGTTTTGCCTTTGCGCATCAACCAGACGGTGCCACCAAAGGCTGAGTCGCACTCAACCTTATTCATGTAATACTCGATAGCTTCCACTGGCTTTTGATTATCGGTTTTTACAGCATCCTTGAAGAGTCTATTGATTTCTTCGGGGCTGAGCCCCGTGATGCAGCAACGTCCGCCCGAGATACGCTGATTCACCATTGGATCGCTCACGCATTTACCATTGATTTTCAATGCCACTTGCTTCCCAACATTCGCTCCCGTAAACTCGGCCCATTCCAAGGCGTCCGCCACATCATAAGTCCATGATACACTTATCAACCCCGACCGTGAATCCAAATCTACCATCGCCTCTTTCACTTCGGCTTTAAACCCCGGGACGCTTTCCTTTATACTGTCTGAAACAACTCCGGCAGTAACCTTCCAATCAACTTGATAGTTGACAGATAGCTCTACATCAAGCTGCGTCATATATTCGCTGATATTTTCAATAAGCTCATCTGAATTCGGCTTTCCTGATGCAGCAACCTCTTCTTGATATCGCAAATCGATCAGACGCTCTACCCTATCCCTCGGAATAAGCTGTTCTCCCAATCCAAGTGCCGCCTTCGCACCTGCGACAAACGATGTAAAATCAAGAGAGTCATCCCCCATGGCTCCTAAGTTAACCGACAATGCCACCGATTTACCAATATCATATGCCGTTTCAGGTATCTCCGTAGCAGAACAAAGCACGTCTGCCATACCGGTAGCGAAAGCTTGCCTGTTCTCCATGCATCCCGTTCCGGGTTTCATTTCCAGGATATATTGTTGCAACCCGGGTTGATATGCTTTCATAATGCCGTATGCAGTAAAAAAACGACATCTGGCATCCTCTTCAAGATCAGATGCACCGCTCCCCTTCTTGCTGTACCTGTTGATTAGCTCCATGGCCGCAACCGTGTCTGCAGGCAATACGATTTCTCCGGTTCCGACCTTACGCAGTCCGGCGATAATACAGGGGAAAGATGGCAAATCCTCTTTATTCTTATGAGAAATGCCGTCAGTCACAAATACCGCCTGCATGGCACCCATATAATAAGACATCATATAGGTGGAATCATTCATATTCGCCATCTCTTGAAATTTATCTTCCAGTCCCCGGATATAATCCTTAAAATCATCACTGCTTTCCATCAGTTTGTTATTACCAGCCATTGTGGCGAGCGTAAACTGATGACCGCTAGCATACGAAAGGGAATCAATCGTTTCTGATGCAAACAAGGCACCAATACCGACAAGAAAAACAAATATACATAAACTCAATCGTTTCATACTTCATCAATTTTAGAAGTAAAGATACTAAGAATAATCGACTTTAGGTGTGACATTTGTCACATTCACGCAAAAATCAGTCATATTATTGATCATTATAGTCTCCTGAAACTGAACTTGTCTAAATTTGTTGTTTTTAATATAGTTCGTTGCTTAAACAATTTCTAACATTCCGTACTTATGAATTTTTCTCAAATAATCATAATACTCCTGATACCCCTGGCGGGAACTGTCATCGGGGCGGCCTGCGTTTTCTTTCAGAAACAAGAAATGCCTCAAAAGGTCAGAAAGGCTTTGATGGGATTTGCCGCAGGTGTCATGGTAGCTGCTTCGGTATGGTCACTGCTCATTCCGTCGATGGAATTCTGCGCATCGCCAGGAGTGGCTAAAGTGCTTCCTGCAACAGTGGGTTTCTTCCTCGGGATACTCTTCCTGCTTTGCCTTGACCACTTCACGCCTCACCAGCACATTGACAGCAATGTGCCGGAAGGGCCACAAAGCCGGTTATCAAAAACTTCAAAACTTGCCCTTGCCGTGACAATTCATAATATCCCGGAAGGGATCGCAGTAGGCATCTCACTGGCAGGAGCGATTGACGAAAGCGCGGTAATGTCAATGTCCGGAGCGTTGGCTTTGGCAATCGGCATAGCCATTCAGAATTTCCCCGAAGGAGCCATAGTGTCCATGCCGATGCGAGAACTGGGCAACAGCAGGAAAAAATCATTTGCAATCGGGGCTTTGAGCGGATTTGTCGAACCCGTTGCATCAGTTATTACAATCTGTATTGCGTCCTTGGTTCTGCCCGTCTTTCCTTATATGCTTGCATTTGGAGCCGGAGCTATGATCTATGTCGTGGTAGAGGAACTTATCCCCGAAACAGCACAAGGGCAACATTCCAACCTCGGCACAATCGGTTTTGCGATAGGATTTGCATTGATGATGGTGCTTGATGTTTTATTGGGCTAAACATCCCCTTAGTTCTTCAGCCAGCGGTATAACCCGTTGTCGGACTTGGCGAAGCCTTCGCCGCAGAGATAAGAAAGGAAGCCGGACAATTGCGCCGGTGGAATGCGCATGTCTCTTTCTATTATTCTGACATCCACTCCGTCAGGCTTGGATTTAAGGTAATCAACCAACTTCGCAAACAGTTCATCGGGAGTCTTCTTCCCGGATATTCCCCGGTTCCGGCATACGTCACAGTGACCGCACTCCTTTCCATCAGTCTCGCCAAAATATTCAAGAAGCATCTTCTCCCTGCACTTCCCTTTGCTGAAGCCATAGCCGATCATCGCTTCCGTACGGTCCGCCATAATAGCCTTTCTCTCCTCATATATATCCTTGCCGATCAATACATACTTCTTTTCTTCTCTGGCTGTAGGGAAGTATATATATGGAGATCGTGAACGCGGCACATAACTCAGGATCTTACTTCTGGAAAGTTCCAGCAAAGCCTCATATACCCTGCGTTCATCCATACCTGTCTCCCTGGCTATAAGCAATTCAGCTATGTATACATATTCGGCAAAAAGTCCCGGATACAGACGCAATATTTTGGAAAGAACATTCTCTGCATCCGGCGAAAGCCTGTCGATATGATACAGTTCCTCACGCGTGCACGTGATCATCACCCGCGAACGCCGTTCTGTCTCTTCAAGATACTCGAGATAACCCGCCTGACCCAGAAGATGCAACGATGCCAGACAACGCCGCCGCTGATACTTGAAAGTTTCACAGAAACTCTCAAGATCGAACTCTTCAAGTTTCTCGTAGCCCTCGTCCATCGCCACATGCACATAATTGCACACACGCTCATAAACCTGCCGGATCTCTTCCCGCGGAGGGAAAGTTTCCGTCAGCCTGCGTCGCAGCAATGCCGAATCGTTCTGAGATGTCAGCAACACTACGTATGACAACTTTCCGTCTCTTCCCGCACGTCCCGCTTCCTGATAATACTCTTCAAGAGATGGCGGCATGTCAAAATGAATCACAACCCTGACATCAGGTTTGTCTATGCCCATACCGAAGGCATTGGTCGCAACCATCACACGCACTCCGCTGCGTTGCCAGAGATTCTGTCGCTCCTCTTTCAAAGATATGTCGAGACCGGCATGATAATATGTGGAAGGAATGCCGGCGGAACTGAGATAGTCCGCAATCTCCCGGGTTCGTTTCCGGCTTCTGACATATACGATGGCTGAGCCGGATGTGCGGCTCAATATATGGAACACTTCATAAATCTTGGTCTCCGTAGGACGCACGATGTAATTAAGATTCGACCGGGAGAAACTCATGCGGAACACACGCGGCGATTTCATCTCAAGCTGCCTGATAATGTCTGCCTCCACATGCGGAGTAGCAGTGGCCGTAAGCGCAAGCACCGCTATTTTTGGGAACAGCTTTCTAAGAGACCTGATATTCAGATAAGAAGGTCGGAAATCATATCCCCATTGCGAAATACAATGAGCCTCGTCAACTACTATGAGCGACACATCGACAGTTCGCAATTCCTGAATAAACCGCTGGTTGCGCAACCGTTCCGGCGAAACGTAAAGAAGCTTAGCCCCTCCGTTCATCAATTTCTCGCGTGCGATCTTCGCTTCGCGCACCGTCATGCCTGAATGAAGATAAACAGCCTTCACGCGGCGACGTCTAAGATTGTCCACCTGGTCTTTCATCAACGAAATCAGAGGTGTGACAACGATTGTCAGACCGGGCAAAGCAAGCGCGGGGACCTGAAAAGTTATCGACTTGCCGCCCCCCGTAGGCATAAGTCCGAGCGTATCGTGCCCGGACAGGGAAGACATTATTATATCCTCCTGCAAAGGGCGGAAAGAATCATACCCCCAATGCCTCTTAAGTATGTCATGGATAGTGCGGGAGTCCATTTAGAAGTTAAGTAGGTAAGAAAAATTAATGCACAAATAAAACGCGGTTATTTTTGAGATGTTTTTGCCGCGTAATGAAGGAGCATATAGGCATATGCGACTGAATTACAAGGTAAAAACAGCCAAAAAGAACAAGTTTTATTGGGCAAGATTTCATTACCTACATATATCGTTTAATTTTTCTTACCTACTTATTAAAAAGAACTTCTTATTTCTTGTCGGCCGACGGACGGATATCGCGTATCATCAGCTGAATGGAATCCGGATTGTTAGACCTTTTCGTCTGTTCAATAGTATAGCATATGTCAATCGCCTTATGTGAGTGGATATGCTCGAAATACTGCGACATGTTGAAGGCAATCGCATTTATCACATGGCTGGTGCTGTTATCCTCAAGTTCGAGTTTGATATGCTCGAGATTTTTACCCACGAGCTTGCTCGTACCAAAATCGAACACATTGCGCGAACAGAAAACAGGTTTCTGATTACCGGGACCGAACGGATTGAATTTTTTCAGATAGGATACAAGTTCAGGCGTTATGTCGGCAAATTCAATCTCCGCATCTATATCAAGCTGGGGCGACAACTGGTTTGGCTGGATATTGTCGGATACGTATTTCTCGAACCTGCGGCTGAACTCCGCAATATTCTCCTCCTTCATGGAGAGCCCGACAGCATAAGTGTGTCCGCCGAAATTTTCAAGCAGGTCACGCGTGGAATTCACGGCGGAATATATGTCGAAACCTTGAACCGAACGAGACGAGCCGGTAGCAATTCCATTTGAAAATGTCAGCACAACCGCCGGTTTATAATACAATTCGGTCAGGCGCGAAGCCACTATCCCTATAATCCCCTTGTGCCAGTCCTTATTGTAAATCACGATCGAACGTTTCCCTTGCACAATGCCGACATTATTCTCTATAAGCCGGTTGGCCTCCTGAGTGATTCTCTTGTCAAGTTCCTTCCTGTCGCGATTATATTGGTCAATATCCTTTCCTCGTTCATAAGCATCGTGAAGGTCACGGCTGACAAGCAAATCCACAGCCTCCACCCCGCTTTGCATTCTGCCCGAAGCGTTAAGTCGCGGACCGATCTTGAATATCACATCACTGATCGTGATATCCTTGTTTGTCAGTTTGCAAAGGCGGATGATGCTCCTGAGTCCGAGATTCGGATTGGAGTTAAGGCGACGAAGGCCATAATGCGCCATCACCCTGTTCTCACCCACTATCGGCACAATATCGGCGGCAATACTCACAGCCACAAGATCAAGGAGCGAATCAAGCTCGTTATGATTCGAAAGCCCGTTGCTCATGGCAAACGCCTGCATGAATTTGAAACCGACACCGCAACCGCTCAGATATGGACACGGATATGTGGAATCCGGCATCTTGGGATTGAGGATTGCAGCGGCATCAGGGAGCACTTCATCCGGCATATGATGGTCACAGATGATGAAATCAACACCCTTCTTCCTGGCATATGCAATCTCTTCTATCGCCTTTATTCCGCAGTCGAGCACGATTACAAGTTTCACTCCGTTTTCAGCGGCGTAATCGATGCTCTTCATAGAGATTCCATATCCCTCCTCATACCGGGTAGGGATATAATACTCCACATTGGAATAATAATTCTGAAGGTATTTATAAACCAAAGCAACTGCTGTAACGCCGTCTACATCGTAATCGCCATAAATCATGATACGCTCTTTTGCTCCCATGGCCTTGTTAAGACGGTTGACAGCCCTGTCCATGTCATTCATAAGGAACGGATCATGAAGCTGGGAAAGAGACGGAGAAAAGAAATGGTCAGCCTCTTCCGCAGTGGTGACACCGCGGCGTATCAGCAACTCCGCGACAACCTCATTGCCGCCTACATGCTCGGCGAGCGTCTCGGTCTCACGTTTCTCCTGATGCGTCAGGGGTTGATAATTCCATTTTCCTGTCATTGCTTTTCCTCCTGCTTTGTTCACAAATTCTTACAAAATTAACGAATAATTTCTGAAAGAACAAATATCGTGCGCTGTTTCTCATCATCTTTAACTCTTATTTATTAATTTTGCAATCATGAAAATATTCCATCTCATACCGGCCGACAAAACAGTGTTGCGGCTTGCCTTCCCGGCAATCGCAAGCAATATCACAGTGCCTCTCTTAGGGCTCTGCGACACTGCCATTACCGGTCATCTCGGCAGCGAGACTTATCTCGCAGCCGTGGCTGCCGGAGGGACAATATTCAACGTGATCCTCTGGCTATGCGGTTTCCTCAGGATGGGCACGACCGGTCTTACTGCCGAGGCATTCGGTTCTAAAACAGCGGGGCTCGTTAATATAATTTTCTGGCGCGCCATAGGACTCGCAACATTGCTTGGACTTATCGTAATCACCCTGCGCAATCCACTCCTCGATATTTTTCTCAGTATAATATCGCCCGGCTATGATGTTGCGCATGCCGCTTCAGAATATTTCCTTATTTGTGTATGGGGAATCCCTCCCTTGCTCATCACTCTTTCCATCAACGGATGGTTTATCGGGATGCAGGACACCGTGCGACCCATGGTGATATCCATATCCATGAATCTTCTGAATGTGGCGGCAAGCGTTATCGCAGTGTATGGCCTCGATTCCGGATTCGCAGGTGTCGCCTACGGCACTCTTGCCGCCAATTGGACAGGCCTGATACTTTCAACATTTATTGTGGCAACATATTCGAAAAGAGTTTCATTGAAACCCAATATGGGCACAATAATACACAATGGCGGGTTCGGAAAATTCTTCAAAGTCAGTTCCGACCTCTTCCTGAGATCTGCATGCATCATGGGTGTTTCCCTCTCGGTCACGGCAATAGGCGCAAGAATGGGAGACCTGACAATGGCGGTAAACACCATAATGCTTCAGTTCTTTCTCTTCTTCTCATATTTCATGGACGGTTTCTCATTTGCCGGGGAGGCACTTATCGGAAAAAGTTCCGGCGCAAAAGATTTCACCGGATTGCGTTTCATGTCCCGCAGGCTACTTATATGGTCCGGCATCATGGCAATACTTTTTCTTATTGTATATTTCTGCGGATCCGGCACCATCACGGCGTTGCTCACAGATGTGGAAAGCGTACGCAATGAAGTGTCTGGAATGAGCCCTTTCTTATGGCTTTTACCACCCGTTGCAGTATGGGCATTCATATACGATGGATTTTTTATCGGACTAACCGCAACCCGCAGAATGTTTATTACCACCCTGATAGCCATCATGACTTTCGGTCTCATCGTTACGGTCGGCATGGAAATACATCCATTCGAAACATATCCGGCATTTGGGAACAGACTCCTTTGGGTGGCGTTCCTCTCGTTCCTCGCTGTGCGGGGTGTTGGCCTGGCAATACAGTTTCCACGAATGGTCAACAATATGGAAGAAACAAAAAAATTCACTAATTTTGCATAAACAAAGTTTCTAATATGGAAAACGATATAGAAATAGACGGCATGCGAATGCACTATGAAGTCACTGGTCCCGAAGAGGGAGCCCCGGTGATTCTTATGCATGGCTGGGGATGTGACCATACCACTGTCAGATCCATCGCGAATGCATTAAATGGCAGCATGCGCGTCTATAACGTAGACCTCCCGGGACATGGCGCAAGTCAGGAGCCCCCGACAGCGTGGGGAGTGAACGATTACACCCTGATGATGGAACGCTTCGTGATTATGCTCGGAATTTCAGATCCTGTATTGATCGGTCATTCATTCGGAGGACGCATCTCGATCCTTATGGCTTCGCGCAATCCAATAAGCAGGATAGTTTTGGTTGATGCAGCAGGCATAAAACCCAAGAGACCGCTTAAATATTATCTTAAAGTATACAGTTTCAAGGCTGCCAAAAAGATTCTGCCATTGATATTCGGCAAAAGGCAAGGAGGGAAGATGATAGATACATGGCGTGGGAAAGCAGGTTCTGCCGACTATCGCAATTCATCGCCGATGATGCGCATGGTAATGAGCCGATGCGTAAATGAAGATCTTACCGACCGGCTTCCGCATATCAAGGCATCCACCCTCCTGCTGTGGGGAGAGGATGACAAGGCCACCCCTATGACCGATGCACGGCTCATGGAAAAACTGATACCGGATGCCGGACTTGTAAGCTGGCCCGGTTGCGGACATTATTCATTCCTTGACAATCCGGGAGCATTCCGCGCCGTGATCCGCAATTTCCTTCTCTCCCCCATTAAACATTAAACAAGCTCTAAACATTACCCATTAAACATTACACCAAATGTCTCCCTATTATATAGTGATCTATGCCATTTGCGGCATGTATATGATCTTGAATTTCAAATTCGAGATTCAAATGTTTCAACAGAATTCCTATCGTATTCCCAGATATTGGAAATGGCTCAAGGGCAACATGGGTTCTGCATGGCGTCTTGTAGACGTGGCGTGTCTTTTCCTGATTTTCTCTACACTCCTGATTGCACCGTTGTCCGCCATGGTTGTTGTGCTTGTGGTTCTCGCAAAAATATGGATTATCCTGAAACGCAAGTATAAGAAACCGCTCGTGTTCACCAAGAGAGTGTGGCGGCTCTACTCAGTCACGGCTCTGCTTGCCGTTGGAGGATACATAGCAATGATTCTGACGGGGGCACATAAAGATACCTGGGATGGATACGCACCATCAACGATGATTCTTGGCTTTTTGCTGCTCGTTTCCATATGCTCTTTCGTGCCTTTGATCCTTGCTGATATAATCCTGATGCCTATAGAGAGAATGATTCAGCAACGTTATGTGCGCGATGCCAAAAGAATCCTACGCTCCATGCCGGATCTCAAAATAATAGGGATAACAGGGTCTTACGGAAAGACAAGTACGAAACATTACCTGCACCGCATTCTCTCTGAAAAATACGATGTACTGATGACCCCGGGCTCTTTCAACACCCCGATGGGTGTTGTGCGGACGATCCGCGAATACATGAAACCATACAATGAAGTCTTCATATGCGAGATGGGTGCCAAACAGAAGGGAGATATAAAGGAAATTTGTGATATAGTGCATCCCCTTATGGGTATAGTCACCGCCGTGGGGCCTATGCATCTTGAATCCTTCAAGACAATAGAAAATGTGCAGGCAACCAAATTCGAACTTATCGATGCCTTACCTGCCGATGGTCTTGCCGTAATAAATAATGATTTCGAGATGTGTGCCAACCGCGAAGTCAGGAATGTAAAGGCCATACGTTACTCCGTTACAAATCCTGATTTCACCGATTACCGCGCCGTGGATATTAAATATACCCCCTCCGGCACATCCTTTACAGTTGAGGGACCGGATGGATTCAATCTACCGCTGGAAACGCGTCTTCTTGGAGAATGCAATGTATCAGATATTCTGGGTGCCGTATGCATCGCCCTCGCACTGGGTGTTGACCCGGAAAAGATTCGTTATGCCGTCGGGTCCATAGAGCAGGTTGAGCATCGGCTTAGCATCAAACAGACACCGGGAGGAGTCACGATAATCGACGACGCATTCAACTCAAACCCGGCCGGCTCGAAAATGGCAGTCGATGTACTTTCGCATTTCACCGGTGGCAAGAGAATCATTGTGACACCCGGAATGATAGAACTCGGTTCCGAACAATTCAACCTCAACAAAGCCCTCGGCAAACATATAGGAGAAAACATCGACGTTGCCATAATCGTCGGGGAATACAACCGCGATGCCTTGATGCAGGGAGTAAAGGAAAGCGGATTCAAGGAAGAGAACCTTTATCCGGTAGACAGCTTCAACGAGGCGCAGAAACTCCTTGGCACCCTGCTCCGCGCCGGCGATACCGTCCTCTACGAAAACGACCTCCCGGACACCTTCAAATAAAAATAGGCACAAATTCAAATAAAAATCTAAAATAATTTTGTAATTTTAGAAATTAACACTAAATTTGCGAAACATAAGAGTTGGGGTATTAGCTCATCTGGCTAGAGCGCGACACTGGCAGTGTCGAGGTGAGCGGTTCGAGTCCGCTATACTCCACACAAAAAGAGATATGTTGAAAATCAATATATCTCTTTTTGTGTGGAGTATAGTAGTGTCTATTTTCTGAAGGAGCGGAAGATGGTGGGAAGGTTGCAGCCGAGGAGGTTGCCGGCAACCGACATCAGCCATACCGCCCAGGGGAAGTCCATCGCGACACAATAATAGGCGATATCTGCCACGCAGTGTGGGAAACCACACATCACGAATGTGGGGATACCAAGCACAAGAGGCAACCACTGCCCTTCCCTGGCGCATTTCACGCTTACTGTCATTATAAGTCCTGTCAATACCGACGGCATAAACACCCTTAATCCTGCAGCTTTCCTCAATTCAACTATCCTGACGGCATTGTCACCTAATGCTATAAACGAATCTGACAGCAACACTGCGAGAGCCACTCCTATCGCATTATAGATAAGTATCAATGCAAGCTCTGTAAATTCTTTTCCATTGGCGAAGAAACCGGCTTTACCTGTGAACAGGGTCCATTTACAGCATACTATGGCCGACAGAGCGAATGCAAACAAAGCGGCCCCTATAATTCCTCCCGATGCGAGGTTACATATCGCCGCGATACCGATCGCCATCCCGGCCAACACAGAATAATAAAACTTCTTCATACTTTCTCTTGATAGATTTTCAGATTCATTATGCAAAATTACAAATATCTTATTTATATTTGTAAAAAGTTTAGTTTTAAATGTAGGGATGCTCCCCGGAGCATCCGGACTGACAGGTCTATTTAACGGCTGCACCATGGTGCAGCCCTACATTGATACTCAAGTGGTTGTTCAGTAGTTGTAAGTGGTTGGAAACATAACGCTCAATAATAATTAAATAACTTATTTAATCGACATCATGAAAATTTGTAAAATATCGGTTGCAATACTGCTATTAGGTTTGGCTGTATTCCCCTCCGCGCAAACCTTCGCAGCAAAAAAATCCGGTAATGGAGGAATCTCAGCGGAAATGATGAGCCGCCTCAAAAGCTCTTATTCAAAGGACGCAGCCGCCAAGGCTGTGAGAAATGCCCTCGGTAATTCCGACATAGACAAGATTGCATTGAATGCGGATGCAGGAAACGCCTTCGACACCCATTTCTCCCATCGCGTCAAAAGCAAAGGGATTACAGATCAGAAATCATCGGGCAGATGCTGGCTGTTTACAGGCCTCAACGTGTTGCGTGCACAGATGATGTCAAAACACGATCTTCCAGAGCTGGAACTGTCTCAGAATTATAATTTCTTTTATGACCAGCTTGAGAAAGCCAATCTGTTCCTACAGGGAATGATAGATTACGCGGACAGGCCGATGGACGACAAGATGGTTGACTGGCTATTTTCCCATCCTCTCAGTGATGGGGGCCAATATACGGGACTTTCAGATAATATCATGAAATATGGAGTGGTGCCAGCGGAAATTATGCGTGAATCTTTCAGTAGCAACAACACATCCAAGATGCGCAACCTTATATCTCTCAAACTTCGTGAAGACGGACTCGAACTTCGCAAAATGCACGCCGATAAGGCAAAACCAGCCGCACTCGCAGCCCGTAAAGAAGAGATGCTCGGAGAAATATACAGGATGCTGGCCCTTACCCTCGGCACTCCACCCTCGGAGTTTACATGGACACGCAAGGACTCCAAAGGCAACGTCATAAACACCCGCAAATATACTCCGCTTGAGTTTTATAAAGAATTCGCAGGTAATGACCTCAAAAACGACTATGTCATGCTTATGAACGATCCAACCCGCGAATACTATAAATTATATGAAATTGACTACGACCGTCATTCTTACGACGGGGAAAACTGGACTTACGTCAATCTTCCGGTTGAAGACATAAAGAAAATGGCCATCGAGTCGATAAAAGACAGCGCAATGATGTATTTCTCTTGCGATGTAGGTAAATTCTTCGACCGCGACAGAGGTGTCCTCGACACGTCTAATTTCGATTATGAATCACTGATGGGTGTAAACTTCGGCATGGATAAGGCAGACCGTATCCGCACCCATGCCAGTGCTTCCTCACATGCCATGACTCTCGTTGCCGTAGATCTGGACGAAAAAGGGAAACCTACCAAATGGATGGTGGAAAACAGCTGGGGCAGCGGACCTAACGGCGGTCATCTGATTCTCACCGACAAATGGTTTGATGAATACATGTTCCGTCTCGTCGTCAACAAGAAATATATACCCGCCGATATACTTGCTATCCTCAAACAGAAGCCCACCCTGCTTCCGGCTTGGGATCCAATGTTCCTCCCTGACGAATAGACGGAAACAGAATCTAAGAACTTGTTTAAAGACAACTTCTTATCCCACGAATAAAGAGCCGGGCAGTTTACGCATATTATATTCAGATGCCATGCTCTCACCGTATGCTCCCGCCGAGCGCAGCGCGACAAGGTCTCCGCGGCGCACGGCGGGAAGTTTTTCATCCTTGCCGAAAACATCCGAGGATTCACAAACCGGCCCGACAACATCATAGACTTCCGTTGCATCGGAATCCCTCGGATCCACAACCTCGATTTTATGATGCGCTCCATAAAGCGCAGGACGCAGGAGATCGTTCATCCCGGCATCAAGAATCATGAATTTCCTTCCTATCCCCTCCTTTACATATACAACACGGGATATCAGCGAACCGCATTGAGCCACTATAGCCCTACCCAATTCGCAATGTATCTCCTGACCGGGCAACAGGTGCATTCCCCTGATCAAGGTGCCGAAATACCCCTTAAAATCCGGAATAGGATTCGCATCCGGATTATCATAATCGACACCTAATCCGCCACCAACATTCAATATTTTAAATTCCACACCTTTTGCCCGATAATTCTCTGTGATCTTATTAATCCGCTCACAGAGTATGGCAAACGGTTCTGTAATAGTTATCTGGGATCCGATGTGGAAATGCAGCCCTTTCAGTTCTATCCATTTCGATGATAGCGCCATATCAACCGCCCTGTCAAGACACCGCATGTCGATACCGAACTTATTTTCCTCAAGACCGGTAGTGATATACTCATGAGTATGTGCATCTATATTGGGGTTCACCCTCAAAGCGACTGGCACTTTTCTTCCGGCCTCCTCGGCGAGTTCTGAAATCACCTCCAGTTCCTCGATTGACTCAACATTAAAGCAACCTATCCCCTTTTCTATACCCAACAAAATCTCTTCATCAGTCTTACCGACACCGGCATAGAAAATCGAAGCATTCCCAAAACCGGCAGCCAAGGCGGCCTCTATTTCAGCACCGCTCACACAATCCGCCCCGAAACCGGCCTCGGCAATCACTCTCAATATCTCAGGATTACCGTTCGCCTTTATTGCATAGTGCACGTGCACACATGTGCCGTCAACATATTTTTTTATTTCTGCAAGTGTGGAGCGCAAAAGCTCCATATCGTAATAGTAGAACGGGGTGCGCACCCCTTCCATACAAGGTAAATTGAATATCATCTGTCTTAAAAATGTTATGCAAAAATCTCGGCGGAAAGGGCACGCAATGCACGCGTCTTGTCCTCCGCCTTGATAAGGAACGAAATATTATAGTTACTCCCGCCATATGAAATCATCCTCACGGGTATGTCGCGCAATGCATCCAATGCCTTGGCCTCGAATCCCCGGTTCTGCCATTCCAGATCACCCACCACACATATGATGGCCATGTTTCGGTCTATGGTTACAGTGCCGAATCTGTGAAGCTCTTCCACAATGCGGTCGAGATTCCTCTCATTGTCCACTGTCACGGAGACACCCACCTCAGATGTTGTTATCATATCGATGGCAGTCTCATATTTTTCAAAAATTTCAAACACCTTCTTCAAGAAGCCGTAAGCCAGCAGCATCCTCCCCGACTTTATCTTTATTGCCGTGATATTGTCTTTCGCCGCCACAGCTTTGATGCAGGCCCCTTGGAGATTATTGTCAATCAACGTGCCCGGAGCATCCGGCTCCATTGTATTCAACAACCGCACCGGAATATTGTTGATCTTGGCGGGAAGTATGCACGTCGGATGAAGGATCTTCGCCCCGAAATATGCCAGCTCGGCAGCTTCCTCGAAATGAAGGTTCCTCACCGGTTTAGTGCCTTCCACAAATCGGGGGTCATTGTTGTGCATACCGTCGATATCTGTCCATATCTCAATCTCTTCGGCATTTATGGCAGCCCCTATAAGCGATGCCGTGTAATCGCTCCCGCCCCGTTCAAGATTATGGATATTTCCTTCATGGTCAAGACAGATGAATCCCTGAGTAATGTAAAGATCCGCCTCCCGATTCTCATCAAGCAATTGATTAAGATGTTTTGATATAAATGGAAGATCCGGCTCTCCGTGTTCATCAGTACGCATAAAATCGAGGGCCGGCAATAAAACCGAATTCACGCCGCATTCGTGAAGATAGGCATGCAAGAGATTGGTTGATATCATCTCCCCTCTCGCCACAATCTCCTTTTCAAGCAGCGGGGATTCGGGTGAAGAGATGGTATGACGGATGTCATTGAAAAAATCAGCCACAACAGTGCGTGTCCGTTCACGAGATTCCTGAGTACAAAGCAGCTCATCGATCACTCCTCCATATCTCTCCTCAAGCGACGATATAAGTTTGCAGGCAAGTTGCGGGTCATCTGCCTTCACAGCATCCGATATCTCTATCAGAGAATTTGTGGTGCCGCTCATTGCAGACAATACAACCAAGTTCTTACCTTTCCCGCTTATCAGCGATGCAACATTCTTTATCCTTTGTGGAGAACCGACTGAGGTCCCCCCGAATTTCATAACCTTCATTATATACCTTTTAGAAAACCTGTAGAAGAAGCGCAAAATTAATATTTATCGTTTAAATACACAACATCAGCACTATATATTCGGATTAAATCGTATCAAAAACAGCAAAAAAAGTGAAAACCAACCCATATTTACTAAAGATTTGTTATAACTTAAGTAGGTAAGAAAAAATTAATGCACAAATAAAACGCAGCTATTTTTGAGATGTTTTTGCCGCGTAATGATGGAGCATATAGGCATATGCGACTGAATTACAAGGTAAAAACAGCCAAAAAGAACAAGTTTTATTGGGCAAGATTTCATCACCTACATATATCGTTTAATTTTTCTTACCTACTTAAAAGAAAAGTAATATGAAAAGCATATCTACCAACACGTCTCCTCAAGCGCAACAATCCTCTGAAATCAACAGCCCGCACACGTATCCCAACGGAAAACATTATTACATGTTTTTAGTGGCGTATCTTGTCGGGTTAAGTGCGTTCGGCTCATTTGTCAACGACATGTACCTGCCTACGCTGCCGGAAATGACCAGGTATTTCAGCTGTTCGGTTTCCGTTGTCCAGCTTGGACTCACCATGGGGATGATCGGCCTCGGAATCGGGCAGCTGATCATGGGACCCGTCAGCGACAAATACGGGCGTAAGCCCGTGCTTATCATAACATTGTCAATCTTCATCGTAAGCGCTGTTGTCAGCGTGTTCTCCCCCTCTATTCATTTTTTTCTCGGATGTCGGCTTGTACAGGGTATAGGAGCATCAGGCGGATACTTTCTTGCTCGAACAATCCCTGCTGACATTTACAGTGGCCGGCCGTTAGCAAAAATGATGGCGCTTATCGGAGCTATCAACGGGTTTGCGCCAGCGTCCGCACCTGTATTAGGCGGCCTGCTTGCCGTTGCCGACGGATGGAAAGGGATTTTCTATGTACTCGCCGGCTTTGCCGCCCTTCTTATATGCATAGGAATCCCCTTGAAAGAATCGCTCAAACCGGAAAACCGGTTTAAAGGGAAACTTATAGATGCGTTTAAAGAATACCCTCTGTTGATAAAAAACAGAAGATTTATGACCCATGCCTTTCTAAAAGGGTCTGCACTCGGACTTTTGTTTGCATATTGCTCTTCAGCGCCTTTCATCATGCAGGATCATTTTGGATGGTCGGAAGTCCACTTCGGACTGTTCATGGGATTCAACGCGCTGTTCGTGGCATTCGGAGCGATGATGGCGCTGAAATTCAAAATTCTCAAGCAAGCTGCATTCTTGGGAGGCTGGACACTCTTGCTTGCAACGTCCGTCCAGTTCGGAGTCCTGTTCCTGCTGAACGACTTCTGGGCATATGAACTCACGATGCTTCCCATCGTTTTCTCACTTGGAATGATTTTTACCGTAGGCAACACTTTAGCCATGAACGAAGGGAGAGCGAATGCCGGAGGAGCCTCTGCATTACTCGGACTAACCGGCTACGTATTCGGCGCGATAGTCGCACCTTTGGTGGGACTCGGCAATATAATGCATTCCACCGCAATTGCATTTGTAACACTGGCTGTCATAACCCTCGCTTTCGCCTATGCCACGAAATCCCTCTCCCCCGATCCCAACATGATAAAGAAATAATAAGAGGTCACTGCTGTTTGTCGTATGAGTTCCGGGATCGACCCGGAACTCATGTTTGTTAACCCATCCTGTTAACGACAAACCTGCTCAATTATGGATTAAAAGTAAAATTAGATAAACGTTTATAGGCTCGTTATGCCTTATATCTTAGCGTGCACGTGCACATTCACACTGCAAATATATTAGAAGTTTTTTATATTTCCAAAAAAAATGATAAATTTGTGAAAATTTTTATAGAAACGGCTCATAATCCTACAATATTCCATGGCTAAGATAAATAAGATAAATAACGCAACAACTCAGGCAACAATATTTGATGTGGCACGGTTATGCAACGTTTCACGGGGCACGGTGGACCGTGTGATACATAATCGCGGGCGCGTGTCGCAGGACACGGTGGACAAGGTGAGACGCGCCATCGAAATCCTCGGATATAGTCCCAACCTCAATGCTTCAATACTTGCATCAAAGAAAACATATACCTTTGCCTGCCTCATTCCGGAATTTGAGCATGGCGAATATTGGGAGAAGATACATGAAGGCTTTATCACCGGTGCAAACTCATTATATAACTATAATATTGAAGTAAACTTTCATCTCTTCGACCAGACAGACCCCGAATCCTATCGGAAATGCTGCGATGATATCATTGCATCCAAGCCACATGGAGTTATCATGGGCACAGTCTTCAAGGAAGATACATGTAGGTTTGCCGCCAGACTTGATGAGGCAGAGATTCCGTTTGCCTTCGTAGATGATAAATTCGATGAGCTGAATTATACGGTTTATTACGGCATGAATCCATACAAGAGCGGCCGACTCGGTGCATTCCTGCTTACGAACCACTTCAATCCCGAACAACTGCTTCTCGTGCGGCTTATCCGTGACACCAACCACAAAGCGGACCCGAATGCCAAACGCCGGCAGGGATTCCTCGACTATATAAATATGAAGTTTCCGGACTGTAAGATTCACACAGTGTTTATAAATCCGGCAAACCCAAGACAAACATACATCACTTTGAAAGAGTTCTGTCAAGGGCATCCGGAAGTTAAACACATAATAATGATCAACTCCCGCATATTCCTTATTGACGAATATCTTAGGGAGAATCCGGATCCCGAACGGGTTGTAGTAGGTTTTGACGATATTGAACCAAATCTTGCAAGCCTGCGCAGCGGACACATCGAATTCCTTGTGACTCGACACATATCGAGTCAGTCACAGCTTGCGTTGACCACATTCGCAGAGTGCGTGATACGCGGCACCAAACCACCGAAACGCGACAACTACCTCCACATGGACATCCTCCACCGCCTCAACATGGACGATTATTAGCCGAACAAAATCACATTCCTTAACAGTTTAATTAATAATCGTTAAAGTGGTTCTTGGGTTTAAACCTAAAGTTTTTTCATCTGTCTTATAACTGAAATCCAATTGGAACGGATAATCATCAGGAGTGATTTCCAAATAAAAATTGAAAGTTTAACAGAAAAGAAGACAAAAAATGAAAAAAGCAATATTAGGTCTGGCATTCCTCTCAATTGCCGCAGTATCTGTATCAGCATCCGCACAGAAAAAATGTGACAAACCTTGCGCTGCAAACACAGAATGCGTTGCAAACAAACAGGAGTGCTGCAAGGTTAAAAACAAAGAATGTCGCAAGGCAAACCTGTTCGAAGGCATTCAGCTGACAACTGAACAGAAGAGTAAGATCGAAGCGCTGGATAACGCAGTAAAGGTTTCACGTCAGGAATTAAAAGCCAAGGCGAAAACTGCAAAAGATAAAAAGGATTCTTCTTACAATCCACGTCAGGCAAGGAAAGAACTCCGTGGAAAATATATCAACGATCTTGGCGAGATTCTTACATCTGACCAGATGACGGTATACCTCAAGAATTTCTATGTGAACAGCGGTTCTCACCATGGCGGCAAGAAAGCTTTTGCAATGAAACACGGTAAAGGCGGTAAGTTTAATAAAGATGGCAAAAGCGGACGGCAAGGGAAAGCCCCCCGTCAAATGCAATCAGCAAACAAGTAAAAAAGCTTCATAGGTTAAAAGGTTAGGTTATTAGTTGAACAATTGTTTTAAACAAGTGCAGTATTGGCCGGCATGACTCTCACGCCGGCCAATATTGCATTTAAGTGGTTTATAAAAACTTCATTATGAAGTTGTTTAGACTAATTTTTTATTAACAATTGCAGGCATATTTTGAGCAGGTTTCTTTCATCGAAGAGACGGCAACCTTTCGGTTGGCGGCGATGAGAGGGAAGAAAGATGCCAAAATAGACCGCAAGGGTTAATAAAAGAATAAATATAATTTCGTTTTTAACATTCGTAAATTAGTCTAAACAACTTCTATATCAAGAAGCGTTTCGAAATATCACCATAATTCTCTATTCTACGGTCGCGGAAGAAGGGCCACCATCTCCTCACATCCTCCGATCTGTTGATGTCGATTTCCACAACCTGCTCCGCAGGAGCGTTATCAGGTGCTAAATAAAGGAATTCGCCTTGTGGACCGGTGATGAAACTCGATCCCCAGAAATCGATACCCGAAGTCTGCCCCGAGGGGTCTTCCTCGAAGCCACACCTGTTGACACTTATCACTGGAATGCCGTTAGCTACTGCATGACCGCGCTGCACTGTGATCCATGCCTCCCGCTGTCTCTCTTTCTCATCCTGTGGGTCGTCAGGATTCCACCCTATAGCCGTAGGATAAATAAGCATTTCAGCCCCTTTCATGGCCATAAGACGCGCAGCTTCGGGATACCACTGGTCCCAGCATACCAACACTCCGAGTTTACCGACAGATGTCTCTATCGGCTCAAAGCCGAGATCACCGGGAGTGAAATAGAATTTCTCATAAAACCCGGGGTCATCGGGAATATGCATCTTGCGGTATTTGCCGGCAACCGAACCATCTGTATCGAAAATTACTGCGGTGTTATGATACAACCCCGGAGCCCGGCGCTCGAATGTGCTTGTCACTATCACAACGTTGTTAGCGGCAGCTGCCGATCCGTAAAATTCTGTGAAATCTCCCGGCAGTGTCTGGGCGAGATCGAATTTATCCACATCCTCAGTCTGGCAGAAGTAGAGGGAATCGTGAAGCTCGGAAAGCACTATCAACCTTGCCCCCTCCGATGCGAGATTTTCAATCGCCGTGAGATTGCGCGCCCTGTTGAAATCTATATCCTCAATAAAGGAATGCTGCACTATTCCTACTTGCAGTTTATTATTCATATACTGTAGAATTAAAAATATTGTCTGGTATCTGCATCGTGGCGCAATGGAGCGACCCATGTTGCTTGATAAGGGTTGAGCACTCCACCGGCACAATTTCATGATCAGGGAATGCAACCTTTATTGTATAACATGCAAGTGCGTCATTCTCCGGTTGCGAATAAACGGGCATGAAGATTGTATCCGGAGTCACAAGATAGTTGGCATAGGATGCCGGAAGCCGGTTTCCTTCTTCATCATGAATTGGAGCTGGAAGCGGAAGTTCGACAAGGTTGTATGGTTCCCCTTCCTGATTTCGCATCATGGTCAGCTGTGCCCTCATTTTCAGCAGCTCTTCGAAATGCTCGTCATCCATATCGCGGCAACCGGTGAAAAGTATCGTATTGCCCGGAGCCATCCGGCAAAGTGTATCGATATGCGAATCCGTATCATCACCGGCTAATGCTCCATAATCAAGCCAGAGCGTATGCTCTATACCCAGACGGCGTTTCAATATTTCATTAAGTTCATGTTTGCCATGGCCTCCATTCCTGTTCGGGGAGCAAAGACATCGCGAGGTTGTCAACAATGTGCCCGCTCCATCCGTCTCTATCGACCCACCTTCAAGAATAAAATCCCGTTCATTTCTATATACTTCCGGGGTTATAACATACTTGTCTCTGAGTTGCAGGTTCACAAGATTGTCATGATCGGCTGCAAATTTCAGTCCCCATCCGTTAAACCCTAAGTCGAGTGCACGAAGCCTCTCACCTCTTATCACTGAAATCGGACCGTAATCACGTGTCCATGTATCGTTATATTCCGCCTCGATCAGGGTTATTAAGGATTGGTCACAATCCTGCAGGAGACGCGCTGCAGAATCCTTATCCGCTGTCAGAACAACACAGTGGTATCCGTGCGAAGTGAAGGCCGACACCATGCGCTGATACTGCTCGCGTGCCTCTTCAAGTATGTAAGCCCAGTCGGTATGTGGCTCCGGAAGCGCGAGCAGAATACTCCTGCAGCTCTCCCATTCCGCCATCAGCCTTATATCATTATCCATAATATGATTTATAAGTTGACTTCAAAAATAGCAACTATTCGCGAATATATAAAGCTATTTCTGTTTTTTTTTGTATTTTCGCAGTTAAAATAATAAACATTATATGAGCACCCACAATACAGCCGAAGAGTTTGCCGCGGTAAAGGCTGTTTGCCGCGACATCTTCGAAAAGAAACTTAAAGACTATGGCACGTCCTGGCGGATCATGCGTCCGTCAAGCCTGACTGACCAGATATTCATTAAAGCTCGCAGAATCCGCTCACTCGAAGAAAAAGGTATTGAGGCAGCTGCTGTGAACGAAGGAATAGAACCGGAATTCATCGGTATCGTCAATTATTGCGCCATAGCCCTTATCCAGCTCGATCTCGGTGCGGGAGAACCCGTCCCAGCAGATGAAGCGCTAAAGCTCTACAAGGAGAAGATAGAGGCCGCCACCGCGCTGATGATGAACAAGAACCATGACTATGACGAAGCATGGCGTGAAATGCGCGTAAGCTCTTTCACCGACATCATCCTCCAGAAACTCATGCGCACAAAAGAGATAGAAGACCATCATGGCAAAACAATCGTAAGCGAAGGGATTGATGCCAATTATATGGACATGATTAACTATGCAATATTCGCACTTATCAAAATACGTTTCGCCTGATCCGGAAAGCAGGCTTGTCCGTGGTGTCACATGGATAATCCGAGAATTGACGGCATTAGTCTTCATATTTTCCGGATTTGTCAAGGCTATCGATCCATGGGGCACGCTCTACAAGGTGGAAGACTACCTCGCAGCCATGGGGTTGACCATCTGGCCGAACCTTGTTTTGGTCGGTGTATTCTTTCTTTGTGGCATAGAGTTTTTTATAGGAGTGTGTCTCGCCACGGGATGTTTCCGCAAAGGGATCGCTATTCTCAGCTTTGCTCTGATGTGCTTTATGCTGCCATTCACTTTATGGATCGCGGTATTTGACCCCGTGGCTGACTGCGGATGTTTCGGCGATGCATTCATTATATCAAACTGGGCTACGTTCTGGAAAAATGTGTTGCTCTTTGCTTTCACGCTCTGGCTGGTGAGGTATAACAAGTATTGCGCATGCCTCATAACTCCCGCTATCCAATGGATAGCGTTCATCGCTACCGGTCTGTTCATCTCTCTCATTGAACTCCTGGGATACTTGTATCAACCGCTTATAGATTTCAGACCCTATGAAACCGGTAAGCCCTTGAATGAACAGATAGAAACAACGGAACCCGATATCACATTTATTTACAGCAAGGACGGGATAAACAAGGAGTTCTCAATGGATAACCTCCCGGATGAAAGCGAAGGGTGGGTATTCGTTGACCGTAAAGAAAACACCTCGGATTCCGATGCCGGGAATGAGAATGACAAAGGATTCCACATATGGGAAGGAAATGAGGATGTAACGGAGGAAGTGCTGACTCCCGATAGAGACCGCATTCTTCTTCTGATGCCGGATCTTGGTGATGTCTCGATTTCAACCACCTGGAAAATCAATTCCCTTCATGACTGGGCATCGCAACATGACATCGACATGGTGGCAGCAGTGTCAGGTTCTCGTGAAGAAATTGATAATTGGACAGACCTCTCCATGCCGGATTATCCCATATATACAGCTGATGACACTGCAATCAAAGAACTGGCAAGAGGCAATCCGGCAGTGGTATTCACCCATGACGGCATCGTGACATGGAAAAGCACGTTAAGGGCAATCAATACAGACGACTTCATGGCAAAGGACACTTCAGCCGATCCGATGAGTTTTGCCCGCGACAACCATCGCATGCTTCTGAATTATTCTTATATTTACTTGTCAGTGATGGCATTGCTTATCATGTTTTCCTTCATTCCTCACCTCAGGAGGGCTTTCAGTAAATGATCATAATATGGAGATAGAACTGCTGACTGTCGGAAAGACTTCAATCCGTTTTGTAGAAGACGGCATAGCTGAATATATAAAACGATTGAAACATTATATACCCTACTCCATCAAATCTATTCCCGACATCAAAAATGTCTCGAAGATGGAGAAAACAAAACAAAAGGAACTGGAGGGTGAGAAGATACTTGAATCGATCGCTCCATCCGACTTTATCATCCTTCTCGATGAACGGGGCAAGGAATATTCATCAATAGAATTTTCAGGATTCATTGAAAAGCAGATGATATCGGGAAGACGTAAAGTCGTATTCATCGTTGGCGGACCTTACGGCTTCTCCGAGGCTGTATATAGGCGCTCCGACTCCCTCCTCTCGCTTTCTAAAATGACTTTCAACCATGAGATGGTACGTCTTTTCTTCACGGAGCAGGTCTACCGTGCGATGACCATCCTCCGTGGCGAACCCTATCACCATGAATAATGTTTAATGTGGAATGAAAAATCCCATCCCGCCCTATTCAGCCCTATCCCGCCCCATTAAAGAAAACTTAAACCCAAAGAAAATATGAAAACTAAAGACGATCTTATCGAAGACCTCTTGAACCTCGCATTTGCCGAAGACCTCGGCGATGGCGATCACACTACCCTCTCAACAATCCCGGCTGACGCCATGGGGCGTTCTCGCCTTATAATCAAGGAAGACGGCATCCTTGCCGGAGTTGACGTTGCCGAGAAAGTGCTTCACAAGGTTGACCCCTCAATCAAAATGACCGTAATGCTCCATGACGGGGCTGAAGTTAAGAAAGGAGACATCGCATTCACAGCTGAAGGCCCGGTCCGCGCTTTACTCATTGCAGAACGCACCATGCTCAACATCATGCAGCGGATGAGCGGAGTGGCAACCATGACCCGCCGCTATCAGGATGAACTGAAGGGTCTCCACACACGCGTTCTCGACACCCGCAAGACAACTCCCGGCATGCGTATGCTTGAAAAGGAGGCTGTAAAAATCGGCGGCGGCACGAACCACCGCATCGGTCTGTTCGACATGATCCTCATCAAGGACAACCACATCGATTTCGCAGGCGGCATAGAGAAGGCCATCCAACGTGCGAACGACTATTGCAAGGAAAACTGCAAAGACCTAAAGATTGAGGTTGAAGTGCGCAGCCTTGACGACATTCGTCGTGTATTGGCTCACGGAGGTGTTGACCGCATCATGTTCGACAACTTCACCCCCGCCCTCACCAAGGAAGCCGTAGCACTTGTCGATGGCAAAGTAGAGACCGAATCCTCCGGCGGCATCACCCTCGAGAACCTCCGCGAATACGGCGAAGCAGGCGTTGACTTCATCTCCGTCGGAGCACTCACCCACTCCGTCAAAGGTCTCGACATGTCCTTCAAAGCCTATTAAATGTAAGAATTTATTTAAAACAAAAAATCTGAATGAATGTCCCTGAATAACACAATCTGGGATTTAAGTAATTTTCCTGTAAGAACATCAAAGGATTTTACTCTTGGCAGACATTTGGTCATAAGGGAATTTGATTATCAATCCCTTTATGACCAAATGGCTCTGCTATCTCACGCCTTTCACAACTATGAAGATTTATCTAAAAAAGAAAGGTTAGAGATGAGAGACATTGCAAACGACTTCATAAAGTTGCATTACAACAATTCTGAATCTACGGGAATAGATTGCGTAGCCGAAGACTGGACACAACTGGATTTATTTACATCATTAATGGATGTACCTTTTCCCAACAGGACTAAATATAAATTCAGATTTATTGACCTTTTTGCCGGTATCGGAGGAATCAGATTACCATTCAGTGAGTTAGGAGGCAAATGTGTATTTTCTTCTGAATGGGATAAAAAAGCTCAAACATCTTATATCCATAATTATGGAGAAATCCCGTTCGGAGACATTACTAAAATTAAAGAGGATTTCATACCTGCTCACGATATTCTTCTTGCAGGATTCCCCTGTCAGGCATTTTCCATAATAGGAAAAATGAAAGGATTTGAAGACACAAGAGGCACTCTATTCTTTGAAGTTGCAAGAATACTTAAACACCACAGACCCAAAGCTTTTCTTTTAGAAAATGTTAAGCAACTGGTCACTCATGACCATGGAAAAACATTCGAAACTATAATTCAGACATTAAAAGATTTAGGGTATTTTGTAAAATGGAATATACTGAATGCACTGGATTTTGGAGTGCCCCAGAAAAGGGAACGAACCATAATTGTCGGATTTAAAGATAAAGACAAGGCAGACAAATTCAATTTCGATTTTCCTAAAACACAATACGATTTGTCAAGCATAATTGAACGCGACAGCGTTGTTGATAAGAAACTATTTGCCTCAGAAGATATCTGTAAGAAGAGAATCCAAAGCACAGTAGGCAAAAAATTGTTTTATCCATCCATATGGCATGAAAATAAATCAGGTAACATATCGGTTCTTCCATATGCCTGTGCGCTTAGGACCGGGGCATCCTATAATTATTTGCTTATTAACGGATATAGAAGGCCATCATCAAGAGAACTTTTAAGATTACAGGGATTTCCCGAAAATTTTGTAATTGCGGTGCCCCATTCCGACATAAGGAGACAGACCGGCAACTCTGTCGCGGTGCCGATGATCAGAGAAGTTGCTAAGAAAATTGTTGACTTATTATGAAAAAGCCGAAACTAAGGGACTCAAAATATTTATCGGAATCCCCCTACTCCTTGGAGAATATACCTCACGAGATTATTTTAAGGATAGCAGGTTCCATCGTGTTCCTTATTTATACCGGAAGGAAAGACATGACCGGTGATGACTGGGGTGACATATTTGCATCGGCAATAGATGGGAAGCATCTTAGTTCTCCTCTTGGCATTGCCGATGTAGAAAAAGACCATACCGCATGGTCTATGAAAACGGTTAAAAATACCTGTCCGTTCAATGCAAAAACCGTACGTCTGATTAGTGGCAGATGCTCTCCTGACTATTCCTATGGAATTGTTGATCCTCATGAAGATATCCAAAAGACGGGAGAGGCTGTGCTGGCAATATGGAATTCGCGTGTTGATATTGCTTTGGCACATTACAAGGCGACCCGGACCGGAATTCTTATAAGGAGCAACGACCTTCGTGATTTTGTGTATTTCGAAGAATATCTTGAACATTTCAAGCTATCTCAATATGAATGGAAAGAAAATACGCGTGGAAATCTTGAAGGATTTGATAAATACACCGGAATTAAACATTTTATATGGCAACCACACGGATCACAATTTACAATTTTATGTAATGTACCATCGGACAGCATAAAATTTAGAATAAGACATCCGGAACCAATGTCTGAAAAGATTGTGCTGAAATCATTAAATTTCAATTCAAACTGGGTAGAGTTTTTATGATTGACAAAAAGAAGCAGGGGGCGGCCAACCGCGAATGGGGAAAGCTGGCGGAGCAGATTGCCGCCGATTACCTACTCACTCAAGGATACGTAATCCGTGAGCGCAACTGGCGTGTCTCTAACACAATTGAAATCGACTTAATCGCGGAAAAAGACAGCACAATCGTTTTCGTTGAGGTCAAGGCTCGTAAAGGCAACGTTGAATCTGCGGATGATGCTGTAGATTCCCCAAAACGCAAGAAAATGATAAAAGGGGGAGACATCTATATGAGAAGTCTCCCCCACCTTTTCCCTTACCGACTCGACATAATCACCATCACCGGCACTCCCGAATCTTACGAAATCCAGCATCTTCCAGATGCCTTCCTCCCACCTCTCCGATGATCGACAGACATCACTTGCGTCTGTATTCGAAACTGTGGATTGCCTTGCCATTGCGGTCAACAACCGACAATAACATCATCTGATTGTCGGCTTTCACTACCACTGCTTCCTTATTGGAATTGATGAGAACCGGGAACTGTCTGCTTTTACCATCAGGTTCATGGTATGAATACGCATGCATATGACCGCAAAGCATTAAATTTATTCCCGCTTCATTTAAGACAGGCTCGAACAGCTTCTTAGCATGAAGCGGGCCATGCCATCCGGCATCAACAGTCGGCACATGAATGACCGCTATCTTAAATGGAGACTGTTTGAACTCTTCCGACCCCACTACATTCTTAAGCCATTCAACCTGCCCCTCCCTGTAGTCATCAAAAAAGGATGTGCCTGAATACTCTATATCGGTGTCCGGCTTGTCTTCCCCGCCGTCAAGAATAACGAAATAGCATGGACCTGACTTGAAAGAATAATATGGCTTGTCATTCGAATTGGGGAAATACCTCAAATACTCACTCGCGATACTGCCCCTTGTCTCATGATTCCCCCTGCTCATGAAGTATGGAATCTCCTTCGCGAACATATCCACCGACGTATCGATAAAGCCCTTGAAGATCCTCTCCTCGCTGTCCATGAAATTAACCATGTCACCGTTGTAGAGCACAAAATCCGTTTCTCCCTTTTTAACATTGGAGAGCAGGTCCCTCAACACATCATTATTACCATGAATGTCATTTATCATGACAAAATTCGAAGTGGCTTTTCCATCCTCCATTGTCCTGAAAGCCGGAGGATCTGTGGGATATACCTTAGACGAGGCTATATCTCCGAACTTCACGTGATACGGTTGCCAGTCAAGCACCTCTTCCGAAAATACCCGATACCGGTATGTAGCCCCCGGTTTCAGATTTCTTAACGACACCTTGTGAAAAGTGTCAATCACGGTCCTCCCCAAATCTACGGAATAAACACGTGGACGCTCCGTTGAATAAAAATGCGTCCCGTCATCGGGGGCAATCTCAACCCACGCGGTCGCGGGCTTATCCGTGCGCCAGATGATATCACATCCCGTCTCTGTCATATTCTGTAAAAAAGGACCGGATACTATCTCTATTGCAGCCGCCGATAACGGCAGCAATAACTGTGCTATAACCACACCTGTTGTCTTTCTCATTTCGATATTGTTATTTCTTCTTAAGTTTTATCGCGAACCCACCTCCCGGAGCGAGCCTCAGTGTCTTACGGGTCTTGTTGTTTACGGTCTCTGTTTCCTTCTTATAGTCTGAAGCAATACGGTGAGCATTCACTCCATCCTTGAATATTGACGCTTCATAATCCCCGTCTGGCAAAAAAATCAAATGTCACGTCGATATTCCGTGGAGTCCAGTCGGTGATACCTCCCACGAACCATTCGTCACCGCTCCTTCTTGCCGTTAGTATATACTCTCCCATCTTGCCTTGCAGAATCCGGGTTTCGTCCCATACGGTGGGGACGGCGGCAATAAAATCCGTGCATTCCTGTTCCTGCCGGTAATTGGACGGGGAATCGCACAGCATTGTCAGCGGTGCGTCGAGAATCATATAAAGGGCCAGTTGGTGACACCGCGTGCCCTGGCTCATCGGCTCCGAATTCGAGATGTAATGATTGCCACGTGTGGAATTGCGCATGGCCCCCTGGGTATAGTCCATCGGTCCCGATGCCTGACGTATAAACGGTATGGTGGCGTCATACCTGACCTGGTCAAAACCGTTGTGATTGAACTTCACCTGTTCCAGTCCGTGCACTCCTTCGAAATTCAGCATATTCGGCCATCTCCTGTTCATTCCGCCGGGCATGTGCGTGCCGTGAAGGTCGAGGATCAGGTGATATCTGGCCGCAGTTTCCGCCGCACGCTCCTCGAAGTCTGTCATCAGCTGGTCATTCCGGTCAAGGAAATCCACCTTGAAACCCTTTATCCCCATCTCCGAGTAGACCCGGCACACCTCTGCCATATCTTTTGCGAATGGAAGGTAGCCTGCCCAAAGAATCAATCCGACTCCCTTCTCATTGCCGTATGCAATAAGTTCCGGCAGATTTATCTCGGGCACAATGGTGAAGAGGTCGCCGCTTTCCTTGCTGCTCCATCCGTCATCAAGTATCACATACTCTATCCCGTTTTCCGCAGCAAAATCTATATATGCTTTGTACGTGTCGTTATTTACCCCGGTGAGGAAATCAACGCCCTTTAAATTCCAGTCGTTCCACCAGTCCCATGCAACCTTCCCCGGTTTTATCCATGAGACATCCTGTATTTTGCTTTCCCCGCCTAAAAGATATCCGAGTTGACTCTGCGCCAGGCCGATGTCTTCACGCGAAATCACCGCTACCCTCCAAAGCAACGAACAGGAACCGTCAATCCCGGCAATATAGTCCTCCCTCTCCTCAACAAGCATCTGGGCGTTAAGATAACCTCCTGCACGTAACTTCTTCGGACGATTGGCAGATACACCTTTAAGCATCGTTCCATCCTGACGGTTTAGATATAATCCCGGATAGTCAGCGACATCGCTTTCTGTCAGAAGCACTCTCAAGCTGTCCGACGGCTCTATCACAAGTGGCAGGAAAGCGAGCCTGCGGCTGTCCATTCCCGTCAATGTCGTTTCGGTATAAGTGTTTTCAAATGAATTGAAAAATTGCGACTCGAAATCATTTATATTGTCTGTACGGACATAGGGAACAATCGCTTTTCCATCCTTAGGAAAGTTGTATTCAACCGTTTCCTCTTCGATTTCCACCGGTTTCTTTCCCGTATAGTTCCATCTCCATGCCATCCCGTCGTCATAAACCCGGAATTCGACAGACCATCCTCCGGAACTTTTGAGTGTCATGGAATTATATTCCTCCCTGATTTTAGCATCCCGATAGAATGGAGTTTCTATCATCCTGTCTATATGCGTGAATTTTGGAGAATTCACCTTGTCATAGACTGCGCCATGCTTCACCTTCAGATTTGTTGATCCGCTAAAGGCAACCTCATCACAGCAGGTGACGACATAGCTGAGACCATCCGTCACACTGACTTTTATTGTCCCGTCCGGGGAATTGACTTTGAAATCCTTCGCCTGCAATGGAGAGAAGATAGAAGTAAAGAGCAAAAGGAATATCCAAAAAATATTAGTCCGCATTTTTCTTATGGTAAAAGATACCGTCTTCATATAAGTTGATGTATAAATTATAAAAATCCCCGTCCCCATCTCGTCCCATTCCGCCCCATGAATCCCCATTGCGTCCCATTCAATACTTCCGATACGGCTGCGACATCGCATGAATCGGGCGTGTGATCCATACCCGGTAACGCCCGTCCTTCGCCCAGTCGTTTCCGGCCGAACCGAAATCACAGAATTTCACATAGCGGGCTTTCCTGTTTTCCGAATCCTCCAGGTCTGTGCCTGAAACCATCGGCACTTCGAGGGTCAGCCATGAAAATTTGTCGGGAACCATAACGAGTCGTGCCGCCACGTTCCCCTCCGGGTCGGTCTCAATCACTCCGCATTCGTCAACATCCCCGTCATTATAACGATTATCCCTCGCAAAGCTAATAGGTCCCAGCGTTATTGCCTGCATACCGTTCAATTCATTCAGTTTGCTCTGCAGATTGAAGTCCGCTTCAATTTCAAGTGACTTAACCCCTCCTGCATCCACATATGCATATCCTGCACAAACCGGTGGGGAAACAGTATCATTGCCGGATATGAATTTGTATCTACCCTCCGCCCAGCCGGGAATCCTCAGTGCCAAAACCTGATTCCCCGGATTTGACCGGGTTAATTTGAGCCGGTTTTTCCCGCTTGTCGGAAAAGCAGTTTCGATTTCAAGGTTTATCTCATTTCCCTTAGACACATAATTTCTCTGTATGGGTAGCCAGAGGTTTATAAAAATCGTATCCCCGCATGCCTTTGTCGCGAAATCCGGAATCAAGGCAAATCCTCGGGGACCGTTAGCATTGCAGCAATTGATGGGGAGTCCGCATTGCTCCTCTCCGCTCTGGCAGCGGCATCCTTAATCTTCCTCAGTAATTCGGGGTCTTCGGTGTAACGATATGACGCTATCGCACCGAGCATCCATTTCCCAATGAATTCAGTCTGCCAGCGTGTTCCTTCGGTCAGATGACGGAAAGGTTCAACAAGCTGACGCGTATCCTGACATTTCACTCTGTTGTTGATACACAATTCAATCCTGTCTCCCACATATCCACCTATTTTGATTCTGCGCTCAGCATGCGCGGCATATGCAACATTAACCGACAATCCCGCCAAAGCTAACAAAATCCCAGTCGCCATCCCTTTTCTCCTATTTTTCATATCTCTCCTATTTCTCCTATAATTCCTATTAAGCCCTATTCCACCCTATTCCGCCCCATTAGAGATAAGGCTCAAGGTTTCCCCCTCATCTTTGAGTTTGAAAATTTTGGCACGTTCAGCCCCCGCCGGGCTGTTTGGCTGATGCAGGATGAGACATAGCTGGCCTTCAAGAGTTCTGAATATCATGCCGTGACCGCCGTTCTTTACGAACAGCGGCTTCTCCTGCTGTCTCCACGGTCCCTTCACCGAACCGGTTAACGATTCAGCGATGCCTATGGCATATTCCCCATGACTGAAGCTCGACCATATCATCAGAAGCTTTCCTGTCTTCGTGCGGTAAAGGAAACATCCGTCTGTGACGAAATTCTCGGGAGCGGAGACATTGGTCCTCCCTCCAGTTGACCAGTCGGGCGCCGAGCCATAAAACAATGTTACCGGTCCGGATGCCATTTCCGAGAGGTCGGACTTCAGTTCGACGGCTTCCATGGTGCCGTCAACCGTCTGCACCCATTCATGACAGAAAACCATATACGGTTTCCCGTCCTCCACCCAAAGTGTGCCGTCGAGGGCCATCCAGTCCATCGGCGTAGTGGTGAATTTACTGAACGGCCTGAACGGTCCTTCCGGATTGTCGGCATGGAATATCTGTGTCCCCCTCGCTGTCAGGGCCGGCCACCCGTTAAGGCTTTTCTTCCATTTGATATCGCTGTTGATGGTTGCGAAAAGATAATATTTCCCATTATGCCTGTGCACTTCCGGTGCCCACACCGTCCCGGTCAGTCCATTGTCATCGGGTATCCTCATCACAAGTTCAGGGCCTTCCCATCTCTTCAGGTCCTTGCTTTTAAAGACCTCCACTCCCCCAATTACTTTCCCAGAAGGCGTTATCGAATCCGATGTGCGATACATGTAATATTGTTTCGCAGCATTGTCCGTAAGGATAAAAGGATCCCTGATCCTTATATCCTCCAGGTTTTTCGTTTCGGCTCTCAGTCCCGCCGCTCCGGCAATTATCATTGCCGGGGCGAATATATATTTGTATAATCTCATAAGCTTCTATTTTGCCGTGAATGTAAGTGTCTGCAAATTTTCGCTGTCGGGTCCCACCATCACCCGGAATTCACCGGGGTCATACACATACTCAAGGTCTGCGTTGTAATATTTAAGTTTCTCCGCATCGATAGTGAATTCAACCCGTTTTTTTCCCCCCTTGGGAATATATACCCTCCTGAAATCCTTCAGTTCCTTCACAGGCCTGGCAATCTGCGCCACCGGGTCTCGCAGATACATCTGCACTATCTCCACCCCGTCATAATCCCCCGTGTTTTTTATCTCCACGCTCAATGTCACAGTGCCATCCCGTTCAAGGGTTGTTGAGCTAAGTTGCGGTTTCCCGTATTCGAATGTCGTGTAACTCAATCCGTAACCGAATGGATAAAGCGGTTCGTTGGAACAATCGATATAGTTGCTACAGTAGCGGTTGAAGACACCCTCCTGTGGATCGGGATGACTCGACATAAGGTGGTTGTAGTATAGCGGGACCTGACCCACGCTGCGAGGGAAGGTAGTGGTCAGTTTTCCTTGCGGAGACTTGCCGCCGAAGACAACATCGGCTATCGCGTCACCCGCCTCGCTACCGCCGAACCATACATTCAGTATCGATGTCACGTTCTCCGATTCCCAGTCAAGGACTAAAGGACGACCGGTGAATAGAAGCAATACAACGGGCTTGCCTGTATTCACCAACTTCTTGAGCAAATCGCGTTGAGTGTCGGGAATGGTAATTTCCGTTCTTGACGCGGACTCGCCGCTCATGTCGGAGGATTCCCCTATGGCAGCTACAATAACATCAGATTGCGCAGCTACAAGCAATGCCTCGGCATGGAGGCCAGCATCATCTCCTGTATGCTCTATCCGGCGCAATCCGGTAGCGTTCTTCTGGGTGGTCTCATCATAATAGACATTGCTTCCCTTGGCATACAATATCTCGGCTTCATTGCCTACAGCATTGCGGAATGCTGTCAGCAGCGATTCGTGGTTCTCGGTCTTTGCGAGCATACTCCAGCATCCGCACATATTGTTGGCGGCATCGGCAAGAGGTCCTATCAACGCTATCCTCCCTCTCTTCTTAAGCGGAAGGATATTGTTGTCGTTCTTCATAAGCACGAATGTCTGCGCTGCAATCTCACGTGCCATATCCCTATGTGCAGGGGTAAATATATCTCCCTTCGCTCTTTCCTCGTTGCAATATTTATAAGGATCATCGAAAAGACCTAACTTCTGTTTGGCCTCAAGCACCCTCCGACATGCGTCATCGATTGTCTTCTCCTTTACCAAACCGCGTTTCACGGCATCGGCGAGTGTCTTTACATATAATCCCGACACCATGTCCATGTCCGTCCCCGCGTTCAGCGCATTGGCGGCGGCATCCTCCATTGCTGATGTTCCCATTGTCGAGACCTCGGGAATAGAGTTATAATCAGTAGCAATCAGTCCCTGGAATTCCCAATCATCCCTTAACACATCATTCAATAACCACTTTGCAGCCGTAGCATGCTGTCCGTTGATTAAGTTGAAAGAGGACATCAGGCTCCCCACTCCGGCATCTACTGTAGCTTGGAACGGAGGAAGATAATAATTAAACATCCGCTCCTTGCTCATGTCAACCGTGTTGTAGTCCCGTCCACCCTCGGTAGCACCATAAAGTGCAAAATGCTTCACACAAGCCATGAGTGTGGAATCAGATTTCATATTGTCACCCTGATAACCCCTCACATAGGCTTTCGCAAGTATGCTTCCGAGATACGGGTCTTCACCGGAGCCCTCGGCTATGCGGCCCCAACGCGGGTCGCGACAGATATCCACCATCGGGCTGAAGTTCCAGTTGACACCATCGGCTGTAGCCTCGATCGCCGAGATATGTGCCATCCTCTCCACGGCAACCGAATCCCAGGAACATGAGAGAGCCAACGGTATCGGGAAAATGGTCTCGTAACCGTGAACAACGTCAGCTCCTACAAGCAACGGAATCCCGTGCGGACCTTTCTCCACTGCCAAGTGTTGAAGTCGCGAAATCTCCTCCACGCCTTTGACATTGAAGAAGCCTCCGATACTCCCTTCCAATATCAGACTGTCGAGTTGCGGACCGAGCACGACACCCGACTGTATGTCACCGCCAACGGGAAGATTCAACTGGCCGATTTTCTCTTCGAGAGTCATACGCGACATCAAGTCATCAATGAAAGCATCGCTGTCATTTTTTGAACACGACAGCAAAGATATTCCGGCAACAGCCGGAATAATATAATTAATTAAACTCCTCATAAGACACTTATATAATAAATGGCGATGTGCCCAAATTATTGGCACATCGCCATTTCTAAAAATTTAGAACGACAGGCTAATCACTTATTTAATCACTTTCTTGGATGATCCGTCGGAATATGTGATCACATAGATACCTTTGGCAAGGTTGTCAGTATCGGTTACCTTTACGCCTGTGATTGTGTATACACCTACAATTGTCTTTTCTGCATCCAGAACTTCCTCAACACCGGTAGGATCACTATGCACGCCGTTCACTTCAGCCATGTTGACACGCTCAAAGTTTGCAGTCTTGTTATTCGTATCAATCAGAACATGGAATGTTCCCGGGGTGAATTCAGCTTTTTTATCATCAGCAAGACCAAGATTATCCCAACCGATATTTTGTTTATCTGCAAGGTCTCCTGTCATTGTATACGTCTTACCGTTTATTGGGTCACTCCAGCTACCTTTTCCTTCATAGCCTCTTATCATGAAATCGGGCTCGAGATACAGATATGTCTCATGAACTCCATTCTCCTTTGGAACGCAGAAAACATAATCCGAAGGGAGTTCATAACCCCAGTTAGCCCTCATGTTGTCACAGAATGTACCATTCTTCACGGGATGAATATAATTAGCTCCTGTCATAACCACAATGCCGTCAGCTAATGTATTTTTATCCAAACGCTCGCAGTAGATGGCCTTGTCTTCCTTTATAAACCATATACGGTAGTTTCCGTCGGGAGCATTGAAAACCCAAGTTCCGCTGTAATTGGTAAAATATTCAGGCTGAAGCATGAGGTTAAGTCTCTTGAATCCCTGAAAATTCATATTCTGACCTTGTTTAAGATCCAAGTCCCAATACATGTAGTCTACGATTTTTTCACCGTTGTTTTTAGAACACTGGGTGTTTGTTCCTTCCACTCCGTTAATAATGCGCGAGGATACAAATTCCACAGGAGGCTCACCCTCTTTCTGGAACACACAATTCCCGCTCTTTAAGTCGAATTTCACAGTATAGACTCCTGCAACAAATTTCTCATCCGACATGAAATCACCACAGAAATGCGAGTTGCCATTGTCACCTATATAGAAATTCATCTGCACTTCACCTTCCGGCCACGGGAACATCTTGTTTCCGGCAAGGTTATGGCTAACATCCCAATCACTGTGTGATTTGGACAGGAAATCAAAGCCATTCTCAAGATACATCGTCAATTCATATACATCATCCCCCGTTTTTTTCGCCTGCATTGCAAGTGGAGCTTCCAACTTCCATCCAGCATTCGCCTTTAAGGCCTTTGGATGACCGAAACCTTGTCCGATAATCCATAATGCATCAGGATAATTGGCATCATCCTTGATGACAAACATCACATTATCCGACGGATTGAAATAAAATGAGTATTTACCGTCTGATCCTGTAAACGTGGCCTCGCTACCCGATTCTATCTCAAAGAAGTCCGGCTGCAGCATCTCATCGGCATTAAGGTTGTCAAATCCGCTGAAAGCCATTTTCTGACCGTTGGTCAGCTGCATGCTTGCTTTCATGAAATCGATATCGCAGATGCGCTCTGCCGTCATATCGACATCGTTCACCTTTTGTCCCCACATACATACACTCGACAGGGACAGTGTCAATAGTAATAAGTTTCTTTTCATAATTTAAGTGTTATTTTAAAGTTATTCGTTCTGCTGTTATTTTCTTGTTGTTAGTATCCACGGTGATTCTGTATGTACCCGCCGCGAATCCTGCGCCTTGTCCGAAATTCACCCAATCGTCGCGGAAGAGTCCTTCAGTTGAGGAGACATCATATACCAGGGGAGTTATGACATCTGTCCATGAACCTTTATTCGTAAAGAACCGGAACATGAAATTATCATTCAGACGCAATGTTGTCTCGAATATGCCGTTACCCTTTGGCACACAACATACATAATCCTTGGGATCGTCCCATCCCCATTCACCGTTCGCTTTCCCGGCGCGGTCTCCGTCGCAAGCCCCCGTACCGGCAGGATGTGAGTAATCATATCCCGTGATCCAGAGTCCGTCGGGCCATTCAAACCTGTCAGCCCTCTCGACATAGAGGTGCTCGCGAGCCACACTATAAGACAGCCGGTATTCTCCCGACGGAGCAATGAATGAAACTTTATCACCGGAAACCGAGAAATACTCAGGCTGAAGCATCAGTTTCACACGCTTGAAGCCGGAAAAACTCATTTCCTGACCTTGAGTGAGGTTAAATGTCCCCTCTACGTATCCACTTATCTTGGAATCCGTAAGCTTAGTCCCGTTCACGCATAGTTCCTGCTTATAATCCTGAGGGTTGTCTACCGTGCCGACAAGGTACATCTGATTGTTTTTCACATCAACACGGATCGTATATACCCCTGCCTTAAAGTCGCGTCCGGGAATGATGTCACCTGTGATATGTCCGAATCCTTCATCATTTACAAAGACATCTGCATCGATTATATTTTCCGGTATCGGAGAGATATTGAGACCTTCACTCCAGCTGTAAGTCTTAAAGGGTTTGATTGCGAATTTATCACTGAGGAACAATGTTGTCTCAAACACCTCCGGCTCAACTTTCCGACATAATATTGCATTTTGAGGATGATCAAATGTATATTGTGTTGAATTGGCATAGTTCAACGCCGGATGTCCGAAACCTGTCCCCAACAAGAGCAGATTGTTTGGATATGAGGCCTTGGGATTCTGCACATAGATGAGATGATTGTCGAGGTCATAGCATAGGTAATAAGAAGCCGACGGACCTTTGAAAACAGCCGTATTGTCGTTGAAGTCACCGAACCAATCGGGCTGCAGCATTCTCCTGACATTTTCCGGGAAACCGCTGAAGGTCACCACCGAACCCTGCTTCACGTATACCTTCGCGCTCATCATCTGGGAGTATTCGCTATTTGAACCCAATTGAACATCGTTTACAAACATTTGCGGCACTTCTATTTCGCCTTCAACCGGCTCTGCCGAGACAGTGCCGAGATTGGTATCGACAATAAATCGGTATTTGCCGGGAGTCATAAGTGCACCGGGGACAAAGTCATCCGTAGAGTTCTTCCCTATCACAAACGGCGTGGCTATTGTCATGTTGCCGGCATTGATCTCATTTTCCCATGCATGGAATTTGAAGAACTTGATCTTTGCCCCTTCGCCCATATATATCACAGTCTCGAAGATACCCTTCTCCTTCTGGGGACAGGTGAGCATATCCTTTGCATCATCTATCGACCAACCTTTAGCCGTCACCCTCGAAGTGCCGGGATGTCCCCATCCCTCGCCGGTCATCCAAATATAATCGGGGAATGAACCCTCGCGCAAATCCACGTACAGAAGGTTGGCAGCGCGGTCATAAACGAAAATGTATTCTCCCGAAGGACCGCTGAAGCGATACTGCTCATTGGAATCTTTTGTGAACCATTCCGGCTGTAGCGCCCCGTCAAGATTGCGGATTCCGCTGAACTGAACGACATCTCCGCTTTGAACGGATATTTTTGCACTCACCGCCTGGTCGTAAGCCACATCTATGAGCTCTATACCATTGATGCTTACAACTTCCGCCCCTTCCCATGTCGGCCATTCAGACCATAGGCTGTTCTTATCGGCACATGAAGTGAAACATGCAGCTATTGTAAGATATATTAATTTTCTTTTCATACAGTCATGTTATTTTATTGTTTCAAGCCATTCAAAGAGAGATGCCGGATAGTCAGACCAGCTGCCTACCCAATGGCCGCCGGTGGCGTGAGGTTTCTCAAGATAAGGGACACCATTTTTATCGAGAGCCTTGGCATAAGCCTGGCCGTTCCATACCGGATCAACCACATCGTCATCCAGCGAATAGCCGATATAGGCAGGGGGAGTCTTGGATGTTACATGAAGCTCCGACGAGAATGCATCTTCCAAAGACTTGGTCGCGGGTTTAAAGAGAGCCCCGTAACTTCCCCAGTGGGTATGTTGGGGATTCATCGTTATGAGAGGATAAAGAAGCACCTGGAAATCTATCATCTCGGGAACATATGAAGACAGCGTGGTGGCCACATGTGCTCCGGCAGAGCCTCCCATGACCCCTATCTTGGAGTATCCGCCCCATTTGTCACTGTTCCTAATCATCAGCTGAAGCACGTTGTATGCATCCGTAGAGGGGACCGTATAGTTGCCGTTAGGCATACGGTATGAAACCACGGCCACAGTAACGCCCTTGTTTTGGAAAACTTCCCTGAAATGTGCGATTTCACCTTCCGCCAAACCACCATAGCCGCCACCGGGGATACCAAGCACGGCCTTTCCGTTGGCATTGTCGGAATAATATACCTGTGCTGTGGGTGTGCTGCCATAAGTATATAACTTCACTACACCATCCTCTTTACGGATCACCGGTCCGACTACAAAACCTGTGGCACGGCAACGGTATTCTTCTGCGCTCTCTATGGCAACGGGCAATGCAAACGGCTTACCTGAAAACTTCTGCGAAAGATAATCGAGGTCCACCTTGACTTTGACGGTCACACTGTTCTCGCCATTCTTTATCACAGCCTCCGGGGCTTCAAACGCGGCTTCGGCCATAGGTGCGAATGAAGAGCCGTATTTTCTGTTGTACATGGCAATCTTATCCGACAGATCTTCCGCAGGAACAATCTTTACAGGGATATCTTCGGTCGCTTTCTGTCCATTGGCAAGACGCACAATTATTTCCGCAGTGCCGTCAAAGGCATACACTGTATTGTCGGTCATATCAAATCCAAGGTCCTTCTTGCTGTCAAAAATATTTGTCTCCTCGTTATTGAACCCATTTTCAAGAGCCTGATAAACCTTCTCTGGAACATGGATGATGCAGCCATGACGGGCACCGGGACGGCTCGAGCCATCGTTGCATACCGGCCCTACGAATGAATTCTCCACCCATGGGCCCTCCATTGAAGCGGAAGTGAACATCTGGTATCCGAAAGGCTGACGGTCATATGATTCAGCAAATATGGCATACCGGTTGTCGGGAAGCTGAACGAACATCGGGGCCTCGCGCAGGAGGTCGAGAGTCGTCACTCGCGTACCTGGGTTCGAATACGGACCTGTAAGATTGTCAGAAACTGCGATGCGCACGGTCTTGCCGGTCTCGGGAGCATCCTCATGACTTCTCTCGTCTTTCAGTATCGCATAATACTTGTCACCGATCTTGCGGATAATAGTATCTATTATCGACATCTCCGCATCATCGCCGGTGAAATTGAACAGAAGCTGAGGGTCTGTAAAAGTCTTAAAGTCCTTCGTCAGCACATAAAGGGTACGCATGGACTGCCAGTCGTTGATCCCTTCCACGCGACACGCATGCCAGGTAATGATGTATTGTCCGCTGTCTTTGTCGAAATATATCTTTGGCGCTCCAAAATCCGACACGCAGTAATATCCCAGATTCCTGGATTTATTGAAAACCTCTTCATCCATCGACTTGACATCCCAGTCCACACAGTCATCTGAAACCCAAAGAGTGAGCGGGCGCACACCAATCATATAATATTTACCGTCGCCTCCCTGACAGATGTCGGGATGTCCTTTGTAATCGGAGTAGACAATGTTTCCGCCATTAAGCGTGTGCCAGTTATATCCGTCACGCGACAATGCATAGTGCATCATATAATAGCGCGAATTTGTAATGAAGGCAAAAAGATAACCTCCGTCCTGAGATTCTGGACGGACCGTATGGTCATTCTTCGGAGTGAGGTCGGCGCTACAGCTAACCTGCATCAACCCGAACAATAGTACAAGAAGTATTGATTTTATAGTATTCATAATTTAAGAAGCTGTTTAGATACCTGATGGATTGGCTTTGGCGACATCTTCCTCCCATCCTTCGCGTGACCATGTCTGTTCAAGGGTTATACCGGAAGCGGTTGCCTGCTCGACTGCATAGTTGGGCAATGGCATGTATTGATGGGTAGGAATCCGCGATTTGTTCTCGAAGAATTTCTGCGCATATTTATTGAACCTTATGAGGTCGATCTTGCGATTGCCTTCAAAGAACAACTCATGTGCACGCTCGGCAAGCAAGGCTTCAAGGAAATCATCCTTGGCAGTTGCCGCCTTTCCGGTAAGTCCTGGCAAGCCGGCGCGGTCGCGCACTTCGTTCACTGCGGCAAGGGCCTCCGCTGTCACACTCCCTTTCTTACGGACATCGAGTTCTGCAAAATTGAGAAGAACCTCGGCCCAGCGGGCAATGGGTATATCCTGACCCTGGAATGTAGTGTTTGTTTCCTGAGGCCATTTATTGATGATATAGCCGAACCAGCGGCTGCCGAAGTGATTCCGTGTCACCTGCGTCCCGTCCTTTGCCACGTAGCTCGTAACGATTGTCTTTCGGCGAAGGTCGTCCGAATCGAAAGTCTCATAAAAGTTCTTGTCAATGCTGAATGCCTGAAGCCAGCCTCCTCCCCGTATAAATGTTTCCGAAACAGCAAGGTCAGATGGTAAAGCCCACATCATGAATGCGTTCATATTGCCATGCATCGGATTACCGTCGGCCTGCTCGCTACAGCTTACAGCCGCAATGACCTCACAATTGAATTTATTCCTGTTGAGGAACTGCTCGGCATAAGGATTGTCACCATCCTTGAAAAGACGGTATCTGCCGGTGCTGACCAATTCCCTATACATCTCCAGCCCTCTGTCATAATAGCCTTGCATATGCTCCCCTTCGTTAAGGCAATGGCGCATCAGGAACACGCGGGCAACATCCCTGGTGAAACGGCCTTGGTCGGAGGTGGTTTCCTGAACGTGTTCCACAGCATATTCCAGGTCGTCTTTAATCCAACCGCACATCTCATCAAGAGAAGGACGGGAAATGTTGGAAAGAGTCGCAGGGTCATTGATCTTCGCAGGATCGAGAACCACACGCACCGGTCCGAAATTATGCATGAGGAAATACATCATGATTCCCCTACATAAACGGGCTTCGCCAACCAATTCTTCCCTCTTCGCCTTATCGATGTCTGCTTTTTCAAGCACATCTATTATCTCGGTGTAGCGGGTTATCTGTGCCGTTTTTGGGAAATGGTTCGGAGAATTCTCATCGCTAACGGTACCTCGCCAGTAATATACTGCATTAGAGAAGTCACCGCGTGTGAGGCGTCCGAAATCGTTAGAATTGTTATTCTCCCCCTCTATATCGGTTGTAGAATCAAACATACGCACAACACCACCAGACTGTATGTACCACCCATGTTGCAGACCTGCCGACGACATGTCGTAGGTCCATACGGTAGTGAAAGGCAGATAACATGTCATCATGTATGCCTCGTATTCCTTTTCATTCGTAGGGAATTGTCCGGGAAGAAGACTGCCGTAGATCTGGGGATCAAAATTGTTTTCACAGCTGCCAAACAGCAACGAAAGTGCAGCCAGATACAGATATATCTTTTTCATTGTAATAATCCATTTAGAATTGTAGTTTTATACCCATTGTATAAGCACGGTTACTCGGGAACTGTCCACCGTTAAGCCCTATACCGGTCATATTTATTTCAGGATCGCTGTCCTTGAATCGTGTAATGGTAAAAGGATTCTGGAAATCAACGTATAGCCTGATGTTCTTTACATAACCTTTGGTCCATTTGAAAAACTCCGGACCGAATGTATAACCTAACGTTATGTTACGCACGCGTAGGAATGATGCGTTCTCGTATCCTATATCAGTACCGCAGTTGCCTGGCAATGTCAGATATCGGGATGCCACACCCGGGAATTTTGCATTCCCGCTATTGGTCTGTGAATTCCAGACATGAAATACATCCTGCGTCATATTTCCTGCCTCAAAAGTGCCTTCCAGATTCACTTTTCCATAACTCTGATTAAATTTCCTGACACCTAAATTCCCATAGAAAAACAATTCAAGATCGAAACCTTTGTATTTAAAAGAGTTACCTAATCCATAATATACTTTAGGCAACATATCATCCATGTATATATCATCAATGTCGATCTTGCCGTCATTATTCTTGTCAACAATAATTGGCACACCCGGCTGGCAGGCATTCGCACCTAAAGAGCGTTGAGAATCCGGTATGTTGTCACGATTGATATTTATCAGACCATCAGTTTTATAATAATACATCACATTCATTGGCTCTCCCTCTCTCATGGCATACTGAGCAAAATCCTGATTAGGCATCCGCTCAAGCCATTTGGCTTTGTAGTGAGACAGTGTCAACACCGTGGTCCAAGTGAAATCTCTCGTCTGAATATTTGTGCTGTTCAGGCTCAGATCCACACCATAACGCTTGAAATGGGCACCGTTGATTGGTCTGGTACCATGCATACCCAAAATCTCTGTAGGTGAATAACCCAACATACGGGTAACATCGTTACGGAATACATCAATTGTTCCGCTGAGACGGTCATTCAATACAGAGAAGTCAAGACCGATATTTTTCATTACTGTTTTCTGCCAAGAGACATCAGGATAATTGGCGCCTTGCAATACAAATGGTATGTATGATGTAGTATTATTGTTAAACATCACATTCTCACGAGTCGTACCTATCACGCCATAGAGCGTAGAACCAAGGTTGTCTGAACCGGTTTCTCCATATGATGCACGAAGCTTGAGCATGTTTATCCATGTGATATCACGCATAAACGCTTCGTTCTGTATCTTCCAGGCAAGCGAAACGGATGGGAACCATGAGTATTTCTTTCCGGGAAAGAATTTATCTGTACCATCACGGCGGATTGAAGCCTGAATCACATAGCGGTTGAGGAAATCGCCTGTAACGCGTCCGAATTGCGAGCGTTTTTCATCTCCATATTTATATGAACCTGGGAAGAAAGGACCGTCCGCCTTCTGAACGCTTTCGCTGTTCAGTTTGTCTATGGCGTTCTCATATGATATATATTGACCTTTACCATGTGATCTGTAAAGTCCCATACCCACCATTGCCGAAAAATCAACGATTTCTCCAAACCTCTTTTGAAAATTGACGAAAGCCTCAAGTGTGCCGTTTGAACGACTGGAACTTTCGATATTGCCACGAGATTTCTTTTGCAAAGAAAAATAGACATTCGACGGAATATATGAATCACGGCTGGAGGTTTCATGATTATAACCGTAAACACCCCTGACCGAAAGCATATCCTTTATAATGTCTATATCCAAAGCAAAATTCACATAATATGCACTCTGCTCACTCTTATCTGATATTAAAAGAGACGAAACCGGATTTGGTGTACGGTTAAACTGGGTGTATTCCCCATTCTCATTCATTACAGGCAAATAAGTCGGATAAGTCTCAGCTGCATATAAAGAGCCGGCACACTGGTCTCCCATATTACCAACTGCATCTCCATTAGTAGAGTTTGTATAGTTGTTTTTATTCAGGTTGACCACTGTGGTAAATCGCATGAAATTAGTAAGTTTTGTCTGGATATTGGTACGAAGGGAGAAACGCTCCATGTCTGAATTCTTGACCGTTGCGTCTTCCTTATAATAATTCAGACCAAGATAATATTTCACCCACTCCGTGCCTCCATTTATAGCAAGATTGTGATTGGTGATAGCTCCGGTGCGCAGGATCATTGAACGCCAGTCTGTGTCAATGGCGTTTGCAATCTGCTGTTGAGAAAACAATGGCTGCCATTTGCCGTCGTATGCGGTATTGCCGTATGGATATTGATTATGGTTGTAAAGATAATTCTCTTTTGAGAAAACATTGACAACGTTCATATATTCATTACCATGCAGCAACTTAAAATACTTTTCCGGTTTTTGCCATGAATAGCTTCCTTCATAAGTGATGCTCGGCTTACCCATTTTTCCTTTCTTGGTTGTGATGAGGATAACACCGTCGGCGGCACCTATACCATATATAGCAGCGGCAGCGTCCTTCAATATCTCCATCGATTCAATGTCGCTGGGATTCAAGCCCTGAAGCCCGGAACGGTTAATTGAACCGGGAAGAGCGATATCTCCTGTCCCTGCTTCAAGTGACCCATTGGGCATGACTACTCCGTCAACTACATATATAGGATTACCACCCCCTCGAATGGAGATGTTGATTCCACCTCCTGGCTGCGGGCTGCTCACGTTTGCCTGAACACCTGCAGCACGGCCGAGAAGCATCGAATTGACATTGCTTGACGCCGCTTTCTGAATACCTTCCGTCTTTACAGTCGTAATGGAGGTTGTAAGGTTCTTACGGGTGGTTGCGCCATATCCGGTAACGACGACCTCGTTGAGCACGTTGGAACTTTCCTTCATCGTGACATTCATCGCACCCTCCCCGGAAACTTTCTTTGAAACCGGGTCATAACCGACGTAGGTGAAACTCAAGTTAGAACCGACTGGCACGTCTATCTCATATTTCCCTTCGATATCGGTCGCCACCCCCTTTTTTGAGGCTTTGTCCATCACGGTCACCCCTATCAAAGGTTCGTTGGCGGCATCGTAGACATATCCGGTGACATGCACCGTCTCCCCTTTCTTTTTGGAGCCGGCTTTAACTCCCTTTTGAGATCCGGTGGCGGCTTTGCTCAAAACAATCTGCTTCTTGTCAATCTTATAACTGATGCCGCGATTGTTGAGGAGTTTTCCGAGGACAATCCCTATCGGCTCATCCGTTACCTTGAAATCAACCTTGGAATTGACATCGACCTGCTCCTTGTTATAAAAGAACCGATAGTCTGTCTGTTGCTCGATTTTTTTCAAAACGGTTTCGAGCGTCACCCCGTTCACGTTAATCGTGACATTTCCATTCCGGGCAGAAACCGGGAACGAGAGACAAATCATCAACAGGATCAATAGCGATCCCTTGACTATACCTCTGCGTCCCACCAGGAACGGAGTTCGTTTAGTTAGGTCATTCATATAAATAGTTATTGTTGTTGGTTTTCATGATTGATATCAACGTTGGTAAGTTCATGGTGAAATCACTCTGAGTTTTCATGATTATACTTAAATGACGTGTAGCCCCGACTTTTCCACACCCGATTTTCATAAAAATTTAACCATCTATAATTTTTATCGTAATCGCTTGCATGATAGCGTTATATTTTTTAATTTCGCAGCGTGTTAACCGAAATGTCACATGGAAATGAAAAGCGATGAATATAAAGATGAGAAACTTCTCGTGGCGGCGCTGCGTCTGGACAGCCACGAGGCTTTCGTCAGAATATTCCGCCATTATTACCCCAACCTCGTATTGTTCGCGAGCCAGTTCATCCCTGACCGACTCGCATGCGAGGACATTGTGCAGAACATATTCATAAAGATATGGTCTGAGAGGAAGGAGCTGAAGATAAAGACATCGCTGCGTTCGTTCTTAATTACATTAGTGCAGAATATGTGTCTCGACCATATCCGGCACAACAAAGTAAAGTCCCGCTACGCTTCAGAACTCCATGAAACCATCCTCTCCCTCTCTCCCGAAGAGCATATGTTTTATTCCGAACTGAACAAGGCTTTCGATGACGCGCTCTCACGGATGAACCCCACACTCAGGGAAACCTTGCTACTGAGCAGGCATGAGAAACTGAAATATTCGGAAATAGCCGAGAGACTTGGTGTTTCGCGCCGCACAGTGGAAGACCGTGTCAGCAAGGCTATGAAATTTCTACGAGACAACCTTAAAGATTATATTTATCTAATCCCAATAACCATATTGCTAAAAGAGTTATTATGATACCCAATGTTATGACCGACGATAACCAATTTGACATCGATACATTGATTGCCCGATATTTTGCTTCGGAAGCAACCGAGGAGGAAATGGCTGTATTGCTGAAATGGATGCAAGAGTCTGAAGACAACCGCAAACATTTCTTCGAACTTCACGATGTCTGGCACGCTCTGAGTCCATCTTTCGCGCCGGAAGATATTGACACGGAAAACGCGGAAGAGAGGATTCTTGTCAAATCCGGACTTCAGAAGAAAAGTCATAAATGGCTTAAAAGCTTTGTCAAAATATGGTCGCGGCTCGCAGCCATATTGCTGTTGCCGCTCCTTATATTTATGGTATATAAATTAGCCGTCGCACCAAAATCAGAAAATACACTCCTGGAGATTGCCACGACATATGGATGCACAATGAAATCGACACTCCCCGATGGCTCTACGGTATGGCTCAATGCAAACAGTGTCTTGAAATATCCGGCTAAGTTTGTAGCAGGTCAAAGGTATGTGGAACTTTCCGGAGAAGGATATTTCAACGTTAAAAGCGATCAAAAGAATCCTTTCATCGTTCATACATCAACAATGAGTGTCAAGGCAACAGGCACAGAGTTCAATGTAAATTCCTACCGGAATTCGCACACATCCTCAGTGACGCTCGTACAGGGACGGGTAGACGTTGATATAGCCGACAACGGTAAAGACTATGGAATGATTCCCGGTGAATATCTCACATTGAATGACGGGAAAATAGATATCAAGAAATGTGAGAATTTAGACAAGTATTGTTCATGGCGCAACGGAATCCTGATGTTCGACGGCGATACCCTCGAAGAGATATGTGAGAGGCTGCAGCAGATTTACAATATAGAATTCGAGATCAAAGATTCCCGGATAGCCTCTTCCTCCTACAGGATGATCCTGCAGGGCGAGAACATCAACGACATCCTTCACCTCCTTGAACTCAGCGCACCCATCAAATGCTCGATGGAGACCGTCGCAACGCCCGACTCCATCGCTCCCCTCCAGAGGGTCGTCATCGACACCCTCTGACCACTCATTATCAGTCGAGAGTTAGAACAAGTGGCTTGTTGATTGTTTTCCCGAGATTAACCGGAGGAAGAATCATACTTGCAAACTTCGTCCCTTCCAATTTACAAACAAGTATGCCTCGTGTAGCCCCATAAAGCATGGAGGTAAAATGCTTTACAACTTCAATAGGCATTATAAACTCACCACCCTTTACAAAACTTTTCATGCTTGGCTCATTCAGCTGGTATGTTGCCTGCGTCTCAATCTTCATTATTATCTTCTCCTGGTAAGAGAAAATACAAGTAAGGATACAGGTGAACAATCCATTCTCAGGTTCAATACCATACGAATAAGAGTTCTTAACTTGCAATTCATTATCATCCCTCTCCAAATCAGGATCAAAGAATGCAAACTGATTGATCTTTATGTTCAGAAATTTATATCCCGCAGATTCTTTCATACCACTTCCAAAAATTTAATATCAGCTACTTCCTGTGATTTTCTCATGCGTTTGTGACCGCCTGAAAAAGCCACATAATCAGACTCAATTTTATTTAATGAATAACATGCCTCCAACATACTGTTAACTTTGATTTTTTTCAATTCATACGGTCTATGAACTGAACAATCCGCTATATTATTCTGCGATAAAGTCCCAACATTTTCAAATACATTGGAAAGAATCAGCACTTTCTGTTTCTTAGGAGAAATTTCTCTATCTATAATATTGATTCCTAATGCCTTCTCAATCTTCACCATGGTTTTCAATTCCATATTGGCTTTTCCTGTGAGATACCTGTTGACAATAGCTGGATCCACACCCATGAGATTTGACAGGCGGGCCTGAGTCATATTCTTAATTCTCAATGCTCTCTTAATCTTCATGGCAATCCGGAACGAAGCCTTGTACATATCTCCGTTCTCTTTTCTATCTGCGGCAATATTTCGCTCCGCCAAGCTTTCACCCACCGCCTTTTGCTCAAGCTTTTGTAAATCAATCTTCATAGTTCTCCTCCATATATTGTTCAAGCCCCTCCGGATCAATGATTCCCTCTGTCCGCAAGAAATCACAAACCGCGATTACTCGCTTGCGAATTTCATCCTCAAGCACCGTCTCATTGCCATCTTCGCCAATATCGGGACAATCATTCGTGTCCAGACAAATCTTAATACCTCCATAGATTATGATATAACAACTCCTTGTCAGCTCAATGGCATATATTCTCACAAGAGACGGTTTGCTTGATCCCCAACATTTAACCGGCAAATATTCGGTATTATATTTTTCACTTCTTCCTCCACCTTCATGGCTTTGTCTGAAATCCTTTGAGCTGTGAGGTTCGAAATATAAGCCGAAATCTTTTGCCTTCCCCTCTCTGATGTCATTACATAAATCTGTTATCTCCTCGTCAATATCAATCATACGGTCATTGACCTCCGCTTGATATTCTTCAGTTTCATCACGTTCAATTCCCAATTCAGAAACCAAATAATCACTGATTCTATCTTGAAAACGATTGAAGAAATCTGAAAGAAAGGCTTCATCAGTCAATTTCTTATAGGTCAAACGGTATATATTGAGCTTGTCATCCTTATAATGCGCTGCATATAAATAAGGAGGATATATTTTCCGTATTTTCATCGTTTAATATCTATTCATATAACACCTCAGACCCTTAAATTATTGCAAAGATAACGATTTTTATTGATTTATAAATCAATTCTCGAAATTTTATCGGGAGCGGAATTGCGAGAGGGTGACGGCGGTTGCTATAGCGACGTTCAGCGATTCGGAATGATTCGACGGATCATAAGGGGGAATCAGCAGTGGATTGGTTATCCGTTCCCGCAAGGGAGCGGATATTCCTTTACCCTCGTTTCCCATTATAATGAAACCGCTGCTGCCGAGCGATGCTGTGTATATACTATCACCGTCAAGCAGCGTCCCGTATACAGGCATCCCCGAAGTCGAATCAAGCAGTTCCGCAAGGTCGCAATAAACAACTTCCACCCTACCCATCGAACCCATCGTTGACTGGATAGTTTTTGGATTGAAAATATCAACGGTATCCTTGGAAGCATATATCCGGTCGATTCCAAACCAATGCGCTGTCCTGATAATCGTACCCATGTTTCCCGGATCCTGAATCCCGTCAAGAAGCAGATATAATCTATCAGGCTCAGGCTTGGGGACATTCTCATAATAACCCTCCGGAATACTATACACCGCCAAGACATCCGGAGGTGTGGAAAGGGATGATATTTTTGCCATCTGCGATTCACTGACCTCATACACAGTAAACCTGCAAAACCAATCTTCCGGCAGGGACACACCGCTTTTAACAACCATGGTCTCCATCTCGAATCTACCAAGCGTATCTTCCACACTCTTTTTCCCTTCTACGATAAACAAACCATACTTGTCCCGCATCTTGCGGCGCGACAGTTGCGAATAAACACCTGCCTTCCCTTTTGAAAGTTCCATATCCGATTATTTTATGCGAATTTAGTCATTTTTTACAACATTATAGGAATAAAGCTCTAAGCAAGTGAAAAAAATTTTTTAACTTTGTGATTAATTGTGTCTCTAAAGCATATTGCCGGATGGCGGAGCGATTGTTGCTTGCAATGGTCGCACACCCCAAAGCCTATAATGAATATGCAGCCGTTGCAAGCAACAACTGCTCCGGCACGACAGAGTCTCACAAGATTTGGTTTAACTGATAATTACTTACTGAAATGAAATATATAGGCGCTCATGTGAGCGTGAAAGGAGGGGTTTCCAATGCTCCCCTCGAAGCCTCAAGAATAGAAGCCAAGGCGTTTGCACTCTTTACCGGATCGAGCAACCGCTGGTCTTCAAAACCCATATCGGAAGAAGAAACTGCAAGATTCAAGGAAAATTGCGAAACTGCGGGGTTCACTGCAAACCATATCCTTCCTCACGACAATTTCCTCATAAATCTCGGGAGTCCGGATCCGGTGAAACTTGAAATGTCACGCAAATCATTCCTTGACGAGATGAAGCGGTGCGAGCAACTCGGTCTGACAATGCTTAATTTCCACCCTGGCAGCCACCTGAAAGAATTGTCGGTAGAAGATTGTCTCGACTTGATTGCCGAAAGTATCAATATAACTTTAGACAAAACTTCCGGAGTCACCGCCGTGATTGAATCAACCGCCGGGCAAGGTTCGAATCTGGGGTACGAGTTCGAACAAATAGCCCATATAATCGACAAGGTCGAAGACAAGACCCGCGTAGGCGTTTGCGTTGACACATGCCACTCATATTCCGCAGGCTATGACCTCCGCTCAGAGGAGGGCTACCTAAAAACATGGAGCGATTTTGACCGCATCATTGGAGCAAACTATCTTCGCGCACTCCATCTCAATGACGACAAGCGCGAACGAGGCTCACGTATCGACCGCCATGAGGAGATTGGAAAGGGCACTTTAGGTGAAGACTTCTTCATCCGTCTCGTCAACGATCCCCGTTTCGACAACATGCCCCTGATCCTCGAAACTCCCAACGAGGCCATCTGGCACGAAGAAATCGCCTGGCTCTACTCCCAAATCAAAGAATGAGCGAATTAGAGAATGGGGATAAACCCGGCCCGACCCCATTAAGCCCCATTCCGCCCCATCCCACCCTATATAAAAATTAAAGAACTAAATAAATCTTACATGAAAACTAAACCCGACTTAAGCTTCTGGAAGCTATGGAACCTTTCTTTCGGCTTCTTCGGAGTGCAGATTGCCTACGCATTGCAAAGCGCGAATGTATCGAGAATATTCACCACTATCGGTGCCGACCCTCATGATCTGAGTTACTTCTGGATTCTCCCCCCGTTGATGGGGCTTGTAGTGCAGCCGATCGTCGGCATGATGTCTGACCGCACATGGAACAGGTTCGGCCGCCGTCTACCCTACCTCATTTTCGGAGCATTGATTGCCGTGATTGTGATGTGTATGCTGCCAAACGCCGGAAGTTTCCAGTTTACGGTGTCAAGTGCCATCCTTTTCGGGCTCGTGGCGCTAATGCTCCTCGACACATCCATCAACATGGCCATGCAGCCGTTCAAGATGCTCGTGGGCGATATGGTCAACGAAAAACAGAAGGGTCTCGCTTATTCCATTCAGAGTTTCCTCTGCAATGCCGGCTCAATAGTGGGATATATATTCCCTTTCCTCCTTATGTGGTTCGGCATGAAGAACGTGGCCCCCGCAGGAGTAGTGCCGGACACTGTTATATGGTCATTCTATTTAGGTGCTGCCATCCTTTTAATATGCGTGATATATTCCCTGATCAAGGTTAAAGAATGGCCACCGAAATTATATAATGAGTATAACGGTGTGTCCGAGGTAAAAGAGAAGGGCTCAAGCAACGTGATAACCCTTCTACGCAAAGCTCCTACAACATTCTGGACTGTCGGAACCGTTCAGTTCTTCTGCTGGTTCGCATTCCTGTTCCTCTGGACTTACGCCACAAACACTATCGCCCATAACGCCTTCTCAACACCAACCGTAGAGACAATCACCGGCATCAGTTGCAACGGAGCTGATTATCAAGCGAAATACTTGATAGCCAACGATTCGATAATCTTGATAGACCACGGCAAAAAGACAAGCGACTTCCTTGAGACAGCGCAGGGATCATTCGTGCTGACGACTGCCGATATCGTAGTTAAAAACGCTGACGACACTCTCGATATGAACGATGCCTCTTCGCATCAGATTGAAAACGCCGCTGACTGCAGCTACATATCAAAAACGGTGCTCGATGCGGCATCTCCCGAATATAACGATGCCGGCAACTGGCTCGGCCTCCTGTTTGCCGTGCAGGCCGTAGGTTCCGTGCTGTGGGCTGTCGTTCTACCGCGCTTCAGAAGCCGCAAGTTCTCATATATACTATCCTTACTTCTTGGCGCTGCCGGTTTCATAATGACCGCATTCTTTACAGACCAGTGGATGCTCTTCATCGCTTTCATACTGATCGGTTGCGCTTGGGCGGCAATGCTCGCATGGCCCTTCACCATACTTACCAACTCGCTTAAAGGTGGTAACATCGGTGCTTACCTCGGTCTCTTCAACTGCACGATATGCATACCGCAGATTGTGGCGGCACTCGCCGGAGGATGGATACTCTCGCTCCTCAGCACACCCGGTCAACTTGCCCCGGAATATCTGATGATGCTGATTGCCGGCATCTCGCTGATCATAGGCTCAGCCTGCGTCTTCTTCATCAAGGAAAACGGCTCGAAGGAGACCGCTCCGGTCGAGACTCCCGCCATCAGCGAGAACATATAAGAATTGCATACCTCCCGTTAAATTCCCGTTTATCTCACTGATTAAATCAGTGAGATAAACGGGAATTTAAGTGACAACATGAAAATTAGTGCCCAAATTGTTAATTAACAAATCGTAATTAATCCAAATAGAGTTTTAAACGTTATTAAATTAGAATTATGAAAAACACTAATTTTTAAAATTTGAATCGGTATGAAAAAATTACTTTATCTGCTCTTGTTGCTGCCGTTCGGATTCCTGACTTCCTGTCATGATGATGACGACATGCCTTCGGTCGATATTACAGTGAATATTGACAATGCCGTTGATGCAGACGGGCGTATATACATTGTTTCCGGCGAACCGCTGACCGTGGCGAGCATCACAGCGGAAGGTCTCGGAGGGAAAGCGGCAGGCATTTCAGGCGTGAACTATGTCCTTGACCACGTTGGTATGGGATACACGATTGTGCAGCCGTTCGGAGGCACGATAAGCGCTGCATACCTTCCCGTCGGCAACCATCTCTTCACCCTCGCTTTCGATGTATTGCAAGTGGACAAGTCAATTGCTTACGCGCAGCTTTCAACGATCGTCACCGTGGTTAAGTCTGCGGAAGATCTACCCGACGGAGCGACACCGGGCACAGTTGCTTTGAAGTATCGCCTGAATCCACAACAGTAACATCATTGACCTACAACACCATTTTAGGTCAGTAAGCTATAGAGGGGCGCTCGGACATGTCCGAGCGCCCCTCTATAGCTTACTTTATCGCACTGCCATCTTCAAGGCAGTGCGATAATTTCCCATTTATCGGACTGATTAAACCAGCCGGACGGGGGAGCTGCTGTTGCTCGCAACAGCGGCACAGACAAGAACAAAATCCGATTGAAAAAAATTCATCAACCCGATAGACACTAACATAATAAACACAAAGGCACAGAGTTACAGAGACATTTTCTCCCCGTTTATCGGCACGGAGGGTCGCGAAGCTCCCGACAGAGGCACAGAGCCGAATTCGACCGGCAAGTACAGGAAACAGTTCCGGATTAACAAATATCGCGGCGTTCTCCGTGCCTCTGCAGGGAGTTCCACGACCCTCTGTGTCCAATCACGTAATGTCAACATGGAGATGATAGCCCTCTGTAACTCTGTATCTCTGTGTTAATTATAATAGAATCAGTTGCTACCCTGCTGCCGTTGCGAGCAACAGCAGCTCCCCATCCGGCTACAAGACACAATATTGGTTTAATCAGTGCGATAAACGGAAATTTAGGAAATCGCTCAGTCAGACAAACAGGTATTTGATGAAGAACGTATGAACCAATATCATAAATGATTTGCACAATCCCACGCGGAATATTATATTTGCAGACGAACTCGTATAAACTTATATCAAAATGAAATTTAATATATCGGCGATATGCACGGCAACCATTTTATTAACTGCCTGCGGAAGTAAGCAAACGAATGTCAACTCTGATTCAATCGGGATACAAGTAAATGAATCTGACTCTGTGGAAATCACCGTCAACGATTCCGATGTCTACGACAGCATTCCCGCGTATTATTCCGACGACCTTAAGAAGTTCGGACTGCATGGCAAAGTCAAGTCCGTAAAGACAAAGGACTATTCTTCCTTTGTGACATGTCTTGCCGGTCCGCTTACTTTCAATGAGCAGGGAGAACTGACAACTAAATTTACCGATCTGACCGACAATGAAACCGCCTGTAATCCCGATGGCTTTATCAACGAAACGAAATGCCGCGAAAGTGACGGAACAACTTTCGAACTTGAACTCACAAATTTCGATATTGCAGGAAATCCTATAGCCGGTAAATACGAATCGGAGGGTCCCGAAGAAATATGGAAAGTTACGTTCTCCATAACCTACTTAGACTTCGACAGGGAAAACAACTGGACAAAGAGGGTCATCAAGGGGGAAGCGTCAACACAATCCATGAATGAAGACGGAGATTATGGCCGTCCGCAAAAGGAAGCTTTCGAAGCTACCGAGACCAGAACGATAGCATATTATTGACCGGTCTGCCCGCTATCCGGACCCGAGGTCTCATTGCGCAGTGTAACGGCCTGATCCGGGTGGTTTTTGACAAATTGCCGGTACGCCTTGATGAGTGAAAGCTCATCATTATGCGTGCCGGCCTCTTTATTGCGCTGCGTAATCAGATTAGTGACATACACGGTGAAGATCGGGAACATCATCATGCCCAACGCCGCAAGCATAACCGACAGCACGCGTCCCACAGTGGTGACAGCTATGATGTTGCATCCTACCGTAGTGACATCCATCGTAGCCCACCAGAGAGCGTCTTTATACGCCTTTACAAGGGGATTCACACCAAACTCAAACTGATAGAATATCAGACTTGCAAAATACACTGTCGAAAACAACGTGATAATATACGTAAAGAAAAGACCGGTAGCCCTGTTATAGGTAAACCAGCTCACAACGATAGCCATTGCATAGCCGCCACGGATCAAGGGTATATAACGCACAATATAGGATACTTCCTTCGACATATGCCATCCGTAATGATATATCAACGCCTGATAGGGAATGGAAACTAAAAAGAAGATAAGGTGTGTCCACACATAATGCCATTTCCTATCCGACAAGGCCATCTCAAGGAAGAAATCAAACAGGAAGACCAAACATATCCAAAACTGATACTTCTGGAATTTAGGACCTTCATAGAAAGTCTCGTCATTGAACGTATCGACAGATATCATCCATATAAGAAATCCTGAAAGGATCAGGATGATGACATGCATTATCATCAGCACCCCCCTTTTACGGAAGAAATTGGCAAGCATATGTATATTGATCATATTCCTTTTCACTTAAAACCTAATTTACAATAGTTCGTTAAAAATTTGATTATAGGCTAAGCTGCATCTGTCGCCAAGCC
>CAJTZS010000018.1 GCA_910584055.1 uncultured Muribaculaceae bacterium | reverse complement strand
TATTCGGAAGATAGCCGCCCCAAATTTCACATTTATTTTTAAACAAGCTCTTAAATAGAATTACGATGCAGACACTATCGACAGAATACCTGAACGACCTGATTGAAGAGCAATTGTTATCTTGGCCGGAAGCCAAACGGAACTTCGACCGCCTTATGGAAGTGGAGCGTAAGAGTTTCATGCTGGGGGACTTCCCAGTCATCGCCCAACTGAACCCTGCCCGCATCCACTCCACCGGTGCTGCCGTAGATAAGGAATCGGTGGCGAAGCGTCCTTGTTTCCTCTGCCGGGAGAACCGGCCGAAGGAACAGCGGACCGGAATATGGCCAACTCCCGACTGGGAACTACTCGTGAATCCTTACCCGATATTACCTGTGCATTTCACCATAGCAGCAAAAAAACATACTCCGCAAGAAAAGATACCGGCGGATATGGCTTTCATGGCAGAAAAGGCTCCATCCCTCGTTTTTTTCTATAACGGTGCAAAGGCCGGGGCTTCCGCTCCCGATCACCTTCATTGTCAGGCAATGCTGAAATCCGAATTGCCGATTGTAAGATTCGTGGAACGAAACCACCCCATCGAAAGAGGGGGATGGATGAAAAGCTCCGAATATGGTTTGAAACTGCCGTTCAGCTTCATGAGCGCGGTAATAGGTCCCGGAATTCCGGGTTTGATCAATCTCTCAAGAGCCGTGACTTCATTCGGCATGGATTCACTCAGCGGACAGACAGACCCGGGACTGCTGAACGCGTTTTTCTGGATTTCAGAGAAGGGATTTTTACGGATTGTAATAGTGCCGCGCCGGGCACACCGTCCCTCCCTTTACTCCCTTCCGGAGGGAGAACGGTTCGTAATCAGTCCGGGTGCCGTGGACATGGCGGGCATTATCATAGTTCCGCGAAAGGAGGATTTCACAAGACTGACCCCGGAAATTGCATCCCGTGTATATGCCGAGACTGCTTTCGCCGGAGAATTGCCCAAAGAAATAACAGATAACTTCTACCTGCCGGATGACATATTCCTCTAACGAAATACCCCCAAAAAGATCTCCTTGGCTATGGATACCGACCACATATATAGCCGAGGGACTCCCATATTTCGCTGTCAACACGCTGACAGTGCTGATGTATCATAACCTGGGGATAGGATTGGCGGAGATGGCATTCTTCACCGGATGGCTGTATCTCCCGTGGGTAATCAAGCCTTTCTGGAGTCCGTTTGTGGACCTCATAAAGACCAAACGCGCATGGACGATTGCAATGCAGTTTTTTATGGCATTCTCGTTAGCCGCCATCGGCCTGCTTCTTCCCACATCGTTTTTCTTCACTTCAACATTGATTTTCTTCTGGCTGACAGCTTTCTTTTCCGCCACGCATGATATCGCGGCTGACGGATATTATATGATAGAGCTGCCGGCTCATGACCAGGCGGCGTTCGTCGGGGTGCGTTCCACGTTCTACCGTATAGCCTCTGTTATCGGACAAGGCGGACTCGTCATGCTCGCCGGATATCTGGAAATGCATTGCGAATCGGTAGCTACAGCTTGGTCCCGTGTGTTCCTTCTTCTCGGACTCGCGTTTCTACTCATCGCATTGTATCACACGCGGTTCATGCCGAGACCGGTCGGCGACAAACCGATACCCGGCGTCACTCCCAAAACAATTCTAAAAGATTTCGGTAGAACTTTCGTTACATTCTTTGAAAAGCCCCACATTGTTTCCGCCCTTCTTTTCATGCTTCTATACAGACTGCCGGAGGCTATGTGCCTGAAACTCGTTCAACCTTTCCTCGTGTCGCCACGCGAAGCAGGTGGATTGGCATTGACCACATCCGAAGTCGGTTTTGTAAACGGCACGGTGGGAGTCGTGGCGTTGCTTGCAGGTGGAATACTCGGAGGCATCGCAATCTCTCGGAAAGGATTAAAAAAATGGCTGTGGCCAATGGCCCTTTCCCTGACCCTCCCCTGCTTTTTCTATTGCGGGCTGGCAATGTGGCAACCTGAAAACTTTGCCATAATCTGCACTGCCATATTCATAGAGCAATTCGGCTATGGTTTCGGATTCACGGCATTCATGCTTTACCTGATATATTTCAGCCGAGGGGAAAGCAAAACATCCCATTATGCATTCTGCACCGCCTTCATGGCGTTAGGGATGATGCTGCCCGGAATGGCGGCGGGATGGCTTCACGACACCTTCGCACAATATCACATTTTTGATGCCGACGGCCCGCAGGGATATGTCAATTTCTTCTGGTGGGTGATGCTCTGCTGCGCCGCAACGTTTGCAGTGTGTCTCGGCGTTAAAATAGATCCTGAGTTTGGTAAAAAGGAGAAGAACTAAAAGACATGATCAGAGTTTCCTTAAAATATCCTCTCATGCTGCTGTCGGCAATTCTGCTGTCGGTTGCATTGCTGTCGGGATGTTCATCGGCACGCCATGTGCCGGAAGGGAAATATCTTCTCGACGACGTGAAAATAAACCTCAACGATTCCACAGGACGCCTGAACGAGCAGCAACTTATGACGTATGTGCGCATGCAGCCGAACCACAAGATGCTATGGTCTGCCAAATTCCGTCTCGGAATATACAATATGAGTGGAAACGACTCTACAAAATGGTGGAACAGATGGGTGCGCAAACTTGGGGAAGCTCCCGTGATTTTTGATTCAACCGCATCCCTTTCAGATGCTGAACAGCTACGTAAGGCGATGGTGAATGCCGGATTCCTCGGAGCTTCGGTATCCATTGATACTACCGCCAACCGCAAGAAGCGCAAAATGAAAGTGGAGTATGACTTGACGGCGGGAAAACCGCATATGATACGTTCGGTGAACTATGAGTTTCCGAACGATACCCTAAGGCAACTCATAATGCAAGACTCTTTGCATTTTACGGTGCGACCCGGCGACCCTCTCGACATCTCGTTGCTTGAAACCCAACGGGACCTCCTCACAACTCGCCTGCGCAACCATGGGTATTATGCATTCGGGAAGGAATTCATCACTTTCAACGCTGACACTACCGAGGGATCGCATGACGTGGACCTGACAATGAGGGTAAAACCCGCCTACCCTTCCGATTCACCGAATTATCTGATCGACACCCACAAAGAGTATATCGTAAAGAATGTGTATTACATAATGGACTATGATCCTGGAGTGACCGAGGATTACCGCCATTATCAGGCTGCGGACACAGTAAACTATAAGGATATAACCATATTATACGGAGCAAAGCGTTACCTGCGTCCGAGCGTGCTATACGATAATTGCTTCATCCGAAGCGGGGAGACGTACAGCCTGCGCGATGTAAACAATACATATTCCGCCCTCGGAAGACTCACAATATTAAAATTCATAAACATTCGGTTTGCTCCCGCAGGCTCTCTCGGAGATTTCGGTCTTCTTGATGCCTACATCCTCCTGACTCCAGGGAAGAGTCAGAGTTTCTCCGCCGAACTGGAGGGCACAAATTCCGAAGGCGATTTAGGCGTGGCTGCCGGTATCAGTTATTCCCACCGCAATCTGGCAAAAGGCTCAGAAACACTTACCGCCAAACTGCGCGGAGCATACGAATCGCTTAGTGGAAACCTCGGCGGACTCATCCATGACCGATACCTTGAACTTGGAGCGGAAGTGGGTATAAATTTCCCCAAATTCAAGGCTCCCCTACTTAAGGAAAGTTTCAAGCGGCGTATAAAGGCGACCACGGAATTCAACGTTTCGATGAATTATCAGGAACGTCCGGAGTACACGCGCATTATTTCTACGGCAGGATGGAGCTATAAATGGTCCGAACGTTTCAACCGCAACAGACATACATTCACTCCGATCGATATCAACTATGTCTATCTTCCGGAAAGCACCAACGACTTCCTTAATGAGATAGCGCCCGACAATCCCCTTCTGCGCTACAGCTACGAGGACCATTTCATAATGCGCCTCGGCTATAGCTTCTACCACACCAACAAGCGGCAGCAGACACCTTGGTCGCGATCCTTGCAGAGCGATATTTACACTGTCCGCGTAAACGCGGAGGTTGCGGGCAACTTCCTGTTTGCGCTGAGCAGTATCTTCAACCACCGTTCCGATTTCCATTCTCAGCCATATAAGGTGTTTGGAATCCATTATTCACAATATGCAAAGATAGACGGGGATTTTTCCTACCTTCATATCTTTGATCCGCGCAATTCCCTGGCCTGCCATTTCGGGCTTGGCGTAGGTGTGCCATATGGAAATTCGGCGGTACTCCCGTTTGAGAAAAGGTTTTATGGCGGAGGCGCGAACGGCGTGAGGGGATGGGATGTGCGCACTCTCGGTCCGGGACGCTTTCCGGGCACAAATTCTGTGAGCGACTTCATCAACCAGTGTGGCGATATCCGTATTGACCTTAGCGTTGAATACAGGGCGAAACTGTTCTGGATACTTGAGGGCGCCGTATTCGCAGATGCCGGAAATATCTGGACAATCCATAATTATCCCAACCAACCGGGAGGAATGTTTAAGTTTAATTCGTTTTATAAAGAGATAGCCGCAGCCTATGGTATAGGCCTGCGCCTTGATTTCAATTATTTCTTACTCCGATTCGATATGGGCATGAAAGCGCACAATCCTGCAATGGGGCAAGAACCATGGCCTTTGGTTCATCCCAACTGGCACCGTGACCATTCTTTCCATTTCTCTATCGGATATCCGTTCTGATTATGAAAAAATTAGTGATATTTGACCTTGACGGCACTCTTCTCAACACGATTGCAGACCTCGGAGATGCATGCAACTATGCCTTGCGGACAATGGGATATTCCGAACACGCCCTCGCTACATATAATTATATGGTCGGGAACGGTGTGCGCAAGCTGATAGAACGTGCGGAACCGGATGCCGACGCGGCAACGCTCGACCGTCTGCTGGAACTCTTCCGCGAATATTACGATGAGCACTCCACCGATCACACGTCTCCATATCCCGGCATTCCGGAACTTCTTACCACACTCCATGAGAATGGCGTGGCAATAGCCGTGGCATCCAATAAATATCAGGCTGCCGTAGACAGGATCATACCTCATTTCTTTCCTGACATACCGTTCGTTGCGATCATGGGGCAGACAGAAGACCGTCCGGTAAAGCCGGACCCTTCGATTGTATTCGCGATACTCAACAAATACCCCACACCAAAAACAGATGTACTTTATGTCGGTGATTCTGCCGTAGATATGGAAACGGCACGACGTGCCTGCGTGGATTCCGTCGGTGTGACCTGGGGCTTCCGCCCGGTGTCGGAGCTCCGAGGAGCCTACGCCGACAACATCGTCTCCGATCCCTCGGAAATCCTCTCAATCGCCGGTGTCTCCCCCACGTCATAAGCCCTATTCCTCCCCATCCCGCCCTATTTCACCCTATTTCACCCTATTTCACCCTATACAAAAATGACCCACACTCAGACTTTCTTCAACTCTGCAAACGAGTCCAATCCGGAAGGTGAACTCGCCGTCAATGTTCTTGTCAGCAATATAATTGAAATCGCCACCGCTCATGCCAATGCACTCGGAATCGGCAATCCGGCCATGGCTCATCTCGGAGCGGGATGGGTTCTGTCGCGCCTCACCCTTGAAATGACACGCTATCCCGCCTGCAACACTTCATATACAATCAATACCTGGGTGGAAAACTGGAACCGACATTTCTCAACCCGCGATTTCTCTATTGAGGATGAAGAGGGGAATGCGGTAGGATATGCAAGATCCGTATGGATGGTGCTGGATATGCGCACTCACGACAATTTCGGCCTCTCCCATCTGTCATTGCCGCAAGAGGCGGTTACCGACAAGGATTGTCCGATCGCTCCTCAGGCAAAACATGTAGAAATCCTTCCTTTTGAAACAGCTCAGGAAAATATCCCAGGCCGTGCACTCAAGGCAAATGCCCCCGACACTGAGTATACATTCAAATATAACGACATCGATTTTTATCGACATGTCAACACAGTGAGATATATCACAATACTCCTCAACCAGTATTCATTGGAGGATTTCGACAGGAATTTCGTCAAACGCCTTGAACTGTCGTTTCTTCATGAAGGAAGTTTCGGCGACACGGTGAGCATCCTGCGTCATAATTCTTCAGACTCCGATTCATCTTATTCATTGGTATCCCACAAGACCGGACAACCGGTGATATTCGCAAGATTGTCGCTATCGCCAAGGAACTGATTTTGCACACTATGTGCATTATTTTTGTTGTAATTTTGCGTTATGTGTAAACATTGCCATAACCGTCATTCAACATTCAGGGTGGAAATTTTCTCCGCCCTCCTCCTCGTCATCACCCTTATCCTGGAACACACCGGCATCCTGAGCCGGGTGTGCGAGAATTGCGGCATAAGCCTTGATGTTGCCGTCATAGTCCTTTATCTCGTAGCCATCATTCCCGTGGGGTTGCCTATTGTAAAAGAGATGGTGGAATCGTGGTTCAAAGGAAGTGTGATGAATGAATTCACGCTGATGGTCGCCGCTGCCGCAGGGGCATTCGTCATAGGGGAATACCCGGAAGGTGTGGCAGTGCTTCTTTTCTATTCATTTGGAGAGAAGCTGGAAGACAAGGCATCAGACGATGTGAAGCATCGCATAAAGGCTCTCCTTGGCAAATTACCCGATGAAGCAACAGTGAAGGAAAACGGCAAGCTCCGCAAGGTCAATCCAGAAGATCTCAAGCCGGGAACGGTTTTGGTGGTGAAACCGGGTGAAAGGCTGGCAATAGACGCTACGCTTTTAGGAAATCACGATGTAGAATTTGACACATCCGCAATCACGGGAGAATCCGTGCCTCGCGCTTATAAACCGGGTGAAGAGCTGTCTTCGGGGATGATACCGGTGGATCAGGCGATCGAAGCCCGGACTTTGCGGGCATTTTCAGATTCTTCGATGAGCAGGATAATGAAAATGATAGAGGATGCCCAGTCCTCGAAATCGCCGACAGAAAACCTTCTCCGCCGGATCACGAAATGGTACACGCCGGCGGTCTTCATACTTGCCCTCCTGGTTTTCTTTGTTCCATGGATTTTCAATGCCGTGTCGGGAGAGCCTTTCGAATGGATGAAATGGCTGCGGCGATCGCTTGTTTTCCTCGTATGCTCATGCCCTTGCGCACTCGTGGTCAGCATTCCGTTGAGCTATTTCGCGTCGTTGGGAAATGCTTCGCGTCGCGGTCTCCTCTTCAAGGGTTCAAAATATGTTGACGGAATGAGGGATGTGGACACTGTTGTGTTTGACAAGACGGGCACACTCACAACTGGAAAATTCCATATCGCATCCATCGCGCCAGCGAAAGGTATTGACCGAAACCAAGTACTCGCCATTGCCGCAGCCCTTGACGCAGAATCCAATCATCCCCTCGCTGAGGCAATAATTGCCCAGGCGAAAGCTGATGGACTAAAAGAGCCGGAAGCGTCGGAAGTAAAAACCGTTTCCCATGGGCTCACCGGCATAATCGGAGGAAAGGAGTCAGCAGCAGGGTCACGCACTCTCATGCAACGCCTTAACATTGAAGTGCCGGACAGCAATTCAGATGCAACGGAAATATGCGTGGCATTTGACGGCAAATACATCGGCTCAATCTATCTTCTCGACACCGTCAAACCAGAGGCCGCCGATGCAGTGCGCCGTCTTCATAATCTCGGAATAAAATCAGTTGAAATATTATCAGGCGACCGGGAGAAAGCTGTGGAACGTGTTGCAAAAGAGATCGGTGCCGACTCTTTCCATCCCTCGCTCCTCCCTGCCGATAAGAAACATATGATTTCCGTACTGGTTCAGCAAGGACATAAAGTAGCGTTTGTCGGGGACGGCATAAATGACGCTCCGGCGATAGCCGCCGCCAATGTAGGCGTGGCGATGGGTACTTTGGGAACAGATATCGCAATGCAGAGCAGCGATGTGGTGATCGCCGGTGACAATCTGGAGAAATTGCCGGAAGCGATTACGCTCGCAAGAAAAGTGAGACGGGTAGTCATCGAAAATGTCTCTTTCGCCATTGGTGTCAAGGCGTTGGTCATGACCCTCGGGGCATTCGGTATCGCCTCTCTCTGGGCAGCCGTATTCGCCGACACCGGCGTCACCCTCCTGACAATCCTTTGGACCCTCCTCCGCCTCCGCAAATAAAACCGTATATTTGACGTTGATAGTATAGATGGACATATCTCTTGAAAATAAGATGAAATCCCATGGCGTGCGTCCCACGGCCGTACGCAACCTGATATTGTCTATCCTCGACAATTCCACACATCCGATATCCGCGCTTGACATAGAGACAAGTCTCGACACCGTTGACCGCTCATCGATAACGAGGGCACTTGCATTATTTACGGAGAAAGGGCTTCTGCATGTAATCGATGACGGAAGTGGATCCGCCAAATACGAAATATGTCGGAATCCGCATGCACATGACGGTGTCGCGGGTCATGCCCATGAAGACCTGCACGTACATTTCCGCTGCACTCACTGTGGAAAAACATATTGCCTCCCATCCTCCCCTATCCCGGAGGTTAGCCTCCCCGCCGGCTTCATCCCCGCCACCGCCACCTACATCATCACCGGCACCTGTCCCTCCTGCTCAAAATCAACATAGCCGGATGGGGAGCTGCTGTTGCTCGCAACGGCAGCAGGCGGAGATACCTCAGTTATTTTTAAACAGGCTCCTATTATCGGTTTAATTTGATCACTTACCGCTAAAGGAAATAATTTTTCGATTTTTTTTGATAAAAATTTGGTTTATATTATAAACCGCTTTATCTTTGCATCAGAATTGGACAAGGAGCTACATCGCGCGGGTTTGCTCTTTTCTTTTTCAAAATATAGTTTATATTATAAACCAATTTAAAAAATTTCTCATTATGGAAGACAAAAAACTTACTCCCCAAGAAAGCGTGGCACTCATCGCAGAGATGATTGAGTCATCAAAACAGCGCGTGGCAATGCCCGATCTACGCATCTCCTTGATGTGGGCACTGCTCACAATCATTACTGCGGCTATCGTGCTTGCCGGAACGCTCATCCGCTATTCGCCATGGATCAACCTCGTATGGTTTGCCATTCCCGTAATCGGGATACCTGTCAATCTTATAATGGCAAAGAAGTCGGGAATTGTAAAAGGTGTCAAGACAGCAATAGATACTATAAGCGATGGGATATGGAAGACTGTCGGCTTCATTGCTATTGCCCTCACTGTCGTATGCCTAATATTCAATCTGCTTGGATATCCTGCTGCGTGGCTCGCAATGTTCTATTACGCTTTCATAGTTGTCGGATTCGGAGCTGCCATGCAAGGCATCGTGTTAAAAGAAAATTCATACGTATTCGGAGGATTGTTCTCGGTTATTGCCGGTTTCACCGTAGTAGCCCTCAACCTATGCATGATTCCACTACTGATTGTCTGGGTTCTTCCGCTCTACATGCTGTGTTTTATGCTGATGTTCATAGTCCCGGCTTTTATAATTCGTAAAAAACTTAATGCCACCAAGCTATGAAAGAACTGAATCCATTGCTGCATTCACAGTTGAGGCTTGCCGTGATGTCGATTCTGATGAGTGTAGAAGAAGCCGATTTTGTCTATCTTCGAGAGAAAACCGAATCGACAGCAGGCAACCTCAGCGTGCAGCTCGACAAGCTTTCTGCCGCCGGATACATAAAGGTTGAGAAAGGATTTGTCGGCAAGAAGACACGCACTGTATGCCAGATAACCGAACAAGGACGCAGAGCCTTTGAAGAATATGTCGATGCCCTCAAGCACTACATCAACCTGAAATAGATACAGCTCCTTATAATTTAGAAAAGCATCTGCAAGGGATTGCGGATGTTTTTGTGTCTTTTCCACGGCGACACAATCACCACAAAGACATCGGCAACCCGCAAACTCCCTCCCTTCCTTCAATACAATATACAGCATCGGCATAAAGCAATGGACGTTAAGCACTTGAAAGTTTAAAGAAAAGAGTAGACCGGATGGATAGGGTCAATCGTGCAGGAGGTCGTAGACGACAACTGCATTGTTGTGTTGCTCGTCATGGGAGGAATACAGGAGAGTCACCACCTTCTTTTGAGATAAAAGCTGCTTTAATGCGGTAAATGAAGGATTGTCAGCCAATTCCTGCTTATATCGTTTTTCAAACTCAGGCCATCGGTTTTCGGGGTCGGCATGAAACCATTCCCTCAATTCTGCGGAAGGCGCAATATCCTTATCCCATAAATCATAATGGAAAGTTTCATGCGACAACCCCCGCGGCCATAAACGGTCTATATACACTCGGAATCCGTCTTCTTCAGATGCCGGTTCATATGCTCTTTTCAACTTATACAGCGTCATAATCTTTATATTTTGCAATCTATTCTTTAAACATCATCACCCCTTCAAAGTTCAATACAGTAGCGGGGAGTCAAAATCCAAGATTTTGACTCCCCGCCTAAAATTGCAGTTAGTTGTATTGATAGGGTTGATTAGATAATTCCCTGAGCCATCATGGCATCGGCAACCTTGAGGAAGCCGGCAATGTTGGCACCCTTCATGTAGTTGATGTAACCGTCGGGTTGCTTGCCGTGCTCAACACATGCCTCGTGGATGTCATGCATGATCTGATGAAGCATTTCGTCAACTTTCTCTGCACTCCACTGCAGGTGCTCGGCATCCTGAGTCATCTCAAGACCGGATGTTGCCACACCACCGGCATTCACTGCCTTGCCGGGGCCGTAAGGAATCCTGTTCTCGATGAATGTGTCGATAGCCTCCGGGGTGCAACCCATGTTGGAAACCTCGGCAACAAGTGTTACATTGTTGGCAACAAGCTGTTTTGCATCCTCACCGTTAAGCTCGTTCTGAGTTGCGCACGGAAGAGCGATATCCACTTTCTGCTCCCAAGGTTTCTTGCCGGCATAGAATGTAGAGCCGGGGAACTTGTCGGCATACGGAGCGACGATGTCGTTACCCGATGCACGAAGTTCGAGCATATAATCAATCTTCTCGGCATCGAGACCTGCAGGATCATAGATGTAGCCGTCAGGACCGGAGATAGTAACTACTTTACCACCGAGTTCGGTAGCTTTTGTAGCGGCGCCCCATGCCACGTTACCGAAGCCGGAGATAGCGATGGTCTTGCCTTTGATGTCCTGACCGAGGTCAGCGAGCATAGCCTGAGTATAATAGAGCGCACCGAAACCGGTTGCTTCCGGACGGATACGGCTGCCGCCGAACGAAAGGCCCTTACCTGTGAATGTTCCTGTATTCTCGCGGGCGAGTTTCTTATACATGCCATACATATAACCAACTTCGCGGCCTCCTACACCTATATCACCGGCGGGCACGTCGCGGTCGGGGCCGAGGTTGCGCCAGAGTTCAAGAATAAACGCCTGGCAGAAACGCATGATCTCCGCATCGCTCTTGCCCCGGGGGCTGAAATCGGAACCTCCCTTGCCTCCACCCATCGGAAGAGTTGTAAGGGCGTTTTTGAATGTCTGTTCGAAACCGAGGAATTTGAGAATTGAAAGGTTTACTGAAGCGTGGAAACGGATACCTCCCTTGTACGGGCCGATAGCGTTGTTGAACTGAACGCGATAACCGATGTTGTTCTGAACCTCACCCTTGTCGTCAACCCAAGATACACGGAATGTGAAGATACGGTCCGGTTCGACCATTCTCTCGATAATCTTTGCTTTCTCGAATTCGGGATGCTGATTGTAAACATCTTCTACAGAGATAAGCACTTCCCTTACGGCTTGAAGATATTCCTTTTCACCGGGATGTTTGGCCTCAAGGTTGGCCATGATTTCATTAATGTTCATGATAATCTTTTTAGACTTATGGTTAGATTTAAGTTAATGTTAAATGTGTAATGTTAAATGTTGAATGTTTAATTCAGCAGGCAAAAGATCTAAAGCCTAATGCCTAAAGCCTCCGAATACATCAACATTGCAAACTTACAAACTTTATTTAACTCCACAAAATAAATCTGAAGTAATTTTTTATGTTTTGCAACCATAAAAAAGAGCCCCGCTTTCCGCCGGGGCTCCTCATCGTTACGAAGAATTATATTATTTATCTTTACTTTTTAAGTCTATGTGTTACTTCTGAGTGAAGATCACGATACGGTTCCAGTCGTTTGTCTTGTAAGGCTGACTGTCAGAGCCGTCATATTTGATTGTCAGACGGTCGCGGCTGATTCCGTAAGTGTTTACAAGAGCGTCGGCAACAGCATTGGCACGTTTCTCAGAAAGGGCCATATTATATTCGGAAGTACCGGTGTCTTTATCCGCATAACCGCAGACAACTACCTTCTCATCAGGATTAGCCTTAAGCCATTCTGCCATGTTGTAGACATTCACTTCCTCTTCGGGCGTGATCTTGTCTGAATTGATGGTGAAGCGGACGGTTGTCATAAGAGGTGCGTTCACACAGTCTTTCTGCACGGGTTCGGGACAAGGAAGCTGAGCCTGAAGGGCTGCCACCTCTTCTCCGCATGCGAGAAGCTGGGCACGGAGGTCATTCACCTGACCGTTGAGGGCTGCAATCTGAGACACATATGCGCACTGGTTGTAAGAACCGAAGCTGCGGCCGCCAATATTGAAGTTGAAACCGCCGAGAACTGCTACATTGGCATCGATTGAGTTGCCGTGAACACTGTTGTTCCAAGTGTCGGCGTAGAAAGATGCACGTGCCTCAGCGAAGAAGTCAACATATTCACAAAGACGGAAACGGAACTGCAAACCTGCCGATACAGGAAGCGACCATGCCACACTCTTTGGCTTGTTGTGACGGTTGTAGACGTTAGTTCCTGCCGGTTCTCCGCCCTGGGCATTACGGAAGTCCCATGTGGCATCGCCGCCCAGACCTACGAAAGGAATGATAGAGAATACGCGGTTGTCATTAACTCCGCCAAGGGAGTTGAACATATCCCACATGAACTCGGCCTGAAGGTTAACATGTTTTGCGCGGGCCCAGCCATTGTTGATATCCGGCTGCATGGGGTTATCCCAGTGCAATGCGCCGCCTAAAGCCTTGATACGGAATCCGATGTAAGGAGACACCCAGCGACCGAAACCTACTCCATAGGTAAGAGTCATTTTATGACGGCTTACATTGTCTCCGGGAGTCTTGGCATTACCTCGTTCTACGAACGGCTGGTTGATACCGGCCTCTACTTCGATAAACCAATTGTTACGCCAATTGGAGAAGTAGCGTGTGGTGTTGTCGCATGTGAATTCAGTTACCGTAGTAGCCTCATCTACGAAAACATCCTGTGCGTTCGCGGGAAGGCAGAAAGCTGCTGTTCCGGCGCAAAGCGCGATCGCGTAGTAAAGATTTCTTGTTTTCATAAAATATTAATTTAAGATAAGTAACTTTTAAAACTTTCTAAATTGTTTTTTGCAATTTTTATCTATCTAACACTACAAGGAAATTTTTTGTTTGCTCCCAGCGACAAATTTTAACATGTGAAATGCAAAAAATCCCCTCAATCCCTTATCATATCACTTATTTTCATTAAATTCGCGATACGAAATGAAGCGCCATCCAAAATACCGCATCCGCATCGAAGATGAGTCAAGACTCGAAGACCTTGCGGACATCACGCTCTCGCCGCTGTCGCTTTGGACTGCGGTAGGGGCGGCATTAATCATACTCGTCATGATATCGGGCGCGATAGTGATGGTGACACCGCTCCGTACCCTTCTGCCGGGATACATGAAACAATCCGAACGGTCGGCCACGGAAGACAATATCCTGCGTCTCGACTCCATCTTCGGGGCATATGCACAGAACCAGAATTATCTCGACAATATATTGAAGGCATTCGACACTGACCGCACTCCCACGGCAGATTCATTGGTGATGACGGCCAACCTCCGCGAGATGTCGCCTGATTCACTTCTGCCCCCTTCTCCGCTTGAGCGTAAATTTGTAAATGCCATGGAGGAGAGGGAGCGGTTTAATATTTCTGTGCTCGCACCCCTCGCTGCCGATGGGATGATGTTCTCCCCGCTCAGCGACGGCGGCATTTTCAGCGCGTCGTCACGCACTGAAGAGAAAGGGAACGTTGTCATGCCGCCGGATGAATCAGTGAAATGCGTTGCCGACGGCTCCATTCTCGCTTCATATTATTCTGCGGCGGAAGGGGGATACGTTGTGATTGTCCAGCATGCCAAAGGATTTGTAACGCGCATTGCAAGACTCGGGTCGCCGATGGTTTCTGCCGGCGATGCCGTTCTTGCCGGACAGATGCTTGCCTTAGGACCCAATCCCGACAGCAAAGGAAGAAGATACGTTGAAGTGATGATGTGGCATAACGGTTTGCCTCTGATTCCCTATGAATATATTGGAAATCCGGAATCCACGATAGTGAAGGATGCCCCGTTCGAGGCTCCGCGAGGTAAGTATTAGAACCGGCACATCAATAATAGGTTGTAGAAAAAATGAATAATATAAAAAACATCGCAATTCTTGGATCCACAGGATCTATCGGCACGCAGACGCTCGACATCATCGATGAGCATCCGGAACGATTCCGGGCATCAGTGCTGACAGCTGCCCGTAATTGGGAACTCCTTGCAGCCCAGGCCCGCAAGTTCATGCCGGACAAGGTGGTGATCGCCCGCGAAGAGTTTCTTCCCCAACTGAAGGAGGCGCTGGCGGATGTTCCGGTGAAGGTTGAAGCCGGAGATAACGCCATAGCTGAGGCAACTGCAATCCCGGAGGTTGACACAGTGGTCACGGCAATGGTTGGCTACAGCGGTCTTATACCCACTGTCAAAGCCATCGAGGCAAACAAGACAATAGCCCTTGCCAACAAGGAGACTCTCGTAGTGGCCGGGGAGATTATAACCTCGCTGCTGAAAAAATCGGGAGCACGCATAATTCCCGTAGACAGCGAACACTCCGCAATCTTCCAGTGCCTTGTAGGGGAAGACCGTAAAAATGTCGCGAAAATCATCCTTACAGCAAGCGGCGGCCCATTCCGCACAAAAACACTTGCCGAACTGGAGCAGGTCACCGTGGATGACGCGCTGCGTCATCCCAATTGGAATATGGGGGCAAAGGTGACTATCGATTCTGCCTCAATGATGAACAAAGGTTTTGAGATGATTGAAGCGCGCTGGCTATTTGACTGTCCTCCTGAGAAAATCGAGATTGCAGTCCATCCTCAGTCGATAGTACATTCCATGGTGGAATATATCGACGGTTCAATAAAAGCTCAGCTTGGCGTACCGGACATGCACATTCCGATCCGTTACGCCCTTAGCTATCCGGAACGCATCACGAGTGTCCGCGAGCCTCTCAAACTTTCACAATATTCCAACCTGACATTCGAAGCACCGGACATGAATCGGTTTCCACTCCTTAGTTTTGCATTCGAGGCAATAGCCGCAGGAGGCAACATGCCTTGCATCCTCAACGCGGCAAACGAAGTGGCGGTAGCCGCTTTCCTCAACCGGAAGATCAGGTTCATGGACATTCCCCGACTGGTTGAAAAAGTGATGAAAGAAACGCCTTTCATATCCTCTGTCACCCTCGAAGACCTTGTAGCCACAAACACAGAAGCACGCTCCCGCGCAAAATCACTAATTAAACATTAAACATTTAACATTACACATTAATAGGAATGGATATATTTCTCATAAAGGCCGCACAACTCATTCTCGCATTTGCGATCCTTGTGATAATTCACGAATTCGGTCATTTCTTCTTCGCCCGTCTTTTTGGGGTGAAAGTAGAAAAGTTCTATATATTTTTCGACCCTTGGATCGAACTTTTCAAGTGGAAACCTAAAAAATATTACGGAGGACTCGGAAAGACAAAAGAACTTAAACGTTCCGGTAAGCCGGAAAATAAAAAATCTTCGTTCTGGGGAGACACAGAATATGGAATCGGCTGGCTTCCACTTGGCGGATACTGCAAGATTGCCGGCATGATCGATGAATCGATGGATACCGAACAGATGAAAAAGCCGGCTCAAAAGTGGGAGTTCCGATCAAAACCTGCCTGGCAGCGACTTCTTATAATGATAGCCGGCGTGCTTTTCAACTTCCTGCTTGCGATAATCATATATGCAGGTCTTGTTTATGCCACAGGGGAGAAATATGTGCCCGTGCAGGATGCAAAAATGGGGTTCACATATTCGGGAGAGGCGCGGAAGATCGGTTTCCAAAACGGTGACATCCCGCTCACAGCCGATGGAGAAAAACTTGAGAATCCTGTTGAAGCCAGACTTAAGATGATTCAGGCAAAAAAAGTTACCGTGCTTCGCGATGGCAGGGACACCGTAAACATAACAATTCCTGACAAATTCATTTTCGCACTCGACAACGAAGCGAAAAGCGACACGGCCACGGTGAATTTCTTCACCTACCGCATGCCAACGCGAATCACACAAGTGATGCCTGGCGAGGGGGCAGCAAAAGCCGGCATCATTCCAGGAGATGAGATCATAGCCATAGATTCCGTGGCAACGCCATCTCTTGATGAGTTTTTCCATCTTCTACAGGGCCACAATAATGAGACCGTGGATTTCACCATTGTGCGTAAAGCCGAGGCGAAGACAGACACACTCGTCAAGTCCGTGAAACTCTCCGACAATTCCAAAATGGGGGTGGGACTTGAAATCAACCCGTCTGCATTCTTCAACACAAAGGAAATACGCTACAATATATTCCAGTCAATACCCCGCGGCATTGAGATGGGTACGGAAAAGCTTACATCCTATGCAAAGTCAATGAAGATGGTGTTCACCAAAGAAGGGGCAAATAGCATCGGAGGGTTCGGTTCGATCGGTTCCATTTTCCCCGAGAAATGGGACTGGATCGCATTCTGGAATATAGCGGCATTCCTGTCTGTTGCACTTGCATTCATGAACATACTCCCGATTCCGGCTCTCGATGGAGGACACGTGATGTTTCTCATTTATGAAGTCATATTCCGCCGTCCGCCGAGTGAGAAATTCATGGAACGCGCCCAAATTGTAGGCATGACCCTGCTGATACTTCTTCTGGTTTATGCCAACGGAATGGATATTGTAAGACTTTTCAAGTAATGTTGAATGTTGAATGTTAAATGTTGAATGTTAAATGATTAATATCAAGACTATAAAGCTTAGAGCAGGCAAGGAGGAGTCACTCCTCCGCCATCATCCCTGGGTGTTCTCAGGGGCAATAGCAGCACTTCCATCCGGGCTTGAAGAGGGGGACGAGGTTTGCGTTGTTGACTCCAAAGGGAATGTGCTTGGAGCCGGCCATTATCAGATAGGCAGCATCGCTGTCAGAATACTTGAATTCGGGGCGGAAAGCATCTCAGATGATTTTTTCACCCGTAGACTGGCATCTGCCTTTACATTACGTCAGACTCTCGGCCTCATCCGGGAAGACAACACTTGTTTCCGTCTTGTGCATGGCGAGGGAGATTTCCTTCCGGGTCTGGTGATCGACATCTATGGCGACACCGCCGTGATGCAGGCGCACTCACCGGGGATGCACTTCGCCCGACACAAAATAGCGGAAGCCCTTACCCTCCTGCCCGACGCGCGCATCCGAAACGTCTACTACAAGAGCGACACCACCCTCCCATATAAGGCGCATCTCGATCCCGACAACGAATACCTGATCGGGAACTATGATGGCAACATCGCCCTGGAGAATGGCCTTCAGTTCAACATCGACTGGCTCAAAGGGCAGAAAACCGGTTTCTTCGTTGACCAACGCGAAAACCGCAAACTCCTTGAACATTACGCCAAAGGAAGACATGTACTCAACATGTTCTGCTACACGGGAGGTTTCTCCGTCTATGCAATGAGGGGCGGAGCATTGAGCGTGGATTCGGTAGACTCGTCATCGAAGGCAGTAGCCCTGACGGATGCCAATATCGCCCTTAATTTCCCTGGTGACGAGCGTCACAAGACACATGACGAAGATGCTTTCAAGTTCCTTACAGATATGGAAAGCGACAAATATGACCTTATTATCCTTGATCCCCCGGCATTCGCGAAACACAGGGGAGCGATCAAGAACGGCCTTATCGGCTATCGCAAACTGAACGCAAGGGCATTTGAAAAAATCAAGAGCGGCGGCGTGCTTTTCACATTCTCTTGCTCACAGGCGATAACCAAGGATATGTTCCGCATGGCGGTATTCACCGCCGCTGCAAAATCAGGGCGTAAGGTGCGCATCCTCCACCAGCTCACGCAGCCGGCAGACCATCCGGTAGACATCTCCCACCCCGAAGGGGAATACCTCAAAGGTCTTGTCCTATACGTTGAGTAACCTCTCCCTATACAACCCTATTAAGCCCCATATAACCCTATACCCCCATTAAAAAGACACAACAATGAAAAAGATTCTTCCGACACTAATGATCGCCACTATGGCCACAGGCGGCGCGAATGCCGTAGAAAACAAGGATTTCAACTATCATGTTGACCGTTTCGCAGATATCGAGGTGCTTCGCTATGAAGTACCGGAATTCAAGAACCTGACTCTCGATCAGAAAAAAATGCTCTATTATCTCTCGCAGGCCGCGCAGATGGGACGGGACATCATCTGGGATCAGAATGGACGTTACAACCTCCAGCTCCGTCAGCTGTTAGAGAAAATCTACACCAAATATGACGGTGACCGCAATTCAAAAGATTTCAAGGCTTTTGAGAAATATCTGAAACAAGTGTGGTTCGGCAACGGAATCCACCACCATTACTCCACTGATAAATTCCGTCCTGAATTCTCACAGGCTTTCTTCGAAGAGCGCGTCGGAAAACTTCACAACTGCTGTCTTCCATTGAATCCGGGACAGACCCGCGAGCAGATGATGGCAGAACTGGTTCCCGTGATCTTCGATCCTGCCGTAATGGCGAAACGCGTCAACCAGGACGGCACGCAGGATGTTGTGGCAACATCGGCCAACAATCTCTATGGACCAGGGGTTACCCAGGCCGAGGTCGAAGAGTTCTATGCTAAGATGAAGAAGCCTGACGACCCTACTCCCGTTTCATACGGACTCAACGCAAGAGTGGTGAAAGAAAACGGAAAGATCAAGGAACAGAAATATAAAGTCAACGGTCTCTATGGACCCGCGATAGCTGAGATCATCTACTGGCTCGACAAAGCAAAGGGCGTTGCCGAAAATGATGCACAGAAGGCATACATCACGAAGCTTGTCGATTATTACATCACCGGCGACCTCCGCCTCTTCGATGAATATTCCATTCTCTGGGCTGAAGACACAAAATCAGATGTTGACTTTGTCAACGGTTTTATTGAAAGTTATGGCGACCCCCTCGGCATGACCGGTTCATGGGAGTCTTACGTAAATTTCAAGAACAAGAAATCTTCAGAGCGCACGGAAGCCATTTCAAGCAATGCCCAGTGGTTCGAGGACCATTCTCCGGTGAATCCCAAGTTCCGCAAACCGACGGTGAAGGGTGTATCGGCAAAGGCAATCACGGCAGCCATGCTCGCCGGAGACGCATTCCCCTCGACTGCAATCGGCATCAACCTCCCCAATTCCAACTGGATCCGCGCGGCTCACGGCTCGAAGTCTGTAACCATAGAGAACATTACCGAAGCTTACGAAATGGCATCGCATGGCAACGGATTCAATGAGGAGTTCGTTATTGACGCGCCTACACGCAAGCTTCTGAACGATTATCTTTATATCACCGACATGCTCCACACAGACCTGCACGAATGCCTCGGTCACGCTTCAGGCCAGCTGATGCCTGGTGTTGACCCTGACGCCCTCAAAGAAAACGGTTCAGCTCTTGAGGAAGCAAGGGCAGATCTCTTCGCCCTCTACTATCTTGCAGACCCCAAACTCCTTGAACTTGGTGTCCTTGACAATCCCGAGGCATATAAGGCTGAGTATTATAAATACATGATGAACGGTCTTATGACACAGCTCAACCGCATCGAATTGGGCAATGACGTTGAGGAGGCCCATATGCGCAACCGTCAGCTGATTGCAAAATGGGTGCTCGAACACGGTAAAAAGAAAGCTAAAGGAGGCAAAGATGTAATTGAACTTGCAAAGAAAGGAGGCAAAACTTATGTCAAGATCAACGACTACGCCAAAATGCGTGAATTGATTGGTAACCTTCTTGCTGAAATACAGCGTATCAAGAGCGAGGGTGACTACAAAGCCGGCAACGAAATTATTCAGAAATATGCCGTCAAGATAGATCCAAAACTTCACAAAGAAGTGATCCAGAGATTCTCTACTCTCGACATCCCTCCCTATCGTGGCTTTATAAACCCGGTCTACACTCCGGTCATGGATGCCGCCGGTGAAATAACGGATATTGAGATTTCATATCCGGAAAATTATGTGGAACAGATGCTTCGTCTGAGCCGCGACTATTCACCGCTCACAAAAAAAGCTGTAAAATCCTGCTCAGCAAAATGACAGCGACACTCCAAAACATCAAAAAAAGCTTCTACACTTTCCGCAACGGCGTCATTTCCGACACGTTGCGGAAAGCGGGAATGCCTTATAAAGTGATCTTCGGGCTTCAGATTCCGCAGATTGCAGATATAGCGCGCAGTCTCGAACCTTCCGGGGAACTCGCAGATGCCCTGTGGGCTGACAGCGAAGTGAGGGAATCACGCATACTTGCGTGTTACCTTTTTCCACACGATACAACCGGACCGGATAAAGTAAGGGAACTTCTCGAATCCGTGCGCACACAAGAGGAACGCGACATGCTATATTTCCGGCTAATCAGATTCCTCCCTTTTGCCAATAAATTTCCAAGAAATGACAGATAATGAAATTCCAGTGCTACTGCTTACGGGATACCTCGGAAGCGGTAAAACAACTCTCCTGAACCATATCCTCACTAATGAACGGGGAATACGTTTTGCAGTCATCGTCAATGACATAGGAGAAGTCAATATCGATGCCGACCTGATTCAGAAAGGAGGTGTCGTCGGGCAGGATGATTCCGGCGACCTTGTGGCTCTCCAGAACGGCTGCATTTGCTGCACACTCCGCACCGACCTTATAAAACAGATTTCCGATCTGATTGAATCGGCGCGATTCGATTATATCGTTATCGAAGCAAGCGGTGTGTGCGAGCCGGCCCCGATTGCACAGACCATCTGTTCAATGGAACAGATGATAAATCCTGCACGCACCGACATCATCCGTCCGCGACTTGACGCCATCGTGACCGTGGTTGATGCCCTGCGCATGAAAAGCGAATTCGGTTGCGGAGAGAACCTTGAAAAGGAGGATATCGATGAAGAAGATATCGAGAACCTTATCATAGAACAGATAGAATTCTGCGACATCATCCTCCTCAACAAGATATCGGAAGTAACTCAGGATGAAGCCGCGCACATCAAAGCCGTGATACGCGCATTGCAACCCAGAGCGGAAATAATTGAATGCGATTATTGCGATGTAGAATTGAACGAACTGATCAACACGCGTCTATTTGACTTCGAGTCTGTGGCGACATCCGCCACATGGGTCAACGAAATTGAAAAGCCGGCCGAAGAACAACTTCATGAACATGAACATCATCACCACCATGATCATGATCACGAACACGGGCACAGCCATAAGCACCATCATCATCATGATGGCGAAGGAGAGGCGGAAGAATATGGCATCGGCACATACGTCTATTTCCGCCGGCAACCGTTCATTTTCGAAAAATTCGACAGATTTGTGAACCTGCATTGGCCGGCAAATATAATACGCACCAAGGGCGTATTATATTTCAGTCATAACCGCGACATGTCGCTGCTGTTCGAACAGGCGGGCATTCAGAAGAATCTGAAAGAAGCCGGCTACTGGTACGCCACTGCACCCGAAGAGGAGTTGATGGTTTTGATGGAGCGTGAACCCGGGTTACGCCGCGACTGGGACGAAGAATATGGCGACCGTATGATCAAGCTCGTATTCATCGGCCGCGACCTCGACCGCACCGCCCTCGCCTCCGCCCTCGACGCCTGTCTCGAATCCCGCTGATAATACCGTTTGAAGCAATCACCTTCAAACTATAGTAATCTGCACGCCCCGGTTTCTTGAAATACAGAAACGGGGCGTGTATTAATACCGCAGAATAACGACCCTAATACTATTATTTACTGCGATATAATTTCAATGCTTCCTCCGCACTAATCCGACGTGGCTCTCCATTGCTATCGGCTATAACCACGTATTCACCGAGTTTTGCCTTTCGTTCAACCATTTCACGCTGCGCCTTTCTAATACCATCAAGTATTCTATTCGATAATTTTATTTTTTCCGATTCAGACATATCTCTTTAATTATTTTCAATTTATCTTCATCTACAACCTCTCCCTGCACCACAATAGGGACAGTCATAACACTGTTATCATATAACGACCAACTATCAACAATCGGCACAAAAATCTTAAAAAGATTTTCAATGCCAAGCCAGTAACGACGATATATCACGTCCGACGGAATATCATGCCCCCTGCCGCAACTCTCATCGCCACTCGTTCTTCAGCCATATGGGGAGAGGGAAGCCAAAAGAAAAGTAATTCTATATAGTACCCTTCTTCTTTTGCTCGTTCTATCCAATTTCTATATGAGCGTGTAGCTAATGTTGTCTCAATAGCAAAGGTCGTTTTACGCTTCAATAGGTAATCAATCCGTTCAAGCATAATCCTACCTGCCTCAATCGCAACTTCTTCCGGTTTAAAAGGAGAAATCCCCTTTGCTATTTCATCTGCGTTGACAAATTCTTTACAAGCAAGCACTTGCGGAAGAATTGACAACGATGCTGTCGTTTTACCGGCACCGTTACATCCAGCAATTATATATAGCTTAGGTCTCATTACAACAACTATTTTTTCCTTTAATTCATGTAATCCAACCCAAATTCCTGACAAGCAATGCCCCTCTGAGATGTGAATACGATGGCACGATATAATCGTATAATAACAGATTGCTTTAGAAGCCGATAAACCTCCCGCTGGCTTATTTTCAGTGCCTGAGCGAGTTTACAGATACAATATGTTACAAATTATAGTGTTTTGTTATCCATAATCATTAAATCAAATAGCCACCACTAAATTTTGTCTTGCGTTCAGCTATTTCACGCTATACTTTACTAACACCTTAAGGTGTTGGTTACGCCAAAATTTCCATGGCTGTTTGTTTTCTGCAAATATAAAACAAATTTTCCAACATACTTGTATTTTAAGGAAAAGATATATAACAATTACGGCGGGAAAGCTGCGGATACGCAGGGACAGAAACCGGGTTGCAATTGTAGTAATGGCAAAATTTGACTATCTTTGTAGCGGCATGACGAAACAGGAACTTGTAGTGAGGCTACACGACATAGAATGGGATGATTTTCGAGGTCAAAACCGCGAAGTCTGAACTGCCGAAGAAATGCCGGATATGACATGAACAAACTCACAAGTTGGAAAAACCTCACCGGCATCAAACCAATCATTGAAAGCGACCGAACTATCGCTACCATTACTTTCCCCCTAAAGTCTGCTATCCAAAGGATAACAGACACAAGCGACAAAAATGTCGCTAAAAATGTCGCTAAAAATTTAACCGAGCAGCAGCAGAGAATCATAGCCCTAATCATTGAGAATCCTCAAACCACAAGAGCAGAAATAGCAACCACTATCGGAGTCGCCACAAAGACAATCGAGCGTGAACTCGCTGCTCTTTCTGATAGGGTACGCTACATTGGCTCAAAAAAAGGAGGCCATTGGGAGATATAAAATACTAAGGGAGTGTTATATAAAGTGTTATATAATACGATTACTCAGAATCCCTGCACCCTTGAAGATTTGAAAAAGACGGAACGAAGGGCCATGAAGAAATATCTGTCGAAATTCGATGTCATAGACCAGCTGCCTGCCATAGGCGATATACAGGTCGGCTCCGTAGCCCCCTTTTATAAACTCAATCCTGAGGGCACAGTCTATATGCAGGTAGTCAGAATGGGCGCCGGACCTGCCGCGACCGCTGATGAACAGATATATTTCAGATTTCTACGCTACAATCTTCTCTATTATCTGGAGAATGGAGTGCTTCCCAATAGTCAGGGCAACGGCAACAGTCTGACTCAGGATGTGACATATTTCGAACTTGGATCAGACAAACCATCCACTCTACAATGGGGGGCAGCCATTCAGATGCCCATGCTTTTAGGTTTGCCCGACGATAGCGAAGTCAATCTTGTTGCAGCTTCGGAAGCAGGATTTGCGGGTGAAACCAACAGCGTCACCCCCTTCCTATACAATATACGATATTACAGAATTCCAAATTAGATCATAAAATAATGCCCTCCGCTGCAAATTGAAGCGGAAGGCATTATTACTTGATTTGAAAGTTGCTAAAAACAACTTCTAATACCCTTTGTTCTGAACATACAGATTGGGTACGTAATAAAGTTGGTTATAAGGAATCGGATAGAATTCGTTTTTGCCCGGCGTATAATGGGCATCGCTGTAATACTGACCATATCTTACGTCGGTATAGCCTGTCGGTGAATTCTCGTCTGGAATTGTCCTGAAAGCCCCGGATTCATATGTGAAATATTCGTTTAGCACCTTCGAGGCAATACCCCATCTGCGGAGATCGAAATAGCGGCTGCTCTCCATTGCCATCTCAAGGCGCCTTTCCCATTGCAGACATTTACGGGCCGTTGCCTTATCATCGAAATATGATGCCGGATACAGTGAAATCTGACAGAAATCCTTTGCATAATCAATGTGTTTATCAATTGAATTGGCTGCCCGTTGCCGTATTTCGTTTATTATCGTTCTCGCTTCGGAGAGATTATCAAGTTCAATCAAGGCCTCCGCACGCATAAGCATGACATCAGAGTAGCGGAAAACATAATCATTCATTGCAAATGCCTGCCATGACCCATCGAATGTTTCTCCCTGACTGCGCTGCGGAACTTCCTTAAGTGAGGAATAGTAGCCATAATCGTTAGGATCCCGGGTATTATCAATGGTCAATGTGTATTCAGATTCATATTTGTATGGGAACGATGGCATACCGACGGTGTGGAACAGGCGTGGGTCCCATTTCTGCGGAGATGCAACGCCGGCCTCAGGATATGCATAATCGTTATCATAGTCATCGAACATTGGGAGACCGTCCCTGGTCTTGAATGCGCATACAAGATTCTGCGACGGTTTATGACAATCCCAACCGCAAGACCATATACCCCAGCATCCATTCAATGTATTCGACCAGTTGCAACGACCGAACCTTGTATGGTCCTCCTTATAGGAGGATGTCTGAACGGCAAATACAGATTCCTTGCTGTTCTTGTATTCAGGCAGGAAGATGTCGCCGAAATCTTCAAGATAACCGAAGCGGGAATTCTTGACAACGTTGGTGTATTCCTCAACCTTCTTCATATATTCAACATTGATATGGTCAACTCCGTCAGTTGCCTCATATCCGTCTCCCCATGCAATAGTCAGGTAACATTTTGCAAGATACGCGGCAGCCGCTATTTTATCGGCGCGTCCGCCATCCGGCATTTCCTGAGGAAGGGTGTCATACGCTATTTTGAACTCATTGATCACCTTATCGAACAGCTCTTGGTAAGTGAACTGATTATTCGGAGTTTGCTCCCATGCCCCGTCCTCCATCACATTCTCATCTATCCACGGAATCTGGCGGAACATGGTCAGCAACTTGAAATAAAAATGACCGCGAAGGAAATGCACTTCCGCCAGCCGCAGATTTGTAGTTTCCTGTCCAAGGGCAGCAGGACCGTATTCATTGAGGGCCACGATAGCGCGGTTGCAACGGGAGATGGCACAATAAAGCCTATACCATAACTCATCAAGTTCACCGGAGGTGGATGTCAGGTTCTTCCATATTTCCATAGGATGATAGCCGGTGTCACCAAGTCCCCATCCCCCCTTCACACAATCGTCGGAACCGAGGTCTCCATATGGCCATAAATTGAAAGGATAGGTATACCAGCAGTCTCCAAGCATTGCATAAGCGGCATTCACCATTTTCTCAGGCTCTTTATAAGCCTCCCTCTCGTCGATCACCCCCGTGGGAGGTACGTCGATAAAATCATCGCAGGCAGTCAGCATCATGCCTCCTATGGCTGCCATCGATATCATATATAGTTTGAATAGCTTCATAATTTTCTGTATTAAAAACTGGTTAACGAATTTAGAATTCAACCTGGAAACCGAACGAAACGGATGTGGAAAGAGGATACATCCACCTCGGATTCTCAGGATCCGTGCATGTCAGGCTCTTACTCTTGATTGTGAGCAGGTTCTGACCGGACACATATACTCTTGCCTTAGACATGCGCAGTTTTGATAGAACTTTTGAAGGGAGGTTGTAGCCGACCTGCAAAGTGCGGAGCTTTCCATAAGAACCGTTTTCAACAAAATAAGAAGAGCAGCGTCCTTCGTCTCCGTTGTTGCTCGTGGTGAGCATTGGGATTGTCGAGCCTGTATTCACTACCGGAAGCCAGCCGTCGAGCACCCTGACACCCTTGTTACTGCCGGTGTCGTTCACACTCCAGAAGTCTGTCTGGAATTTCTGGTCATTATAGACATCCTGTCCGAGAACGCCCTGCCAGAACATCTGAAAATCAAAGTTCTTGTAACCAAGCTCTATATTAAGGCCGAAAGAAAGGTCGGGGACCGGATTGAAAATCCATGTCTGGTCTTTATCCGTGATTTCTCCGTTGCCGTCAAGATCTTTATATTTCATGCCTCCGACGCGTGCATTCGGCTGACCTGAAGCGGCAACCTCCGCTGCGTTCTGGAAGATTCCGTCCCATACATAACCGACGATTGAACCATACGGCATCTTGGACTCGACAAGATTCTGTGTCGGGGTATGTGCATAGGATCCTGTTGCTGTTGCCGGAAGATATGTCACCTTGCTGCGGAAGAAATCTAAATTCAGGGTAGCCTTGTATGAGAATCCGCACGCGAGTTCGTCGCGCCATCCTGCCAGGAATTCCATACCCCAGTTCCTCAGGGACGGACCATTCGCCCAGGACGCGCCCCCCTCACCCATTGAACCAAGATATGCCGGACGTATCAGCATGTCCTTGACATCTTTGATGTAGGTATCCCATGTTCCGTAAAGACGATTGTTGAGAAACGCGAAATCAATACCTATATTCGATTGCGTAGTGCTTTCCCATTTAAGGTTGTTATTGGCTGTCTGGCTTGCAAAATACCCGGATGGGAAAATTCCGCTCTGCTGGAGAAGAAGGTCATAAGCCGTAGATGTGACGCGGTCATTGCCGTAATCGGAAACGAACAGAGAATAACGGGCATTGTTATCGATTGCCTGGTTACCGGTCTTACCCCACGACAAACGGATTTTCAAATCATCAAGCCAGTTTTTGTCGATATGCTCGGATACCCTATAACCGAGGGTGGCTGCCGGGAAGGTGGCGTAACGGTTGTTCTTACCGAAACGTGATGAACCGTCATAACGGATGGTAAAAGATGCAAGCAACAGGTTTTTCCAGTTATAGTCTGCCTTTCCGAAGAATGATATAAGTGAATACGCCGACCTGTTTCCCTTTGATTTCGCAACACCCACTGCGGCATCGGGATACATATAATCAGGCGTTTCAATGGAATAATCCTGATTTTCACCAGAGAAATCTATTCTGTTCTGACGAAACATCTCCATACCTCCGAGGAGCGTGAAATTATGGTCATTCTTTATCGTGAAATCGTAATTGATGGTGTTGGTCCATGTCCATTTGGAGTCATTTGCCTGAGACAACGTGGTGCCGTTTGTGTCATTATTGACTATATCGCTATGGAATGTATATCGATATGAATGAATGAACGCGGCATCATAATCCAGACCGAAATTAGAGCGGAACAGAAAACCTTTGAAAGGTTTCACATCAACATATGCGTTACCGAAAATACGCCATATTTTAAGGGCATTGTCTTTGTTAAATGCAAGCTCCCTCAACGGATTCTGACGGTCGCTCATATTTCCGACGGGTCCGGCATAGGTTGTTCTGTCCGTCTCGAAAACAGGAACGATGCTCGGCATCTTCAATGCGTTCTCCAGAGGCTCGCAATTCACTTGGTCGGTATACGTGAGAGTGAAATTCTCACCCACGCTTAAAACCTTGCTTATGTTGTAGGATGTATTGATTCGTGCAGAGAAATTCTCAAAATCGGTATATTTCAATATACCATTGTTTTTCTTGTAGCCAAGCGAGAAAAAGGATGAGCCTTTTTCATTTGAGGCTGATACCGCTGCGTCATAGCTTTGGGAAAATCCCGTGCGCGAAATTTCATCAAGCCAGTTGGTATCTGAAAAACGCATGGTACGTTTGGTATTGATAAAGCCGTCATACCGGCCATTTACCCGATAATCAACATACTGATTAGTTGAAGGGTCATATGCACGAATCGGATAACCGTCTTTAGCAGACAGGTCCAGGCCATAACCTTGTGCATATCCTATCGGATCGATTCCATCGTTGAGAGCTGCCTGAGCCATGGCAGTGGCATATCCGGGGGTGTCAAGCAGTTTCATTTTCGATTGTGAAGAATAAAACTGAGCTGTCAGATTGGCAGACAGATAAACCTTGACTTTGCCATCTTTTGCATTTTTGCCATTCTTTGTGGTTATAATGATTACGCCATTGGCTGCCCTTGAACCATATATGGAGGCAGAGGCGGCATCCTTAAGAACCTGCATACTCTCGATGTCGTTCATATTCAATGAATTGAGAGTTGCAGTTGTGGGAACTCCATCAATGATAAACAAGGGATCTTGAGATGCGTTGAATGAGCCTATACCTCTGATCCGGACTGTTCCGGTCCCTGACGGAGCTCCACTCGTAGTAATTGTCATGCCGGGCACTTTACCTTGCAACGCCCGCATAGGATCAGTGTCGGCACTCGTTTCAAGAGATTTCGTCGAAACAACCGATACCGCGCCAGTCAGGTCGGCCTTGCGTACGGTTTGATACCCGATCACAACCACTTCGTCGAGAAGTTCTGAATCTTCTGAAAGATAAATGGTGAGTTTTTCTTCGGCCTTGACTGTTGTCGGAACAAATCCGACATATGTCACAGTCAACATTGAACCTTTTGGAACGGTCAAATTGAAATTACCGTCAAGATCAGTGGCTACACCTTTTTTCGTGGCTTCCGACATGACTGTCGCACCTATCAAGGGCTCGCCATCCGTCTTTGAGAGAACCGTTCCCTGCACAGTGATATTCTGCGCTTGCGTCGTGAAAGCTGCTATTAGAAGCAGCAACGCACTTAGGAGTGATTTTTTCATGATGAATTATTAGTTTGGTTATTAAATCTGGTGCAAAACTACAATCACTCCTTTATTAATCCTTTCAATTATGTTGAGACGATTATTAATTTTGTTTCAATGCACCGATTGTTATATCCTTCGCCCCATTTTTAATATGAGTCAAGGCATCAGGCGTGCGCGGAGGTCAGACGGCGTTTCACCGAAGGCCTCGCGGTAACACTTGGAGAAATATGCCGGAGTCGAAAAACCCACTTCGTATCCGATCTCGGAAATCGACCGGTCGGTGGTGGTCAATAGATGCCGCGCACGCTTCAGACGCATGTTTCTTATCAGTTCCACAGGAGAGTAGTTGGTCAACGCCTTTATCTTTCTGTAGAACTGAGACCTTCCCAACCCCATTTCCGAAGCAAGCTGGTCAACATTCATGTTCACATCCCCCATGTTCTTTTCCACCAAAGCGATAAAACGGGAATAAAACTCGTTTTCCTGATCCTTCGGCGCAGGACGCTTGTCGTTGACAGTCACACTCGGCTTCTCGAGATTCCCTTCGTCATGTATATTCTGACCGCCCCATAGATCCTTAATCAACCGACGGTTCGCGATCAAACTCTTTATCCGTGATAGAAGCACCTGACTGTTGAATGGTTTTGACACATATCCGTCCGCCCCGCTGTCGTAGCCGGCCACCCGCTGTTCATCCAGAGAGCAAGCCGTAAGCATAAGAATGGGTATATGGGAAGTAGAGACTTCACCCTTGATGAGACGGCAGCATTCCAGACCGTCAACTCCCGGCATCATGACATCACATACCACTGCATCCGGAACATAACGGGCAGCGAATTTAACTCCTTCCTTCCCATTGCAAGCCAATATTACATTATATTCATCCGAAAGAAGTTCCCGCAGCATCGACCTAATATCGGAATTATCATCTATAACCAACACAAGCGGCTTGTCGGCACAGAAATCTTTTTCTGTTGGCCCCACATCGCCCAGCTCCGCGGCAATATCCGGTTTATCTGTCACGGGTAGTGGACATCCATCACTTTCTCCGACATGCACTACGGGAATAACGACCGTAAATTCCGAACCTCCCTCCATTTTGCTTTCAACAGAAATCTTGCCTCCATGAAGCTCTACAAAGGCTTTGGTAAGCGACAAACCGATGCCGCTACCCTTAGGATGCACCTTATCAACCTGGAAAAACCTGTCAAAAATGTGTTCCTGATCTTCCCTCTTGATGCCTGGGCCGCTATCCTTTACTGAAAAACGCAATTCTTTGCCATCACAACTGCAGGCGAATCGGATCTCGCCGTTGGCAGGAGTATATTTCAAAGCATTAGACATAAGGTTATAGAAAACCCTCTCCATTTTCTCTACGTCAAACGCCATCCTGAAATCCTGATCCGCAGATATTTCAACCTTTAATTTTATATCACGTTTGCGCGCTGCATTCCGGAAAGCCTCCACCCATTCGCCTGCAAGCTTGCCGAAATCCGTTTCCGTCAGATTGATATTCAACTTGCCGTTTTCATATGTGCGAAAATCCAATATCTGGTTTATAAGGCGTTTAAGTATCCTTACATTCTTATCGGCAATCTTAATCAACGTTTTCTGAGACAACGTCAGGTTGTCTGCCTTGGCAAGCTGTTCCACCGGTTCGGCTATCAAAGTGAGGGGCGTTCTAAGGTCATGGGAGACATTCGTGAAGAACACCAGTTTTGATTGTGTCGCCTCTTTCAACTGCTCGTTAAGTTTCTTCTCCTGTTCATGCTGTTTTGCCAGAAGTTCGTTTTTCTGCAAAAGAGTGTCCTGATATTTCTTACGCTGCCAATATGCCTTCAATGTAAGGAAGAGGAAGACACACAACAATATGACGAACGCTATACTAACATAGAAGAGAGTAGTCTGCGCGGAATGTTTGTCCCAGTAGAGGTCGATCTCCGACTTGAGACTTTTCATTTTCGATGTCTCCTCCTTCAAGGATTCATTCTGAACAAGCAATATGTCGGCATTCCCAAGATCCACGGCGGATGGGACAGGAAGGGAGGCAACGGAGTCGTATGGCTCCCCTTTCAATATCGCCAATGCGGTGCGTATCAACCGGTGTCCTTCAGTGGGATAGAGGAAAGTTGCATCAATAATTGAATCCCTTACCGCCTTCATGCCAATTTCAGGAGCAGCATCGATACCTAATATATAAGGATCGATACCGTGACATCTGGCTGCATCGGCGCCCGCTATTGCCATGCGGTCGTTATGTGCGAATATCAGCTCAATGTCCGGATGGACATTAAGCATCGAATCTGCAAGCCTGTACGCGTCTTCATAATTCCAGTTGCCGTAGGCGCTCGCAACCAAGCTGATGTCCGGATTCTTGTCGATCTCCTTCTTAAATCCTATATGACGGTTTATCGCCGGCGTAGAGCCTTTCAGGCCGTACAGCTCAAGCACTTTCCCCTTACCATGCAGCAGGTTGGAGGCGTATTTTGCTGCATACTCTCCATATTTTTCATTGTCAGCGCCTTGAAAAGCAGTGTAGCAATGTCCATTCACATTCCTGTCAAAAACTACAACCGGAATTCCGCTGTTGTAGACAGCTTCTATCGCCGGTGTGACCGCATCTGCCTCGTTTGGCGCCACAATCAAAATATCAAAACCATTTTCGGCAAAATATTTTATGTCCTCAATCTGCTTCTCATTGCTATCGTCTGCCGAACGGATCTCGACAGTAGCCTCCGGATGAATGAGCAATTCACGTTCGATTTCCTCATTCATCTTGTTTCGCCAGTCATCCCGGCTGCATTGAGACACGGCAATCTTATATGTCTTTCCTCCATCCCTACAGGAAACCGACACTACGCAGAGCGACACAAGAACAATAAGGAGCATATAATAGTCTCGCATAATTTTCATGATAGTTGACCTTAAGTTGACTCAAGTTGACTCTACAAATTTAGCTCATTTTTATAAAAATAGGTGTTTTTGTTTATAAAAAAATGCACTATGCAACAATTGTTATACAACATGCTCATATCGTTATAACCCTAGCAGTATATTTCTGACTATATTTGCACCGCGATTGAGAATATCGACACCTTTATGATTTTCTCAGAAAAACTCAAGGTAAACAAAAGATTGTTTTTACATCAAAAAAAAAAAAAATGAACTTCATTCTAAGAAACGGATTAACCTTAATTGCAGCTGCAGCATCGATAACTTGCGCTGCCGACAACATCAAAGTTGATCATCTCGGACCGAATCACACCTATGTCCGGGTCAAAGGAGACGACAAACTTCTGATACTTCCCATTCAGGAGTCGATCGACGATGCCAGAATAAATGTGGTCGTTGACGGGAAACTTGAAAAGACTTTCCATGCGCGTCTCGCAAAAACAAAAACCGACTATACCGTGCCGTTCGACCTGTCTCCCTACAAAGGGAAGAATGTAATACTCGATGTAGTGGCCAATCATAGCCGGGCATCTGTCAGGGAAACTCAAGACGACGCTTGCTGGAGCAGCATGACCCTCACAGATTCGTTCGACACCGCAAACCGGGAGAAATACCGTCCACTATTCCATCACACTCCCTCTTACGGATGGATGAACGACCCCAACGGAATGTTCTACAAAGACGGGGTATGGCATCTTTATTATCAGTGGAATCCTTACGGTTCTAAATGGCAGAACCTTTCCTGGGGTCATTCAACCTCAAAAGACTTCATAAATTGGGAAAGCCACCCCGCAGCCCTCGAACCCAACGGCCTCGGTATGGTATTCTCCGGCAGCTCGGCAATCGACAAGGAGAACAGCGCGGGATTCGGGAAAGATGCGGTTCTGGCAATGTATACATCTGCATCCGACAGCCAGACGCAGAGCCTTGCCGTCAGTCACGACAATGGCAAGACATTCATCACATACCCTGCCAACCCTGTCCTCACACTTGACACAGAAGCCCGCGATCCCAACATGTTCTGGAATCCTGAATCCAAACTGTGGACTCTCGTGTTGGCGCATGCCCTCGACCATGAAATGCTGATCTTCACCTCCCCGGATATGAAAGAATGGACTCTGCAGAGTTCTTTCGGCAAAGGACTCGGGGCGCAAAAGGGCGTATGGGAATGTCCGGACCTCTTTCAGCTTCCGGTTGCCAATGAGGATGAGAAGAAATGGGTCATGATATGCAACATCAACCCCGACGGACCGTTCGGAGGAAGCGGAATACAGTATTTCACCGGTGATTTCGACGGCAAGACCTTTACCCCCGACAAAGACAGCACCGGCAACGTTAAGACCAAATGGCTTGATTTCGGCAAAGACAACTATGCGCTCGTGAGCTGGAGCGATGCCCCTGAGGGAAGACGCACGGCCATCGGCTGGATGAGCAACTGGCAATATGCCGCCGATGTTCCAACCATGCAATATCGCTCCGCAAACACTATCCCTGTGGAGATAACCCTTTTCAAAGGTAACGACGGACAATATTATGCTTCCACAAAGCCTGCTCCCGAAATGCTCAAATTGCGCGACAAGTTGACCGTCAACTCAAAGAAGGCATCGATAAACGTAAAGGCACATAACTTCAGCCTCCCGTCGGAAAATGATGGAATTTGCGAGATCACTATGACAATCGACCCTAAGAAGGCTACCAATGTAAACTTAACGCTGTCGAACGCAAAAGGAGAAGAAGTAATAATGACATACAATATATCTGAATCTACATTCTCTTTCAATCGGGAAAAGAGCGGAATCACAGATTTCAGTAAGGATTTCCCCGCCACAACCGCCGCCCCGGTCTTCGGAACATCCCCGAAACTGTCATTAAGGATATTCATTGACAGGTCAAGCATCGAAATATTTGGGAACGACGGACGCTTCGCCATGACAAACCTCGTTTTCCCTACATCCCCCTACACGACATTATCGGCAACTGCCAAAGGCGGCAAAGCTGAAATATCAGACTTAAGAATCTACTCTTTGAATCCCTACAAATAACCTACTTAAATAACCAATCATGACAACGACTCAAACAATGACTTCAAAGAAGCGCAGTCCGTTATTGCAGATGATCCCCGTGATGCTTTGCTTCTTCGCTATGGGATTTGTAGACCTCGTCGGGACCGCCACAAATTTCGTCAAGAACGACCTGAACCTTTCGGTTTCGGAGGCGAGCATCTTCCCCTCTCTGGTGTTCTTCTGGTTTCTTATATTCTCCGTGCCGACAGGCATATTGATGAATAAAATCGGGCGTAAAAACACAGTGCTCGTATCTTTGCTCATAACGGCTGTTTCCCTCGTCATCCCGATTTTTGGAGATTCATATGCCATAATGCTCATTTCATTCTCTTTGCTCGGAATTGGAAATGCCGTGATGCAGACCTCCCTCAATCCCCTCGTTACAAACCTTATAACAGGTGACAAATTGGCCTCGGCACTTACTTTCGGACAATTCGTCAAGGCGATAGCATCATTTCTGGCACCGATTATTGCAACATGGGGTGCGACCACACTTGCCCCGACATTCGGACTGTCTTGGCGCATACTCTTCCTTATATATACCGTAGTAAGCGTCATAGCCATAGCAGCACTCGGTGCGACACCAATCGAAGAGGAGCGTCCCGACAAGGCTTCAGGTATAAAGGAATGCGTCAAACTGCTCGGCAAGCCATTCATCCTATTGTGTTTCATTGGGATTATGTGCCATGTAGGCATTGACGTTGGAACAAACACCTATGCTCCCATGATCATCATGGAACGTCTCGGCTTCTCTCTTGAAGATGCCGCATTTGCAACAAGCCTGTACTTCATATTCCGTACTTTAGGTGCGTTCTCAGGCACATTCATACTCCGCGCCGTGCGTGCAAAAATATTCTTCGCCATAAGCGTCATCATGATGCTCGCAGCAATGGTGATACTGTTCTGCGCACATACCCAGATCGCCATATACATAGGAATCGCTCTCATTGGCTATGGAAACTCCAACGTGTTCTCAATCATCTTCTCGCAGGCACTCCTCTCCTCGCCCAACGAGAAGAACGAAGTGTCCGGACTTATGATCATGGGTCTCTTCGGAGGCACAGTCTTCCCTCTCTGTATGGGTTACGCGGCAGATGCAGCGGGACAGCTCGGGGCAGTTGCCGTTATGACGGCAGGGGTGATTTATTTACTGTGCTATACAATAAAAATCAAAAAGGAAGCATAATTAGTATAGCAGCAAATGAAGTTGTTTAAACAGCTTCATTAAAAAATTCAATGAAACAAATTAAAAGTATTTTGTCATGAAAGACCTCGTAATCGGAATGGGAGAAGCCCTGTGGGATGTTCTCCCCAACGGAAAGAAAATCGGTGGAGCACCGGCAAACTTCGCGTATCATGTATCCCAGTTCGGACTCCCGAGCCTCGCTATAAGCGCAATCGGGGATGACGCCTTAGGCAAAGAACTTGTGGAGAATTTCGACGCAAAAAATGTGAAATATCATCTCGACACTGTTCCATACCCAACCGGCACAGTTCAGGTAGAACTTGATGAGGCCGGTGTCCCCCAATATGAAATCAAGGAAAACGTGGCATGGGACAATATTCCATCCACAGAAGAACTAAAGGCAATAGCCGCCGAGACAAAAGCCATATGTTTCGGTTCGCTTGCGCAGCGCAATATCGTTTCAAGAACAACGATTCAGGAATTCCTGAACGCCATTCCCAAGGAAAACGACCCATTGGTTGTGTTCGATGTCAACCTGCGTCAAGGTTTCTATAACAAAGACATCCTGTGCAACTCGATGAAGGCATGCAATATCCTTAAGATAAACGATGAGGAGCTTGTGACGGTGAGCCGTATGTTCGGCTATCCGGGCATTGACCTGCAGGACAAATGCTGGATACTCCTCGGCAAATACAATCTCAAAATGCTTATCCTTACCTGCGGCATCAACGGAAGTTACGTCTTCACTCCCGGTGAAGTTTCTTTCCTGCCAACACCCAAAGTGGAAGTGGCGGATACCGTAGGCGCCGGCGATTCCTTCACAGCAGCCTTCATCGCAAGCATTCTCAAAGGTAAAAGCGTACAGGAGGCTCATCACAAGGCAGTTGCCACATCCGCATTTGTCTGCACACAGAACGGCGCGATGCCCGTCCTCCCTGCCTCCCTTACTGAATGACCGGTCTCACAGAATGACCCGACATTGTTGATGTTGCTAATTGTAGGGATGCACCATGGTGCATCCGCAAACCGATATGTCAAGAGTAGTTTGTTAACGAACCTTACTTAAGTTTAAACTCTTGTAAATTAATCTAATTAAGACAACTATTGCCCTAACCTGACGTTCTAAAGGTACAAAGCAATATGGATAAGACCCTCAAGGTTTCGTGAGAAAGTTTGCGAGTCGAAGTTTAGTTAGATATAGTTTATAGTGGAATCGTGGAAAGGCGGCCGAAAGGCCGCCTTTCTTGTTGCCGTACAATACCCTACAAACGACCTGTAACTCTGAGATAGTCGGTATAGTTTATCTTTTGCTGCGCCAGAGCCTCGATATGGTTGGAATATGCCTGCTGCCACTGCGCCTCCGCATCAAGCATGTCTGTAAGGGTGGCGAGACCGTTGTCGAATTTTCTTTTCATCACTTCCCTCGATTTCTCTGCACTCGCAAGCCCCTTGCGTGACGATTCCACGAGCACCACCCCGTCCTCAAGGCTCTTCACCGCTTTACGCGCCTCGATACCCATTAGACGCACATTGTCTTCAAGCATAAGACGGGAATTCTCAAGGTCAAGCTTGGCTTTCTTTACTTTCTTGAACTCCTTACCCCAATGTATCAGAGGTATGCTGACCGAGAGCATTGCAATCGGCATGTAGCCGTCAAACTTATGAGTATATTGATATGGCGTTCCGTCCGGGAGTGCCGTTGTCCCTTTCATCTTTACATTCCCATACCAGAATATGCCCCCGGCAAGAGCCACGGTCGGAAGATAAGCAGCCCGCGCCATCTTCACCTGCGCCTTCGAAGCCTCCACTTGCTGACGCAACAGTCCTACTTCTGGACGTTCGGAGATATCAGTGTCAAGGATGCCCGGTATGTCTGAGATCATCAATGAATCGGCAGGCACAACATGAGTATCCAAAGGAAGCCCGACAGCGTTACACAGTGACATCCGGCAAAGGTCCTCCCCGGTGCGTGCCTTTTGCAGTTGATATTCTATTTCCGAACGTTTGGCCTCAAGCCTTAATAAATCTTCGTTTGTAGCCAATCCAGCTTTCTGACTTCTCTCAACCTGCCCGATAAGGGCGGTCATTCTGTTTCTGTATGCCTCGAGAAGTTTCACCTTCTCTCGGACAGCGACGAGTGTATAATAATTGTTGTCAGCGTCAGCAATTACCTCCGCCCGCGATTTTATCGTATTCAGTCTCGCGACTTCCCTCCCTATCTTAGCCAGACGGATTCCTGCCGATATCTGACCTCCGGCATAAAGGGGCAGCGTAAGGTTAAGGCCGGCGTTATACATGCCGCGCATCTGAAGCGTCGTGCCTTCCATTATCTCCATATCCTTTGCAACAAGCCCCATGGCAGACCCGTCAATGTCGGGAAGCCGCTGACGCTTGGCAATCTGCAGGTCAAGGTCAGCCTTGCGTTCGTCGTTCTTGTTCCGGCGCAACGCATAGCTGTGGTCAGTGGCCATGGCCCTGACCGAATCCACGCTGAGAACCGTCTCAGCCGCCAATGTAGACCAAAGTGTGAGTGAGAGTAAGAATGCAATAAGTCTCATTTTGTTCCAGTCTTGTTTATTTTAAAGAATGCGGCATACAGCACGGGAAGCAGCAACAATATTATCACCGTGCCCATCGTCAGTCCCGCCATGATACATATCGCCATCGAGCCATACATCGGATCGAACACTAACGGCGCCATGCCGAGAATGGTGGTCAAAGAAGCCATCGCCACGGGGCGCACGCGTGAAATCGTGGCCTCTATGACCGCCTTATAAGGATGCATGTTTTCTTCCTTACGCAGACGTTCTATCTCATCCACGAGAACTATACCGTTTTTCACCATCATGCCCATAAGCCCCATTAGTCCGATAATCGCCATAAAGGTGAATGGCTGCCGGAATATAAGCAATGCCGGCACAATGCCTGTCAGCACGAAAGGCAGACACAACAGGATGACCAACACCAACTTCCACTTGCCAAAAAGGAGGAGCAGGATTGTCAATATCAAGAAGGCGGTTATGGGTACGTATTTCAATATATTGACCATGGCATCTTGCTGAAGTTTCGTTTCCCCCGCCCACTGCATGGAATATCCCGGAGGAAGTTTTATCGCCTCGATTTCGTCGCGGATACTCTCCATCGCCTTTGCAGGGGTGCCTTCATAAATATCGCTGTTCGGGTCTGCCTCAACCTCTATCGTGCGTCTGCCATTGACACGAAACACGAATGGTTCTTCCCAATCCAGGGAAACGCCCGTAGATACAGCGCTCAGAGGAAGTGAGCGCGACATCCCGTCCTGCAGGTCTTCCGCACTGACGGAGCCGTTAAGCACCCCCTTAAACTGTTCCGTATCCGGATTCACGTTAATCATCGACCATACCGGGACATCTTCAAGGTCTTCGACGGAAGAGCCGTCGGCATTCCTGACTTTCAGGTTCACCACAAGCATCCTGTCATCCTCATTTACCGCCCCTATCGGCAGGCCGTCAGTCGCAGCTTTCAGTGCATCCGCCACGTTGCCACGTGACAGACCGGCCCTAATGGCGTCGTTGCGGTCAAGTTCCACTATATAGCGCTTTGAAGGAGTCTGCCAGTTGTTCTGGACAGAATATGGGTCAATGTATTTCGATTTCACCATTATATCCTCTGCCTGACGGGCAAGGTCTTTTAGCACCGCAGGGTCGGGACCTGAGAAACGGACCTCTACGGTATGGCTCGTAGCTATTGAGAAATTATATCTCCTGAAACGTATGTACGCCTCGGGATACTGCTTGCGTAAGGCTGGTTTTATGATGTCGATGATCTTATTACAAGTTTTGAAATCCTTGGCATCCACCATCAGTTCTCCATAATTGTCGCCACCATTCGACATCGGTCGCACGAGGCAGTAATGCGCCGGAGACGAACCCATGCTCATCGCAACCCTCTCTACGCCTGGAACTGTGTCAAGGTCCGCCATAATACGCATAAGGTCCGTACGCACCATATCCGGAGAGGACTGAGAAGGGAGCGTATATTCAATCACGAATTGATTATAATCAAAATCGGGGAAGAACAGATTCTTGACTTTAGTCATTGACAACACGCAAACTATAAGAATAACTACTCCACATGCAATCGTTGTCTTTTTCCAATCGATAAGCCTTTCCAAGACCTTGCGCACGGCATTATGCCAAGGAGTGTCGAACGGATCCCGACTCCCATTCCCTCCCGCATTGGAGAACTGACGGGGAGGCATCCATGACTTGGCGCACATAGGGACAAGTATCAAAGCGAAAACCCAGCTCACCAGCAAGCTTACGCACAGCACCACGAAAAGGTCCCGGCAGTATTCTCCAGCGGTGTCAGGCGAAAGGTAAGGACTGAGGAACGTGGCAACCGCAATGATTGTTGCTCCGAGCAGCGGGAGGGCTGTCTTGTCACCTATGGAATACAGATATTTCTTCGGTGCAAGTCCTCTCTTCTTGTCAATCAATATGCCGTCCATTATCACGATTGAATTGTCAACAAGCATTCCCATGGCTATTATGAAGGCGCCAAGCGAGATACGTTGCAACGTAGAGTCGAGGGTCATCAATATCGGGAAAGTCGCGGCGATAGTCAAAGCAAGTCCCATACCGATGATGATGCCGGCACGCAATCCCATGAAGAAAATGAGCACCACTATGACTATAAGGACAGACTCTATCAGGTTTATAAGGAATGTACTTATGGCCTCATCTACCTTGTCGGGCTGGAAAAAGATTTTTTCCATGCTCAGGCCTGCGGGAAGCTGTTTCATTACCTGCTCAAGTTTACTGTCGACAGCTTTCCCGACATCCGGAACCACCACATCGGATTCAAGGGCGATGCATATGGCGAGCGCAGATTCTCCGTTGACAAAGAATCCGTTAGTCTGAGGCTCCTTGAGGGTGCGGCGCACTTCTGCAATATCCCCGACACGCACAGTTTGACCGGAGGAAGTCTTTATGAGCATGTTTTCAACATCCTCCTCGTCCGTCAAACCTCCGCTGACCCTTAACGAATATCTATAGCCACCCCCGGAATATTTACCCGCATCAGCCACTTTCCCCTGATTCTGCATCTCCATCATAATCTGGGTAGGAGTCAATCCGTTGCGTACCAACTGTTCAGGCGTTATGACAACATCTATCTGCTCGGTGCGGACTCCGGCGATATTTATGCGTTTCACTCCGTCCACCTCCAGAAGTCCGTTGCGTATATACTGTGCATATTTCTCGGCTTCGGGATAAGAAAATCCATCGAACGTCAATGCATAGAAGAGTCCGTAGGTATCCATCATGTCATCCACCACTATAGGGGGCATGGCATCCGGAGGGAGAAGCATTGCGGAATCCGACATCTTGCGCCGAAGCAAATCAAAATGTTGCTCCATGTCATCATTAAGGACAGTCATCTTGAACTCAACCGTAATCACTGCCATACCGGATGTGCATTCAGTGCGGATTTCCTTCACATCCGGGAGTGCCCGCAACTGGTCTTCAAGCACCTTTGCAACCTTTAGCTCCACTTCATGGGCAGACGCTCCCGGGAGAATTGCCACTACATTGGCCTGCTTGCCGTATATCGCCGGATCCTCCAGCTTCGGCATCGCCATGAACGACAGGACACCGGCCAAGACAACAGCCACGATAACGCTCCAGAATACCGTGGGGCGCTTCACGAAATATTCAGTAAGTCTCCTGACTTTCATCACAAGAGTCCCCCAACATTAGTTTCACTTACCGGTGCCAACGGGGCCACCTTCTCCCCTTCGCGTAGGTGACGCGTGCCGGCGCGCACCACAATTTCTCCTGCAGATAGTCCCGAACTCACATTAAGACGGTCGGCCAACGGCCCGGAGGAAACCGTCAATTCCCGTCTCCTTACCGTGGAATCAGGCATTACAACCCATACCGATGCCTTCCCGCTGTCATAGACCACAGAGGATGCCGGAATGCTGACCATCCCCCCTTCACTTTTGCCGTCCGACATCCTGAACTCAACCATTACATTCCTTCCGGGCACAAGCGACGGAGAAGATGCCCCGACACCCAGAACCACCCGATAAAGCTGCAACGCATCAGCCTTCGGAACCATACTGAGCAACGAACCCGGCAAGCTATCGCTTCCGGAAATGATGTTGATTGACGAAATACGCTCACGATGTTCGAAAATCCACGCCGGCACGTTAAGCTCAACCTTCACCGGAGTGGAAGCGAGCAACAGGAACACCGGAGTGCCGGCATCCACCACCTCGGAAGGATCAAAATTCACTTTCCTTATAATACCGGAAGCAGGAGCCCGAAGAACGGTATAACCAAGTTTATTGCGGTTGACCTGCAATTGAGCCTCAAGCTGACGGAGACCGGACTCGGCCTTGTTGTAGTCATTGGGAGAGACATCCCCGGCCTCGTAAAGTGGTTTAATCCGCTCCAGTTCAGAAAACAGCTGGGAATATTGAGCTTCCGCCGCCGCTACACCGAGCCTGTAATCCTTATCATCAAGACGCGCCAGAACCTCTCCCTTCGATACATGCTGCCCTTCCCTCACGCAAATCTCCTTGATCTGACCCGGAGTCATAAATCCCACGTTGATTTCGGACTCCTCTTTAACCACTCCCGGAACCGTCCGAAGAGAAGACCCTCCGGATTCCTCCGCCACTTCGACTGCAACGCTTCTAACGAGTCTGCTTTCATCTTCCTTATGTCCGCAACCTGATAACATAGAAGTCGCCACAGTCACCAAGACTGCAATTCCAATACGTTTATGAATCATGTTAATGATTTTTGATTTTCTGAGTGCAAAATTAGGCAATCAAAAGATTTCTGTCATAATCCATAATTCCACAGAAATGTCCTATTTTACCACATATCATAATAAAATCGGTAATTATGAGGTGATTTATGGTTGAAATGACTAAATTTGCATGATTTAAATAATGTTTCAGCATATTCCATCCACAAACCACATGAGCATACCGGACTTTCGATTCTCCATGATACCTGAATACGACAAACAGCTTTCGTTCGGAGAAAAGTTCACTATTTTCGATGGCATCAACACTGATTTGCATCTCGAACGCCACCGGCAGGTCACGGCACTCAACACCCTTCCGCGCAAAATCCAATTCTCAACCATGATATATTGTGGCTACGGACACTTGAGCATAAAGTCGGGTATAAAATCATTTGAAATGCACGAAGGAGACCTTGTGATAATTCCGGTAGGCTGCATAATTTCCGGACTTGAATTCAGCGAAGACTGTCGGATTGCGGTCATTATCCACAACAGCAGCACACCCTCCCTGCATGAACTCCCGGAAATGAGCATGGCTTTTGTGGGCAAAATTACAAAAGGAGTTGTAATGCTCAATATACCTTTGGATATAAGATCCGAATTTACCGGTTCCATCGGAGCCGTGGGGCGTTGGCTGATGCGCGATAACTTCTCTATGCTCCCACAAGTCATCGACGGTCACATACGGGTAATAATGGCTATAATAATTGACAGTTTCAAGACCGCCGAAGACAAAAGCAGCAGGGAATCTCAGCCGAAAATGTTTTTCCAGAAATTCGTTTCGCTGGTAATAGAACATTATAAGGAGGAACGGAGCATCAAGTTTTATGCAGACCGGCTTTGCATCACGCCTAAATACCTCGGAAGAATCGTCAAAGAGGTCTCAGGACAATCCGCGCTCGACCTGATCAACAGCTATGTGATTCTCGAAGCCAAAGTGCTGTTGAAAGACAACAGCCACGCAGTCAATCATATCGCCGACGAACTTAATTTCCCTAACGCAAGTTTCTTCACAAGGTATTTCCGCCAACAGACAGGGCTGACTCCATCCGCCTATCGTCGCGCCGTTTTGCAAAGCGTTTAACTATTTTTCTTCAATTGGTATCGGAGATTCATCCCCCATGAGGTAGCCGGAAGCCTTATCGGAAGATATTTCGGTAGTAGATGCTTCCGTAAGCATGTTCAATGCAAGTTCGATGTTTGTCATATTGTCACGTAGCGATTCCTTCCTATAACAACATCGCTGGAATCGTAAAATATAAAAATAATGATGTTTTGTTATTTATTATTGCATGAGGTAACAATTTTTGTTACTTTTGCGTTTAATATAATAAGCAATGTCGACAATTATAAAAATACCGTCAGTAAAAAGAGATACACGCATCGGCTCTGTATTTAATATGTTGTTCGTAGTGATAAACGATACAGAGAATGCAAACCCTTATGAAGACGTGATATGGGATTTTAGTGAAACAAATTTCTTTCATCCGTTCTTCATATGCGGACTTGGGCTTTATAAGAAACAGAGTAATCGCATTATAAAAACATGCGGGATAAGGCAATATACCAAGGGTTATCTTGACGCAATCTGTTTTATTGAGCCATATACGGTTGATGGATCTGAAGAAGTGTCACGGCTATTAGAAAGATATATCAATAAAAGTTATATCCCAATATGTAAGTTCAGCACATCGGAAGACACGATAGATTCCGTCACATCCGGATTGCAGAAGATAGTAGAGAGACAATGTAATATACCCCGCAATTTGATAAGCGCCCTTTCATATCTAACGGGTGAACTCGTGGCTAACATTCATGACCATTCTGGATGTGAACACGGCTATATGTTTTCCCAATATTCCAGACAAGGGAGATGTCTTAACGTATGTATAGCCGATTTTGGCATTTCCGTATTTGGCAGTTTTATAAAGAGTAAAGTTCTGAAAGAAGAAGAAATGATGAATGAGGGATACGTGCTGAACATGGCTCTCCGCCATAAATCCACCAAAAACCTGCCGGATGCGGAGAATCGGGGATACGGACTCCCTACGACTAAGAATATGCTTGTTAATGGTTTGAAAGGGGAATTTTTCATATTGTCAGGAGGGGCATTCCACCGGCATGACAGGAACGGGGAAGTGACAGTGACCCTTCCAAAAAATTTGAATTGGGGAGGTACGATTGTATTATTGAAGATACCGCTCACAGAGTCGGACGGTTTCAATTATCTTAAATACGCTGAAAGATTATGAAAAGTAAAGTTTTGAATATAGCATCCATTCTTGGCACAGACATAAGGGTCAGATCAAGGATATATGAAGTTGTGAATTGCATGGATGAAAGTTCCGACTATATTTTTGACCTCTCCGGGGTCGAATTTATTTCCCGTTCTTTTGCAGACGAGCTTATCTCGATGGTTGAAAAATCCGACAGGAGTATACAACTTATAAATACCAATCCGGATATAACGGCTCTGCTACGGATAGTTAAGGCTGGCAGGAGCGTGAGACGACCGGACACAGGGAGCATTTGCATCCACAACTTGGCAGACATGAAAGAGGTGGAAATGTTTTTTTGCAAATGAAATGAACCTCAAAAATTCTGACATATCATCCATATGTGATTTCCTATCAAGGTACAGGATGTCTCCCAATGATCTTGCACGCATCTGCGGTATAAACCCGAGCCAGATGCGTCAGTACGCACTTGGAATAAAACAGCCATCTGAAAAAAATGGTTGTAAATATAAAAGAAAGGGCTATACAGTTTGCAGATGAATTGAAGACACTTTGTATGTATTGATGCAATGTCATTACATACATTCTCAATGTCTAATAAAAAATTGGTGGAGCAAAATGAAAGGCGTCTGTTGGGACGTCTTTCATTTTGCTCCACCAACATATTGAATAAGCATCCAATCTAATTAAGTGCCTTATCTGATGTTGACTTTCTTTGTGACGGCTCGGTTTTTAGATAATACTTTAACGAGGTATATGCCCTTTTCAAGAGATATTGTGCCTATCTTTTCACCGAAACTCTCGCCCGGATCAACAGTTTGATGCATTATCATGACTCCATTCACATCCAGGATGTCTATGACTGTATTAAACCTGCTGACACCATCCATCCTGACTCCTCCCGGCATCAACATAATCCGGAGTCCTTCATTATTATCATCTCCAAATAAATCCGGAATAATGCTAAAAGCGGGGTCTTTTACCGTCACACGGCATTCTTTAGTAAGGCCGTTGACTGAGGTCGCAACTATATGGGCAACGCCTGGAGAGACCGCAGAGACAAGCCCGTTCTCGTCAACAGACGCGATTGAGGGATCCGATGAAGTCCATGTCACCGTCCTATCATAAGAGCCCTCAGGAAAGACTGTGGCAACCAATTGTTTTGTCTGGTTCTTTTCCATAGAGACTTCCGTCTCGCTCAGTTCTATCCTCTCCGGCATCTCCCCTTCAATCCCCTTTATCGCCTTGAATCTAATATTATTTTGTGAACACCACTTAGATTTGTAAGACTCGATACTTCTTACAGGTACATATAACGTGATATTTGCAGCCTGATCCGCGAGGAAGGAACTTGACTGGATAAAAGGAGGTGTGACAGCCCTACATGTAAATGTCATTTCCTCCGCAACATCCTTAAAGTTAAAGGACTCTCTATCTATCCGAGTCAAAGAAGATGGTAAATCTACTGATTTGAAACATGTGCCTTTAAATGCATATTCATCGATTTGCGCAACACTATTACCAACAACCAAGTCTCCTTTTAAGCCCGAACAGTCCTGGAAAGAACGCGACTCAATTCTGGTTATGGGACTATCTATAATCAACGATCCACTGAATCCGCTGCATCCGCTAAATGCATCATTGCCAATCTTCATGACAGAATCAGGAATTCTTAATTCCCCGGTAAGGCCGGAACAACCCGAAAAAGTATAGGACCCTATTTCTGATAATGAATTCGGAATATGTAGACCCCCTGTGAAACCGGAACAGCCGGAGAAAGCGAATGATCCGATTTCGGTGACAGAATCTGGGATATAAAGATTCCCTGTTAAACCGGAACAGCCGCAGAAAGCGAATGAGCCTATTTCTGTTACAGAGTTCGAGATATGAAGATTCCCTGTTAAACCGGAACAATCACGGAATGCATTAGCTCCAATTCTTATCAATTTATCAGGAAGATTCAGTTCTCCATTAAAACCGGAACAATGATAAAAAGCACAAAATCCAATAGTTGTTACAGAATTCGGGATAATAAGATCTCCCGACAATCCCGAACATTCAGAAAAGGCATTATCACCAATCTCTGTCAGTGAATTAGGTAGCCGAAGTTCACCTGTAATCCTGCTGCTAAACCCGGTTAATGGATTAAACGCATCTTGCTCTATTTTCGTTACCGGATAATCCTCATACATGTAGCCGATATAATCTGGTATAATCAGATTCTCTCCTGAATATTCTCTGTTTTTACCTACAGATGCCGTCTTTGTGTTTTTATCAATGTTATAGTTTATATCATTAACCTTGAAGTCAAATTTATCTCCGTTATCTTTTATAACCCATACACGGATCTTGTCTGACACCCCGGACATAGCAATAGCCGTTATGTCGGCATATCCCGTGTTATTAACACTAATATAACCATCGCCATCCACGTATGCAACATAAAAATCTGAAGTTTCATATCTTACATACTTGTCAGTGGTATCTTCCGGTTTAATAGTAACAGTAATCTTTTTGCGTTCCCACTCATTTTTATTAATCACAAGGTCATTGCCAGAGATTCCGAGAGCTTCCCGGTCTATCACAACCTTTTCCGCAGGTGTTTTAACAACATTTACAAGACATTCCGCTTCAGGACCATAATATACGCCATAGATGCTGGCTCTAATACGAGACGCACCCACCCTATAGGCTGTTACAAATCCATTATTATCTACAGTAGCAACGCTGATATCGGATGAAGACCATATTACATTTTTGTTTGTCGCATCTTCAGGAAACACCGTCGCATTTAACTGAACCGTCTGGCCAGCCTTTAGCTCAACTTCGGTCATGTTAAGTACAATGTCCTCCACCTCAATTGCCGTTACCTTTACATGGATATAGGCATAAACAGGATTAATACTATCATCTGACCTAACGTAGATCAGCGCGGTTCCGACAGACAGGGCTGTCATATTTCCATTCTCATCAATAGACACAACTTTCGGAGAGGAACTCGAATAAAGCAGTCTCTTATCCGTGGCATTCTCTGGCACTACCGTCGCAATTATTGTCTTAGTTTCTCCGACAATCATCTCCAGCTCGCCACTATCTGTTATGCCGAGAGCCGCCTTATCGAAGGAGATGCCCGTTACCGGAGTTTTCTCAACGGTAACCTTACACTGGTCTGTCAAGCCATTGGCTGTTGTCGCGGTAATAATGGCATTGCCTAAAGAAACAGCCGTTACCAATCCTGTATTGTCAACTGTCACCACCGAGCTGTCGGAGGATGACCACGTTACACCCTTGTCCGTGGCATTGAAAGGGAGCACCGTAGCCGTAAGTTGGGTTGTTTCTCCAACCCTTAATATTGATTCACTAAGACTCAAGGATACGGATTCCGATTCAACAGCCGATACTGAAACTGTGGTTTTATCCGACAATCCATTGGTAGATGAAACTGTCAGCACTGCGCTTCCGACAGAAAGAGCCACAATTTTGCCGTCATTATCTACTGAGACCACATCCGGATTGGAACTCTCATAGTGCAAACTGCGGTCTGTCGCATTTTCGGGCATTACAGAAGCCGGTATCAACCTTGTTTCACCAATCTTGATTTCCAGTTTATCGTCTGCCATACCAAGAGCTTCCCTATCAATGGCGACTCCTGTAACCGGAGTCTCTGCAACCGTCACTTTACATTCCGCGATTAATCCGTTAACAGTAGTTGCCCTGACGATTGTTCCACCCACAGAAACTCCCGTAACCAATCCTGATTCATCCACCGTTGCAATTCCTGTATCCGAAGATCCCCAGGTTATTGTTTTATCCGTGGTATATTCCGGGAATATTGTAGCCTGCAATTGAACATTCTCCCCTGCCTTCAACACTGTTTCAGGAACATTCAACCTTACCGATTCTGCCGATGTGGGAACTACAATTACCGGAAGCGTGGTCGAAACTCCGCTGACAGCCTTTATAGTTATAACAGCTTTGCCAATAGACAAAGCCCGGATATTGCCCTTGTCATCTACCGCAACAATCTCCGGCTCGGAACTTTCATATTCCAAGTCCTTATCTGTAGCATCAGCCGGTTGAATATTAGCGATTATAGCCTTTTCTTCACCGGCCTTCATCTCAACGCTGTTCCCGGTAATTCCCATTGCTTCCCAGTCAAGGACGATGTCGGTGACGGGTGTTGGCACAACTGTGACCTTACACTCGGATGTCAGACCGTTAACAGTAGTAACCGTGACCGTTGCCATCCCTAAAGAAACCGCCTTGACCAGTCCGTTTTCATCGACCGTCGCAACATTATCATCTGAGGATGACCAACTGACAGTCTTATCAGTTGCATTTTCAGGAAGCACATTAGCTGTCAACTGAACGGTTTCTGCCACCTTTAATTTAGTTTCAGCGATATTAAGTGTGACTGACTCTTCTTCCTTTGATACAACAGTCACAGTCAGCCATGCTGCAACACGATCGGGGTAATAGGGCTTTAGGGGCTTTATTTCTATCTTGGAGTATCCGGGGCTTAGACCTTTTATATTCCCATTTTCATCCACCGACACCACATCCGGATAACTGCTACTATATATAAGGCTTTTGTCTGTGGCGTTGGACGGCTCTACGTTAACCTTTATAGTCCTTGTCTCCCCCTGGCATATCTCCATGAAGGTATCCTCAATCCCGAGGGCGGCCAAGTCGATTGTCACACGCTTTACAAGCGTGGCCTCAACAATAACTTGGCACGTCGCGGTCAAGCCATTTGTAGTAGTGGCAGTAATTGTTGCAGTGCCTAACGAGACACCCTTTACAACTCCATTGCCATCTACAGTCGCAATCCGGTCATCGGATGAAGACCACTCCACTGTCTGGTCCCCGGCATACCACGGCTGTAAATCTGCCTCCAGAACATACGTCTCGTCGACACAAATATGAATTTCTGCAGGTCTAACGGTAATAGATTCCACCGGGATTGGAAAAACTTTCACGGTAATCCGGTCTGAGACACCGTCTTTTGACATTACAGTGATAACCGCTTCTCCGAGCGCGACGGCTGATATTATACCGTTTGGATTCACCATTGCCACGGTGGGACAAGAACTCTCATAAAGCAATGTCTTAACAGTGGCATCTTCCGGCTCGATAATTGATTTGATTGCCATAGTCTTGCCTTTCACCAACTCCAGGCAATCACCGGTGATTCCCATAGATTCCCTGTCAATTGAAACCCTTTCCACCGGGATAGCTTCGACAGTGACTTCACATGAAGCTGACTTTCCATTGGCAGCCGTTGCTGTTATAGTCGCATTTCCCACACCCACTGCGGTGACGACACCGTTTGAATCTACAGTGGCTACACTCGATTTGCTGGACTTCCAATCCAGCGTTATATCCTTGGCTTTATCAGGTAACACTACGGCAGTGATTTGAAATTTTTGATTCACCTTGCCTCGCCATTCTGTTTTGTCGAAAGTTACCGACTCAGCTTCCCACGGCCTAACTGTCACGGTGCACTGAGCCGAGACATTCGAACCGTCAGACGCTTCAACATTTATGACACATCGCCCGTCTTTATGAGTTGTCACCTTTCCTGTAGCATCCACGGTTGCCACCGTTTCATCCGTTGAAGACCATTTTAATGACTTATCAGTTGCATTTTCGGGGAAAACTGAACTATTCACCATAAATGTCGAATCCGGAAGACCGGTCCAACGTTGCGGATCCACGGATATCCGTTCAACATATATGGGATGCACTATAATGGGAAAAACATTTCTTACTTCTGTTTCCTTGACAGATGCTATTATTTCCGTGCTTCCTACAGCCTTGGCTTCCAATAACCCGAATTCATTGACCGTTGCTATCCGGGGGTCAGCTATCGCCCATTCCACATCTTTAAATGTTGCGTTCGAGGGTATGACTTGAGCCTGCAACTGGACAGTCTGTCCAATTTGTATATTCGAAATATCCGTTACAATTTCCACCCTTTCCGTCTTAACCTCTTCTATGATTCTTGATGCCAATCGCGACCACCCCGCCGCCTGAATATAAGCGCTTCTGCATCCCGCTGGGACACGGATAGCCTTGATGTCGGAATCGTTAAATGTATCATCCGACACATCCGGAGGCACAATAGAATTCAATACAAGCATATCAAGCTTTGTGCATCCTGCAAATGCTTTAGAGCCGATAAGTGAGATTGTGGCGGGAAGTTCAAGGTTTCTAATATCCCATGGTGCAAAATAGAATGCAGTCTTCGATGCATTGAAAACCAGACCTGACGGTTCAGGGATGCAATCATCTGGATAAGGGACTTCAATAGTAGCTACAAACGGACGTCTGTTGGGGAACATCGTAATCGGATACGCCCCCTTTTTTATGTCGCATCCTGAAAACGCAGTTCCATTTATGCTATTTGCCGGTGAGATTACCACACTTGAAAGCTTAGGACACATTTTGAATGCATATACGCCCACCTCCCTTACGGAATTTGGTATCACAACCGACTCAAGGTAATCTGAACCACCAAATCCATTATCTGATATTTTTACAATACTGTTAGGGATACTGACAGATGTGATATTGGAAGAAAGACACCCTATCACAGTCACAGGAAGTCCTCTATAACTTGACGGAACATCAAGATGACCGGTAAGCGATGAACCCTGACCAGCCTTGACGGAGACACGATATGACCTATAATCAGGAGCATTCTCCTCAAATTCAAGTTGTGGAGGAATTGAAGTCTGACAAAATGCAGATGGCGTATAAAAAATAGAAATCAACAAAATCAATGCCACACTCATAGTTACACTATTGTTCGGCATTAGCCCCATAAAACTACGTCTCATAGATGTTTAGAGTTATTTTAAACACTTTCTATATAAAAAAGAATACAAATCCATTTGTATGAATGAATTTGTATTCAAAATTAATATTAAAAGTTCTCTTTACCCCCCCAATTGTTAAACAATGTTAAATAGGGTAAAAATACCAAATCAATTATTTCCTTTCAATTGGTCTCGGAGACTCAGCCCCCATGAGATAGTCGGAAGACTTATCGGAAGATATGACGGAATGTCCAAGACGAGACTCAAGTTCGTTACGCGCAGCCTTGGCAACATCACCCCCACTACGGGCCACATTTGTATGCTGGCTGAATGTCTTGGGATTCCTCTGTTTGGAAATCTCAGTGGTAGATGCTTCGGCAAGCATGTTCAATGCAAGTTCGATGTTTGTCATATTGTCACGTAGCGATTCCTTCCTAAGCCTCTTGTGTTGCTTATATTCCTTTGTTGTCATATCGCTCCACTGCTTTGTAACTATGTCCGTCAGCGTTGCATATTGCCAGTCCTTGACCCCTCCCCGTTTCCATTCATCCGTAAGCATCTTGCGGGTCTCTATACTACGTATACGCTGGTTTATCCACTCCTCCGAATAACCGAGCCGGCGGTAGTCGCAGACAGCCTGTTCTATGGATAGCTCCGGATCCTGCATCTGGTCGATACGATTAGCGGCAACCTGTGCCATCCACTGCTTAAACGGCTCAGCCTTAGGTGACGGAATAGACTGTATAAGCCTGAACATCTGTTCAGTAGTAGCGACATCCGTAAGGCGCATCTTGCCGTCAGCGGATTTAAGTTTCAACTGTACGATATTTTCGTACACTTCACTTCCTTCCTTTTTAAGCTTACGCTTCAAGTCACTGAGGTATCGACGAGGATTGTCACTATCCGTCAATACACCAACAACATCCACTACTGAGAAATACCATTCCTCTTTATCACTGTCCCACACTGTTCTGACCTTACGGTCATTGAAAAGCTGTATCTGATTCTTCTTTGTCATAGGAATATAATTTTAGAATCATCATCTTACTTTCCTTCGTTGAGGAGCATACGGGGAGACTCGAGGATGGGGAGGTTAGATTCGGTCGGGACATAAATCACGGTCTTGTCATTGAGGTTCGACTGCTGACGAACCCATAGATATTGGATATATGTCGGGGTAATGCTGCCGTTCTCGATACGTATGGCCTCTGCGGCGCCTTTGGCGCGTTCAACTTCCGCCTGCGCGTTTAGCTTTTCCGCCTCAAGGTTAGCCTTTGCCTCCTCAATCTTTATCTTGCGGTTCTGCTCCGCCTTGGCAAATTCCGCCCGACCTGCCATCTCCTGTTGCCACACGTTATACCAAGGCAAAAGAAACGCTCCACCAATAACCAACACTGCAACTGCGGCAACCGTCCATACTATTCCCTTAACATTTTTGTCCATATTCAAATTGTTTTATAAGTTTGCCACAAATTTAAAAAATTTTACTCAAATTTCGCAAGAATAAACTTTAATAGTTTCAAACCATTAATACCATTAAAAACCATTGCTCGCTTCACCTCGCTGTCTGACGCAGCCCGACTCGGAGTGCTGCGGCTTTAAATACCTATGAGTAAGAAGTTCTTCCTTGCTAAGATAGTTCTTTGCAATCTTTGCATCGCGTAATGTCGGATGGTCTCCTTTAAATGAAGTAAACCCCATTAGAGGGGATTTGGCGTTTGCTCGGTTGAAAATGACCTCTGCCGCAGTATGACCATGTGCTGCAAAATGAAGTTTATTTTGGACAATCTTGAAAAATTCAATGGAAATATCAGAACGGGGATCATAGTCAACCGCAGTCGCATAAAGGTCGAGCACCTGTCGGTACATAACCTTTTCAGAACTGCGGATGTCGCGGATACGATCGAGAAGTTCTCTCCAATAAGCACCTCCTCCATTACCTTTCAACCGTTCGTCATCCATAGTGAAACCCTTGACGATATACTCTTTCAACCGTTCCGTTGCCCATCGTCTAAAATGAGTGGCGGTAATAGACCGAATCCTGTATCCCAACGAAATAATCATGTCAAGATTGTAGAATGGAATCTCACGAGAAACTTGCCGGTTACCTTCTTGCCGAACCTGTCGGAAATTCCGACAGGTTGAACATTCAGTCAGCTCTCCGTCCTCATAATCTGGTTGGTGTCCATTCCATTATAGTTGTTCTCATTTTTCAAAATTACATATTATTCCTATAGGCACAAAAGAATTGACTCAAAAATTTCAAGTCCGATGTATGGAATTAGATATCTTGTGGATATTGTCAAGCTTGATAAACAAAAATCGAGTCCACCGGTATATTAAAGTGGACTCGATTTTAAATCACTCAATAGGTAGTTTTTCCGTAGCTGCTTCATCTTTGAGTTGATATCATGTTGGTGAGTAAATAGCCTATTTCTTTTTTACCGTCGGTATCCATGTATCCGAAAACTACATAGCTGCCTTCTCCGCTTTCCTCGGCGTGCGACAGGAGATAATCTACATCCCTCCGGGTAAATTTGGAAAGCCCTGCCATTCCGACTACTCCATTTAGAATGCCCGGGTGGTTGGAGTCTCCGTCAAGGTCAAGATAGCAGCAATATGGGCATATCACATGTCCATCCTTAAGTTTGCCTATCCAGAAGATGCTATAACCGGGTCCACCTCCGCCGTCAATAATCACATACAGATCCGAATCCTGTTCCCACGCCAACATGCTGGATGAATCTGCAATATCCACAGTAGTCAGCTTGGAAACCGGCACCTTCCTGAAATTATGTGCCTGTGCCCAGCCTGTAATCTCCGAGTTATACTCAAACTTCACCCAACCATATTCTTTGGTGATAAAAGGCAGTATATAGGAATCGTTAAGAACGACCCTATCCCAGAATTCGGGTGTGTAGCTACCGCTCCCCCATTGGTAAGAGCAATCTTCTCCGCACTGAGATTGCAGGACATGGGAAGAGGCATTTGGCCTTTCGTGTATTGGAGTCTCATCCCCTTTATTCAGTGTGATCAGCATTTCCCACGTCGGGGTGGGAACATCAAACGGGATTTTCACTTGCGACGAAACGGATGTTGCAAGCGAGCATATAAGTATTAATAGTGTGCTTATTCTTTTCATGGATACTTTATTTTGCAGTTATTTCAAATGGATAGGTTGTCTCTCCGTCGGCACTTGTCCATGTACCGTAATAGCGTTTGGGAGACAGCGTTCCCTCGAATTTGCCGGTCATGTTCATACCGACATATTCCTCAAGAACAAGATGCTCGTAATCATCGGTCAGCTGACCGCGAAGCTGTATCGGAGTCCTGTTCTTGGTGTAGAAATATTCGCCTGTATAATATGCGCCACCGTCAGTTGTCAGTGTCATCTCGATTGCGTATTTGCCATTAATGGTGCCAGCATATACATGAGTGTATTCGTCTCCCGCAGGCTCTTCATACCCTGGCGTGGATTCATCTGAGTTTTCAACTTCCTCAAGCGACATAGATATCCCCTTGCTCCCTCTGGCAGGTGTAAGGGTCACGTGTATATCGCCGTCAGAACCCGCAATTGATTTGATGCCTTCTGCATCTTTGGGCATCTTATTTTGTGAATATAGATGAGGTTGTCCGCTCTCATCTATGGTGTAGACTACGAGCACGTCGGGGGTATATTCCTTCCCTGCCACAAACGCCAGGGTCTCGACACCTGCACAAGATTCCGCAAGGGCACACACTCCTTCAAATGAAGGTGAAACAATCTTGATACTGTCACCTTGATTCTGAGAGAAATAATCAATCACAGCCTTGCGCTGCCCCTGGGATTGGATAGCTTGCTGAACATACACATGATCAAATCCGGCGTGTTTTAACATATCAAAATCACCATATGTAACCAAATTTGTCAAAAGAGCGTAGCCTTCCTTAAACGTTCCGCCCTCATCCAAGTATGTCACTTTAACCCAATCGCCTCCGTTGACATAGTCGATAATCGTCACCTGCTTGCCGAAATTCAATCTGGAAACCTCATCAGCATATTCCGAGGGCGTGTTGTGAATCGCCATAGACTGGGTATACACATAGCGCAGTTCTTCATTATTTCCCGAGGGGCTGAGCCAGGCAAACCATATGATCAGGAACAATGCGACTACAGCCGCCCCAATTCCACCCCACAATAACCATTTCTTGCTGTCGGTCGGAGTTTCGTTACCAGCAACCCTAAATTGCTCATTTTCTAAGATCTCTTCGGAGACTTCCTCGATAGCTTCCCCCTCTTTCTCGATTACTTCTTCCTCCTCTTCAATATCCTCCATCTGAACAGCCTTTATTTTGCTGCTTAAGCCACTGTTTTTGATTTTAGACCAACCCATTATGAGGTAAACGAACTGGAGCACCCAGATTGTCAAAGCGGCAAGAGCCACAATGACAAGTATTGTAACTGCTAAACTTACTGATTTCATGATGGCAAAATTAAAGGAATTGGTTAACAATATTGGGCAACTCTCCAACCATACCTATACCTACGAAAAGCACCACAAGACCTATTATAATCGGAAGGAACTGAAGAATGATTGCGAACGTGTAGGATGTATTGAGGTTCTTCGCTCCCTGGCGTGCGTGTTGGTTCCAGCTTTTTTCACGCGACAGTTTGCTGAACGCCCCGGCGAACTTGAACAGAGAGATTAGGTTCAGTATCCACCCCACGAAACGGAACAACAGACCAAACCATCCGAGAAAACCTGCGATGAAATAACAGAACATACCCGACAATCCAAGCCAACACGCACTGTTGAGTTTGCCGGTGAGCCATCGCCCACGCTCGGATATTTGCGAACTTTTAAACTGTGAAAGACCAAAAACGTAAATCACCCATCCCACAATGGTTATGATTTCAAAAATCCGCATTACTGCACCAACATTGTGGTAATAGCCAATAGCTTTCGTAACTTTCTCACTCTGTTGTCCATATTGCATAGCCATGTCGGCATATTTCTCCACCGTATTGAAGAAAATACCGAGAACGCTATAGATGGATTCGGTGATAGAGGCAAACCACCCGAAGAGGGTTAGGGCAAGCACACCCCAGAAAATCATGTTGGTCGATGATTTCCAAAGTTGCAGCCGTGAAGACAGTCTGTCCATAAGAAATCGTGTTGCCGCAGTCTTCCCCTCGTTGGCGGATAATGATTGGTTAGTACGAAAAAAGCGTAGGAATCTGTATCTGTTGCCATCCTACACTTCGAGGCTTCTCGCATTGCCTATCAATAGTCGGACGGCAACGCAGAAGCCCACGCTTGTATATGTAAATAACGCATTTAACGACATAAACCTCACGGCTTGTCGATGAATGCAGGATGTTACATATCCACGGGCATCTACCGTTGCACAATCCTTGACTATTGATTGAAATTTTGCGAGAATTTCGAAGTGTCAAGAATCAGCGCGGATAAACGCTTTCTTTTTATTATGTCTGCCGACCCCTCCCGCATTGCCCTGACCGGGCTTCTGCGATGCGGTCTGCAGGTGCGAATTTACAAACAAATTTTTACATAAACAACCCATGCTTCGAATCTTCATCAAGATTCGATAAATTTTCGATGATTTTCACCTCAACCGGCAAAAAACAAGATGGTGTGTCAAATTTTAATAAAATTTGACACACCATCTTGTTTTACCTGATTACATCATTATTTGAAGTTATAGCCAACTGTGAGCTGGAACACATTCTGATGGTAGCTGGCCGAATAAAACCGGCTGTTGTCTTTCGCCACATGGTAAGCGTTTGTCATACCTATGTCGCCGCTCAATCCACCGAAGAAATTCTTGTAGTTGACACCTACACCGATTCTCCAATCCACGTTGAAACGGTTGAAACGGTCATCTTTATCAGGATGCTCAGCCTTATACATCGATCCGGCTTCTTTCACCTCTATGCCATGAGCTTTAGCCTTGATATAATAATCCATCGAGAAGCCAACGTTAATAACCGGCCCCATGTATACAGCTAAATTGAAGTCGCGCGTGAAATCGAAATGATATCCGAATGCCACAGGTATACGCATACCCGACTGGCGAACGGAGTGGCATACAAGTTCCCCTCCATATTCTTCAAGTTCTTCAAGAACATCTTTCACGTCATCTGTCTTGATAGACATGGCATTGTAATAGAAACTGATTCCCGGCTCGATATAGAAATTGGCAACGATTGGAACATTGTAAACTCCACCCACGCTGAAACCGGCACCCGCGCCGAACACTTTTTTCGAAACGCTGAAATGATCATCGAAATCGTTAACCGTAAAATTGCATGGCGTAGGAACATCAAGGGTGGCACGCAACCCGAAATACGCCTTATTGTTGGGATTGTTGAAGATACGGCTCTGTGCCGAAACGCCGAATGCACATGTCATAGCCAGAATGGATAGCAGAATCTTTTTCATATTTGTCAATTTTTATGTTTACACTTGCCAGTGGATCAAACAGGCCCTACAAACATTTAACATTTATAAACATAATTTTGTTTTAAGAAAACCTCCAAAAACTACCCAGCCATATCTAAACACCAAATTCATAGGTATCTATAACAAGAATTTTTTCCGGCAAATACCCATTTATCTCGGCTCAAACCAATATACTGACATCGTCTGATTCATTCTTCCAACCACATTCAACCACCAAACAACCACTTTTACATCGACACTCTTTTAATCAAACCATTGAAACCATTAAAAACCATTGCTCGCTTCAGCTCGCTTCCGACACACTGAAACTGAGCAAATGGTTTTTAATGGTTTTCATGGTTTGAAAATTTGCGTTGACAAAATTATCAATCATTGCAAGAGGAAGATAAAAAGTGGTTGTAAAGTGGTTATGAGTGGTTGGAACTAATACTTTAGTCTGGTTTGATGACGCAGAGATAAATGGGAATTTAGAGAGTTTCGGGAATGCCATTAATTTGACAAAGAAAAAAACTCCCCGGAAATCACAAGCAGGAGTTCCAGGGAGATACTATATTTAAGTAAGATCCGTGGTGGTTTCTTACGTTTTATTGGATTCGGAGTATCAGGGCTGAGTACGGTGCGAGTTCAATCTTACCGCCGGGGAAGAGAGGTGCATTGTCGGGTTCTGTGAACTTTCCATCTTTGGCTACAACTCCCCACTTACCCTTCTTTACGTTGACGGTCTGAGGTTTCGATGCGCCGTTAAATATAACCTTTATCTCCTTCCAGGCATCCCCGTTGGCATGATCTTTCAAAGAATATGAGATGAGGTTCGGCGTTTTCTCAGAGTCGATTTTATCGAACACAAGATGACGGGCAATATCAGCAGCTGAAGCCATCCGGAATGCAGGATGCTCCTTACGCAGTTTTATCAGGTCCTTGTAATAGTCGAAATGTTCACGATAACGAGCCTTATTGCTCCAATCGATGGCATTGATTGAATCTGAACTCTTATATGAATTATGCACCCCTTTCTTGTCACGGAACACTTCCTCCCCCGCAAACATGAACGGTGTCCCCTGCGAAGTGAATACTATTGTCTGAGCAAGCTTGGCCGCATCGAGCTTATTTTTCTCCGGTTCTCCCGACATTGATTTACGCAATTTGTCAGTGAGGCAGAGGTCATCGTGACACGACACATAATTAACGATCATCTCCGGAGACTTGGCATATGGGAATTTGGAATTGTTACCTTTCGCAAAATTCACCTGAGGATGATCGGTGGCGGCAACGATTCCAATCTTTACTGTCTCCTCAAGTCCAGGCTTGCCGGTGGCGAATCCCCGGTCGGCGGCATCCGTATAATGACCCTTGATTGCATCGCGCAGGTCATCGGAAAAAACGGCGATGTCCGTCATCTTCGACACATTCTCCTTCAAAGCCCTGCGATCTTTAGCGAGGGGGGAATCTCCGGCTGTCCACCCTTCTCCATAAACGAACATCGAAGGGTTAATTTTCTTAAGTTCCTCCGCAACTTCATTCATAGTCTCCGTGTCATGGATTGCCATAAGGTCGAAACGGAAACCGTCGATATGATATTCCTTGGCCCAATACTTAACGGAATTGATGATATAGTCACGCATCTGCTTGCGCTCCGAGGCTGTTTCATTACCGCATCCGGAAGCGTCCGAATATCGGCCGTCGTCCCAATGGCGGTGGTAATAACCGGGGACGGTAAGCTCGAAATTGGAGCCATCGTTCTCCGCAGTGTGATTGTAAACCACGTCCATTACGACCCCGATCCCCGCATCATGAAGAGCCTTCACCATCTCCTTCATCTCGCGAACACGCGTAGAAGGATCTGAAGGATTGGTGGAATAGCTCCCCTCCGGTGCGTTATAGTTCTGCGGGTCATATCCCCAGTTATAAGTGTTGTTCTGAAGGTTTGTCTCATCGACAGAGTTATAATCGTAGGAAGGGAGGATATGGACGTGCGTGACACCCAACTCCTTAAGATGGTCGATACCTGTCTTCTCCCCTTCGGGAGTAGTTGTCCCCGTTTCAGTCAAAGCAAGGAACTTCCCCTTGTTGGCAATGCCCGAGGAGGGGTGCATCGACATGTCGCGGTGATGCATCTCATAGACAATGACATCTGAAAAATTCTTCACTTCGGGGCCCTTATCCGCGCTCCAACCTTCGGGATTCGTTTTGGAGAAATCGATTATCGCCGCCCGTTTACCGTTGACACCGACAGCCTTCGCCCACACACCCGGAGTCTCGGCAAGCCACTTGCCGTCATGTTTGACCTTGAAAGTGTAGTATTTGCCGTATAGTTTTTCTGGAACAGAAGCAGTCCACGTGCCCGTGGCCGCATCAAACTTCATCGGCAGAGTGCTGAAAGCACTGCCCGTATGCCCATTGTCATAAAGGTTCACCACAACGTCCTGAGCTTTCGGACTCCAGAGACGGAAATGAGTGCCGGCAGCGTCAACCTTGAGTTCAAGGTCGTCGCCGGGATAAGTGGGATAATCCACAAACTGACTGTCATAATTGCTCTGCGCAATAACCGGAACGGTAGTCACGGAAAGCGACGCGGCCACAAATATAGACATAGATGCCGTAAAAAGATTTAGTTTCATGTTAATCCTATATTTATCCAGTAAGAATTTATTTGTAAGCAAATATAACAATTATCGCACCAATCTCCAAATATCAGCCTCTGCGCAGCATTGCGGACATCGCACGTCTCGCGAATTCCTCTCCCCTGCCACGCATGTAACGTCTGTAGAGTGTCACGCCGACCAAGGGAAGAGCCACACCGACAAAGGAATAAAGTATCCAGAAAAGATCCCCCTTGTAGTCGTGAATCACCATATGACATCCGATCTGTTCCCACGGCAGGTCGTAATACCAGATCTTGAGTATGCTTACCGCCTTGAATGAAAGAATATGAAAAATGAAAATGAAGAGAGTATTGTCCCCGATAAAAACGAGTAGATCCCTGAGCTTTCCATTGCGTCGGCTTATAATATTCGAAACATGATGCACCATAAGGAATCCTGCCGTGCCTGTCAGCGGCAAAGTCAGGATATCCCTCATCTTTCCTCCGTTGTTCATCCCCGACCAGTGTTGCCATGCAGCGAAACAGAGCAAAGCTGTGCACAGAAGGGTAATCGTCCAATGCTCGCGATATTTTGATTCAAATGAGCGGTAGAGCACCCCGATGCCGAAGAAAAATATCCCCCACGTCTCGCGCCATCCACCATTGGGGATGACAGTAATCTTGAGTCCATACTGAATCCTGAGGGCGGTCAGCGACACCATACCGACACAGATTATAGCCACGCATATCGTTGGTGACAACATTGTCCGGCTGTCGAGCAACTTGTATAGAAGCAGGAACACTATGCTTGCAACGAGCAGACCACGGAAAAACCAGAACGCTCCTGCCATGAACTCGTCATAGCCCGACATGCCGGTGACGATCATAAGCATTCTGGCGAGCGCGGTCCTGAAGGTATAAGGATGCGTCACACCCCCTGTCCAATTGCCGAACTCCTCATTCAATATTCCGAAATGAAACCACACGTTGTGCAGAAGCAGGAACACCATACTCCATTTCACGAACGGTAGATACAGCCCTTTGATACGCCGCGATATGAAAGTCCATGGATCCGACAGATATTTCCTATTGAAGAAATATCCTGCCGTTATGAAAAAGAGCGGCATATGGAACGTATATATAAAATTGGTAAGAAGTTCGGGAGCCTCGGCGTGTCCGATCACCATAAGGATGATAGCAATACCCTTACATATAGAAATCACACTGTTTCGCGCCGTTCCCTGCGCAGATGAAGCCATGTTCGGTTAAGTTTAGAAGTTTCAAATTAACCCTTTTCGATTGCAAATTTAGGAAATTTCCCTTAATCCCCCAAAAGAAAGGGCGTGCCACGAAAGACACGCCCTTTATAATTCCGGTATTGCCGGAACATTGATGACAAGTTGTATTTTAAGAAATTTTCTAATGCAGACGGATTTTCCTTGTCTTGCCGTTGCTACATATTATGTATATTCCATCGGATAAGGTATCAATACGCGAATCTCGTCCGGAATATACCGTTCTTCCTGTCATATTATATACCGTTATAAGGGCATTGTAAGGATTCTCAATCTCGCCACCATTAACTGTTATCATATTAGCGTCCTCACCGACCTCATCTACGTCACTACTCATTTTTAAGAATTTACTCCAAACAGGGTGCAGCCAATAAGCCCTGTAGGCGGCATCTCCGGGAACATAGAGAGTGGCATTGGTATAGGCCTCCTCATCAAACGCATTCGGACTCACATCCGTTATCTCGTACTCATTCCAGGGTATGTATCTACCGACTATGATATCTTTCAGACTGCTGCAGCCGGAAAAGACCTCATTTCCGATGCCTGATACGCTTGCCGGTATCTCAACATGCTTCAAACTGGTACAATTCTTGAATACTCCCTTATAAAAGCTGATTATTCTGTCCCCCGAAAGAGTAAAATGAGTCAGATCGCTGCAACCGGAAAAAGCTTCCACTCCCATACATGACAAACTAAAATGTTTTGGAGAAGTTTTGATATCTACGCTTTTCAGGCTGCTACATCCCCTGAACGCCCCGTCATTGATTTCACCTATATTCGAAAAATCGAAATTCTCCAGACCGGAGCATCCTTCAAAGGCAGCTACTCCTATATTCAGGTATCGATTGTATTTTAAATCAATGTTCTTCAAATTTACACATCCATTAAACAATCCAGAGGGGATCCAATCTCCTTCAACATATAATGTCATATTCGTCAGACTGATGCAATTGGAGAACACTCCCGATCCCATTTTTACCTGATGTTGTATAGATACCTGGGTCAAACTTGAGCAATTGGAGAATGCCCCGTGACCGATGTCGGTCACAGAAGTAGGAATCGTGACTCCAGACAGTCTCTTGCAGTCCTTAAAGGCTTCCTTACCTATGGAGACCACCGAGTTAGGGATGGTGATTTCCGGCAGACTGAAGCAACCTTCGAAGGCATTATCTCCGATGGATGTCACTGATGACGGGATATTGATCATTTCCAACCTGTTGCACCCGGAAAAACAATCCGCGGGAATGTGCGTGATCAGATTGCCCGATATATATATGCTCTTAAGGCCGCATCCACGGAATGCGTTTCGGGGATCGTATACGGATGAATTCGGCGCATCAATGGTCGACACGGATTCGGGAATGGTGAGGCTTTCTATTGAGCGGTTATCAAACGTGGTGATTCTTTGAAGACCATTCGGCAATATCAGTGTCCGGCAACCATCGGGAATGCCGCCGTTAAGTGTTGTCGTATTCTTGAACAGAAGGAGTGTGGTGGGCCGGACGTTGCTCCAGTCAATCCATCCGTCCTTGATTTCATTTTCAGTGTAGACAGCTTCCGACAGGTCAAGGGTCTCCAGATTGCCCATCCGTGCTATTACACTGAGATCTCGAGTCCCTACGACTCCTGTCAGTTTTATCGACCGGTATCGCGGCACAGCCTGAAGATCAACCTTGTTGATCAGATATCCGGCAGGATCATGAAAAGTTACATCCATAGCGTCGGGAGAATCCAGCTGTTCTATCATTATGCCCGGCGTATCCCATCCGTTCTTGATATATTGCTCTTTTGTGCCGAAAGGAACCGACACCGTCGCTCTTGTGGGATATTCATAGTCCAGATAATCATCGGGTGTATCATTGAAGATAGGAGGGACCTTCCCTTCACATATTATATGCGTTATATCGGTCGGCTTTTCATAAAGGCCGGTATACGGATTCAAGACATCCCCTAACTCATTTACCTGAGGGGTTGATGCATATTTGTCATGGTCCCGTCCCCACCCCCAAACGCTCTTGACATGAGCCGGAATGGTAATCTCCGTAAAACCCGGTACGTTGGTGAAATATTCGAGGGGGATCGTCTCAATTGGAGCGGTTATGACAATATCCTTAAGCTTCTTGCAAAAAGACATATTTATAAGGGACGTTGCACCCCCTCCGTATTCAATCCTGGCAATATCCCGGATATCCACATAAGGGGGAAGATTTAAAATGATTTCATAACTGAGAGGTCTGCCAATATATATTTCTTCTATACGCGGGGGCAATGCCTTTTGACCATTAATGATAACGTAACCATCATCGTAACGCCCCTCCAACATCTGATCACCGTCAGCGATGACGATTTTTTTCAAATTCTCACACCCGACAAAAGTCAACGAGTTCAACTCTTCGACTGTCGGTGGAATGGTCACGCTTATAATGTTGTGGCTGCAATCAAACGCTCTGTCACCTATACTACGCACGTCAAGCGTCACTTCTTGTTCACTTATCAGGGAGCCGGTACCGAGATATGTCTTTTTCAAAAAAGTAACCTGCGGCAAGATATTAGCCTCAGTAACATTTGAATCGCAATCCTTTACACTCGCCCATTCATCCACTATGTAACCAGCTTCATCTTTTGAATGATAGCTATATGTAATCCCATCCACCGTGACAGGCGCACAGGAAATCCGAGCGGTTGCGGTCACCCGCAACGAAATAACGCACATAAGAACGGCTAAAAGCCGAAATAATCCGTCTGATTTATTCATATTCTGAAATTTGATTTATTGTTGTCCGTAAAAATTTCTAATACTCGAGTCGCATTCCCGTGATCATCTTACAGCCACTTTCTCTCTTTTATCTCCCGCCTTGACCACATAAAGCCCGGACATGACATCGACCGTACACCGCAAACCCTTATAAACCTGCTGACCCGCCATTGTATAGACTTCCACAATGACGTCATCTGCGAGACCGGACACCACGATCATTCCCGGAGCGGACGCGATCCGCACACTATCGGCCGCATCGTTTTCATCCACTCCTGAGCTCCCGCCTATCTCGCGGATCGTGAACCGACTCCACGGTTCCGTAGCCTCATATGCGCTCTTGGATCCACGGGGCACGCAAAGGACAGCCCTATCCGAACCCGGCGCGATGCCGTCAACCATAGTGGAATAATCCACTTTCCCGTGTTTAATCTCAACTGTTATAGTCCTTTTAACCGGATTTTCCACTACCGGAGGCACAACGGCATTGCAGGTCACCATCTCCACATCCGACCCGAAAGCGCCTCCTGATATCTTCTCCAACGTGGAAGGAAGGATAATCTCGCTGAAGCCTCTGGAATCTGCCTCGGGCACCGAATTCGTATAATAGACATCCGTAAAAACGCACTCTCCGATTTCCCTTACTCCTTCAGGGATGGTCAGTTTCAGCTGATTCCGCACCAGCGTACCGCATTGATAGAACGCTGCCGCGCCTATCATTTCCAGTTCTCCCTCCTTGAATTCCACACTGGCCAGCTTAACGCATTGGTCGAAGGCTCCTGCACCAATCTCCCGGATCGTGGAGGGAATCGTCACTTTCCGCATACCGGAACCACAGAACATTCCGGACGGGATAATCTTGACATCCGTCCCGAACGTAATATCCGTAACTCCATCGAGATAACTGAAATGATAGTCGAATCCGGTCACAGGCCGTCCGATGTGGAGTGTCTTTATCGCACTTTTACCGAACGCCTTGATATCATAAGCGCCGTAGATATATAAATTTTCCGGCGAATCCTCCAGAATTACCGTCTCAAGATCGGGGCAACCCGAGAAAGCCGCTTCATTAATGATATTTACATTCGTAGGAATCGTAATCGACCTCAGGCCGGATTCCATGAATGCCTTCTTCCCTATTTGAGTCACGGAGGAGGGAACGGCAAATCTCATGAGCGACTTACACCCCGAAAACACCTCATCGGCAATCGATTCGAACTTACCTTTCAGTTCGACATATCTCAACGCCCCGCATCCTTTGAACATCCCGACAGGAAGCGTTGTCAGTCCGCTTCCCGTCGTTAGGGAATAAAGAGTGGGATGATCCTTGAAATCATAGCCCGGCATGTTTCTTCCAAGATACAATTCCCTAATCTGCGTCCGCGAGTCCTTACCGTTTCCGTCATCCTTACTCCCGAAAGCACTTTGAGCCACATATACGTAATCTCTTTGACTTTCATCCTTACAATCCTCCACTCTTAACGATATGGAACCCGTACAATCGGAGAACGCATCATCCTGTATTTCCGTTACGGAAGGTGGGATAACTATCTCCTCCAAATCCTTGAATCCCACGAAAGTCCCTTTGGAGATCCTCCATACTTCATCACCGAATACAATGGCTCTCAGCCCTGCGTTCGTTTCATGATACAAAATATCGCTTTCATCCTTAAGATGTACATTCCTGTGGAGACGAAGTTCGGCTCTTGCGGTGCATTCCATTCCGATATTAAACGGTGTAATGCTGAAAGAGCTGACGTTTACGACCAGTTCATAATCCTTCTCCGATGGCTCCACTATGATGGTCTTTAAAGAAGAGCATCCCGCAAAGGGTCTTATCCCGAGTTCATTGATTGTGGAAGGCACCGTTATTTCCGTCACGTTCCCCTTGTTGGATATGCATCCGGTTCCGAGAGTGGTGATCTTATAATCCTTGCCCTTATAAGTCACAGTCGCCGGAATGACGACCTTGTCCGGCGGGTTCTTCCAATCCGCCATCTCCACAGTATGCATGTCAAGCCACTTGTATGTCACTCCTTCGGCGGTGGTGAATGACTCCCCGATATCCCATGCGTTGGCGCTGAATGTCGCGGCAAACGATATCGCGGATACCAACAAATATTTCATCATAATATTCTTATTCATAATATTATATCATTTATTTCTTCATGATTTTCCGGACTTTCCCATCCGGTTGCCGGATTATATAGATACCCGGTTCGATATCGGACAGCGCATCATCATCTGCTATGACTGATTTCACGAGTCTGCCGTCAAGCGTATACACCTCCGTCATACCATGCTCCTGATTTTCCGACGAGGCAGGAATATCAGTAACAGATGACGGCATCTGTTCCCCCTCCTCCAGGATAAGTCTGAATTCATTGAATGCCCTATGTTCTTTATAGAGTTTCTTTGATCCGACAGGAACATAAAGCACGGCTTTACTCATGTTGATATTATCGAAGATATAATCCCACCCTCCGTCCATATTGACGAAATAACCTTCCACTGTCGGTGGCACAGGCGCCTTGCATACAACTTTCTTAACCGGACAGTCCTTGAATGCCCCTCTCTGAATCAGGGTCACGTTCGCCGGAATAACCACGTCCTCCAACGGGCAGGCCCTGAACGCATATTCTCCAATCGCCTCCGTGCATTCAGGGATCTCGATCTCCTTGAGAGACAAGCATCTGTAGAACATGCCCTGTTCTATCTCAGGATAATCATACCCCTCTTCCCAATATACCTTTTCAAGACCCGTGTTATTGCGGAATGTTCCTTTTTCAAGTTTGCGAAGAGAGGAGGGCATAGTGAATGATTTCAGAGCCGGAAGCATGCAGAACGCATCTTGCCCGATTTCCGTAATCCGTCCTTTGATCTCTATTTCCTCAATAGCTTCACCCTGGGAGAGGAGAGTTGCCGGAATTCTTGTGATCTCTTCCCCAAATGTCACTTTCTTTATCGTAGTGTTGCCGTTCGGGAATAGTCTGTCTGCGGGAATACGCCCTATATATATTTCGCTCAGAGGGAAATCAGACGAGAATGATCCTAAATTTATTGTCGTTACACCATCCTCTATGACAAGGGAGGAAAGTGTGGACTTCCCGTTGCCGAACAATCGGATGTCGATGCTGTTGACATCCGGTCCTATGCGGAGGTCTCCTATGGAACGGAATAAGATCCGGTCATCGACATCTACCCAAGAATCGTTTCCCATCACGATATTCCGATTGACTCTGATGGTTGACATATGGCAGTTCATGAATGAATCATTAAACACGCTCACGGCTCCGGAAGCCCCGGTGGATTCAAAATTCAGCAAGCGGATGGTGCCACACCCCGAGAATGCCTGATAGCCTATCTCCGTCACGCTTCCCGGTATCGTCACTTCTGACAGGGAGATACAGCCGCTGAACGCCTCTGAACCTATTGTCTTCAGACCGGCAGGAAATTCCACCGACCGAAGCGTGGCCATACCCTTGCAGAAGCCTGACGGTATCGAACTGACATCGACCGGGCATATAAGAACCTCAAGACGCGGACAGCCGGCAAGCTTCATGGGCCGGTCACCGGTGAAATACGCCCCGCTGATATCGAGCACCCTAAGTTCAGGCATAGTGCGTATATATTCGAAATCATCAGCCGTAACGTCTCCTTTAACAATAAGGGCGGTCAGCAATGATGCCCTTTCGGTGTCGATCTTTCGATCAAGAGGAGTGCCGTAGAGACTCACCTCTGCGTAGAAACGTTCTCCACCAATCGATGTGAAAAGATTTTCGGCAACATTTTCCGAAACCTTGAAGTCGACATAGCCTCTGTCTTGAATATCACGAGTTATGCTGACACCATTTCGGAAAAGCATTCCCTTTGTATCAGCTGTCGCATCGGCCAGGGCTATACGGATAAGTTCTCCTTCTGGAAGCTCCCCTCTATAGGACTGTTCTCCGTTGATTGTAGCGAATGGATCTCCTGAAGGTTGGAATAATACAGGATATAGTTTCGAACCATCGGAAGCGCGGCTGAAAATCGTACGTGCGGATGCCCATTTCCCGTCAAGAAGATAATCCGGTGAACATCCCTTTGGAGTCTCCACTGCCATGGAGCTCGTCAGCCAATCGATCTCCGGCGGAAGTTTCGACATGGATATTATTTCCACTTTTGAATCGGTGTGGAAGATCATACCACCCAGGATTGATTTGACATTCTCACCGACGGAGACCTTCTTCAAAGCCGACGAAAAAGTTGGTGTCGGGTCTGCTGATTCGGAGGGATGCAGAAAGGTCACGTCACGCCCAATGTGGATCCGTTCCACCGGAGCGTCTCCATAACCGAAACAGAACGGTTGCACAATAAGGGGATTCTCTCCCTCGGCCACATTGATCTCTTTTAGATTCAGGCAACCTCCGAACGGCGCAGCACCCTTATCATATTCGTAGCCCGACACCGGTTCCCCTATGTTTACCACACTTCCGGGGATATTTATCCTCTCAAGAGCCGGGCAATCGACGAACGCATTGTTGGCGATCACCTCCACTGAACCGCCCATATCGACCTCCTTCAAGGCTGTGCATTCCATGAAAGTCCTCTCCGGAATGCGTTTCAGAGCGTTTCCAAAAGCTGCCGACCTCAACGAACCGCACTGATTGAAAACTTCTTTTCCCATTTCCTTCAAAGCCGGCAACGATATAGCTTCCAACATGGAGCAACGCGCAAATGCAGATTCTCCCACGGAGGAGAGGGATGGAGCGGAGAGATTCATTATATTGCTTCCCGCGAAAGCTTCCGAGCCAAGGTGAGTCAGTTGCGGAAGCGAGACATTCCCGAGATCGCAGCCGGCGAATGCCTTGTCACCGATATGCGTCACACCCTGCGGAATGGTAATTGAAAGATTCTTACAACCATCGAATATCGAGGCTGGAATTTCCTTCACGTCCTTAGGAAGGTTGACTTTGGAGAGGTTGGAGCAATTCCTGAACATTTCTTCCGCGAGCGTGATCCCTTCAGGAAGGATCACTTCCTCCATGGCAGATCCGGCGAACGCCCCCCTTCCAATGTATTTTACATTATCGGGTATTTCCAATGATCTCCGCTCCATTCCGACCAACGCGGATTCATCTATTATTTCCAAGGTTGAGGGAATGTTAACATTTTTAATTCCTAAGAATGCGCCCTTTCCGATACGTTTCAGACCTTCCGGGAGCACGGCAGTATGCAATAGATAAAATCCACTTGCCGAATAGAAACCATCCGGAACTTCTTCGAGATAATTCGAAAAAATTATTTTCTTGATTGTATACTGCTTATGTTCGGAATTATCAACGGCATTGGCATTATAGTAGGCCAATGCATCACTCTTAATTGAAGTAACTTTCCAAGTTCTCGCCTCCCACTCTATCGTGCTCTCCATACGATACAATGTGTCGGTAGAATAGCTGACATATTTAGTCCTTGTTACATCGTTTGTCAGACAAGCGGTTCCGTCATCGAAAATTTCATATTCTCGATAAAATTGGTCCGGGCTTACACTATTCGGTCTCTGTACATATACTTTAATGTTCCCGATCCGTTTGGCCGACATCGCTCGCAACGGCAGTAATGCGGTTGCAGACATGATAAAACATAATGATGCTAATAAAAACTTCTTGCCCATATTATGTACTTGTTGTTATAGTTGTTATATGTGGTTATAATTCTGCATGTCTGCGAAAAATCACGGACGTTTGCGTATCATTACTTTTTTCCCGTTGATTATGTATAATCCGTCAATAAGCGACCCGAGGGCGGAGGGATCTGCGTCGTGGAGAACTATGGTGCCGTCGGGGCTGCAAACCGTCACCCGACCTTCTTCAACAATGATCGGATGGACGATTCCCGATTGCCCGGAAATCGGTTGGATATGCGTGAAGTTTTTCCATACATCGGCGTTGCGGTAAAGTTCCAAAGATGCGTACGGAACACGCAGGATGGCTTCGGCATATACGATCTCCGGAAATATCCAGTCTGGACTATCAGCCACAGGAGGCTCAGGGGCGTTAAGAGAGATCTCGCGCAAAGTATTGCAACCGTCGAAAGCTAAGCTTCCCAATTCCGATACTTGTCCTTCAAAAGTTACCTTGCGGAGAGCAGGACATCCTCTGAGCGAGTTATCGCCCAATCTGCGTATCGCAGCTCCTAACGTAACTTCCTCCAGCATCTCGCATCCGTAAAAAAATGATGGCGCTATTTCCGTCATGGATCCTCCTGTAACGATGCGGTTTATGTTTTCTCTGAAGAAGGGTTCGCGGTTTTCGTCAAATTCGATATTTCTGCCGAAATAAACGTCGGGCGTCATATTATCTGAAATCAGATAACCTTTGATTTTCAAAGGACTCTTGCTGTCGAGGAATTCCAAAGATTCAAGTCCCGGACAAGACGAGAATGCTTGACTTCCTATTGATGTCACCGAGGAGGGTACGGTAATTCTTCTAAGGCCGGAATGTTCATAAAAGGCGGATTCCTGAATTGCAGTGACATCATATGTCCGTCCGTATAGTTCCACCTCTTCCCGGATCAATGCTTCCCGTGTGTTGTTGTCAGCGCTTTTTACCGCAGCTGTCATGGCGTAGGAATCGCAGACATATGTTATCCCTTCGACGGTCACTTCTTTTTTTTCGGGTAAAACGATTTTCTCTTTGACAATGACGTTGCATTCGGCCGTCACATCACCGCAGCTCGCGGTCACCTTGTAGCTTCCGGCTTTCTCAGCCGATATCAGGGTCCACCCGTCGCCGCTTGAAGTGATGGAGATTCCTTCTCCGGAGACGCTCCATGTTATTTTTTTGTCATCAGCATTATCAGGCTCCACAGTCGCATAGATATTAACAGACGCTCCTTCCTCAATTTCCACTGTTTGCGGGGCAAGTGTTATTTTCTCAACAGGCACCGGAGTTGGTGCCGGCTCTTCCTGTTTTTTCACAGTCAACCTGCAGACAGCGCTTTTGCCTCCACAGGAGGCAGTGACTGTATATTCACCCGGCCAAAGCATTGCCACGACGGCTCTTCCATCCCAAAGCGGAGAGAGGGATATCCTTGAGTCGGAGGTAGCCCACGATATCTTCTTGTCGGTGGCATCCTCAGGGTATATCACGGCAGTGAGTGTGATATTCTGTTCTGCCTCGACGGTTGCCGCGGCAGGGGTGATCTCAATCCTTTCTACGGGAACGACGCGTTTGCTTACGGTTAGAGTATACGATGCATAACCCTCGTCGTAAGCGTCGGTCGCCGGTGTGTGCGCCGAGATCACTGTAATTCCGGAAGAGAGCAGAGTCACATGACCTGACTCCGCATCGACCGATGCTACTTGTGGATCGGAAGATGAAAAGTTGGCGTTGACTCCGGAGTTGTTTGTCAGCACCGGTGCGGTGAATTCCTCGCCGATCGTGGCTGTCGCTTCGGTTGAGGAAAATTTCAATGCGTCATCCCTCCTGAGGTCGTCGGTGATGTTTGAGAACCGATTCCATGTGGTGGCTTTATAGGCATCTGCCGTACCAACCGGAACATGAAGCGTCGCGTTTCTATAAATGAGGTTGTAATTATAATCCGAGTCAAAACTCCACGATTCCTCTCCGACGAAGACGTTTGACTGAATTTCCGGCGGCGTCATGGACGCGCAATAAATTTCTGTCAATGCCCTGTCATACATGAAGGCCTTTGCCCCGATAGATTTCAGACCCTTTCCGAAACGGACCGTCTTCAATCCGGAACAACCTCTGAACGCTTCCTCACCAATCGTTGCCACTTCCGAAGGAACCTCAATGTTTCTCAACGCCTTACAGCTTTCCAGAAAACCCGCAGGCAAAGCGGTGACACCCTCTCTCAATGTGACTTTGTCAAGATATCTCAACATGCGGAACGGAGAGCCGTCGATGGCAGATGAAGAGGTTGCCTCTGGTGCGAACACCAGATCTCTGCCTATGGTCAGCTCTTCTATGACCATCTCTCCATTCCCACTCGTATTGTTGTAGAACGCAAGGTTGTTGCATGAGATGGTCAGGGGTTCTGTGCCCGTTTCAAATTCAATCTTTTTCAGTAACGGAGTTTCCACAAAGCAAGCCCTCCCGATGTATTCCACACCGGAGGCGATGGTTACGCTTTCCAGCCCTTTGCAGAATCCGAAGGCGCCATCGTTAATCTTTTTAAGGTCATTTCCTGATGATACAAGCTTCGTTATGTTCTTGAAATAGCGAAAAGCACAGCTTCCGATCTCCTTTACTCCTTTGGGAATGCGGAGTTCGGTGACGCTCTTGAATTGGGATGGCACAGATCCGTCATCGGACCAATCGCTGTAGGAACATATGTTGTCATCGACGGTGCCTCCGCCCCAATCGGTAAAGTCGGAATACCGGATGTTGTTGCAATAGAGCGACACATCACGGACGCGAGGTGCCCCGGCAGCCCATTGGTTGTCGTCAAGATCCATTTCACACCAGTCCGCGATGGAGGTAATCAGGAGCGACTGTACATATCCGAGTTTTAATGTGCGCGAAAGATCCTTCATACCTCCGCTGACACAAACGGTAGGAGTGGAGGTAAAAGGAACAGGCTGCGTTCCTTTGAATTCGTATTTAAGCTGTCTTCCCAGATATGCTGATTTTACTGTGGCGAGGTTGGAGTAGGTATTGTTTTTGATGGTAAGTTCCTGATATCCGTCTGCAAAATATATCGACTGCAGTTTTTCTGCCACCGTGCCGAGGTCATATTTGTCTCCGATTTCGGTCAAAGGAGCACCGAAACCTAATTTCCGGATATTCGAGTTCTTTAGCGGTGCATATTTTGCCTCTCCGCCGGATGACGCGCTCCGAAGGTCGCGACCTATATAAATTGAATTAAGATCGGAACCTATAGAGTTAAGGATAAAGGAGTACTCCCAGTCTTCGATTATGAGTTCGGTCAGGTTTCCGGTGGTCGCCATTCCCGTTGTTTCGTATACATTGTTCCCGTATTTGATGCTTTTCGGAACTGTGAATGTCCTAAGCGACTGATCCGCAATTTCTGTTATGAAGGCGGTGCCGAAATAATCATTGATCCTGTATCTCACACCACCGATTTCTGTCACAATCTCTGTCGACTGTGCACTCAATCGAAGTGAAAAACACGTGAACATAATTATGACACACAAGAGCGTCATGAACGATGATTTGCTAAAAACTTTCATAATGTCACTGTTATTGTATTGAGTCGTTTGCACATAAAATAAAGAGACGTTCAAGCGAATGAATGTTCCGCTTGAACGCCTCTATATTGTCCGTATGTTGGTCTGCAGAATCATCCTTCCGACAATTAATCAACAATCGGAATCAATTCTTGCAGACGGGACGCAAATATGTCTTTAAATATGGGAGAAGAGCCGTCCCACCACTTTCAGCAGAACTTTCCTGCCGAATCGCTCTGACCCTATGACCACTCTAATTCCTATTATATATACTCCCTATATACAACATTCTTTACACTTTTCGCGTATGTACTCTATGTTCTGAAAATGAATAGTCACAAGGTCTCCGTGATGTAATCTCCCACAGAGTCTTTCTCTGCTTGCACCGCAAAATTAATACTTCCGGTTCAAATATCCAAATAATTTCCACTTCCCAAAACCAAATTCCCATTTATCGCACTGATTAAACCAAACTTTCGCGTCAGCCCTTGAAGAGGGCAACGGCATGAGGATTCGGTCAGTGCGATAAACGGGAATTTGAGGAGTAAACCTACAGACTATATTCATTGTTATCAGTAATGGAATAAATTTTGAAATAAAATATGGAAAATACAAATTTTAAGGGCACTCCCGTGAAACTATACGGAGAACTACCGGTAAAGGGAAGCGACGCAAAAGCTTTCACTCTCGTTGGCAAAGATCTCAATAACATCTCACTCGAAGACTTGCGCGGAAAACGCGTGGTATTAAACATTTTTCCGAGTCTGGACACTGATGTATGTGCTGCTTCGGTACGACGCTTCAACAAAGAGGCTTCCGAACTTGAAAACACCGTGGTGCTGTGCGTATCTGAAGACTTGCCTTTTGCCGCTGCAAGGTTCTGCTCGATCAACGGGATTGAGAACGTATTCACCGCCTCCGGTTTCCGTTCTGATTTCGGCAAAGAATACGGAGTGGAGATGGCAGACGGGCCCCTTCAGGGTCTCTATGCCCGCGCATTGATCATCATAGATGAAAACGGTAAAATCATGGGAACCTCATTATGCAAGGAAATCACCGAGGAACCCGACTATGATTTCGCCCTCAATCTGCTGAAGTAACGCGAAAGAATTATCCATAAAATATAAACGGGTCTGTGAGTTTGAGATTGCAAACTCACAGATCCGTTAAACTATAAACTATAAAAGCAATTATTTAGATTCGGCAGGGCGTGTATAGCCGTCCTTCTGGCAGCGTTTGGACATCGCCTTGATGCGGGCCTCCGTTTCAGGATGCGAAGAGAACATCTTGTCCATGTAGCTCATCTTGGTGCCGCCGTCCTGTTCCATTTTCTGGAATTTCTCGAATGCCATCACCATTCCCCACGGATTCCTTCCTTTTGACACAAGGAAGTCGTAGCCGCAGTTGTCGGCCTCTTTCTCCTGCTTCTGAGAGAATTTCGCACCTATCAAAGATTCACCCAATGCACCGAGCTGTGAATCAGTAAGGACAGCCACCTTACTGCTGGCAGCACCGGCAGCATCTTTTAAGGCACCGGTGAGCAACTGCTGACGGAAAGCGTTTTTCGAATGATGTTTCATGACATGTCCGATTTCATGACCTATAATGCCCATAAGTTCGTCGTCATTCATGATATCCATCAGAGAAGAAAATACACGCACACTTCCATCCGGACAAGCAAAAGCATTCACATCAATCACATGATACACCTTGAAATTCAAAGGTATCCCGTCTGCGTCAGTGATCCCCTCCGTGAGCTTGCGTAGACGCTGAGTGTAAGGATTGTCTTCAGGAAGCACGGGATTGTTCTTGTCCATCCAGTCTACCGACTCCTTTACATAGCTCGCCATTTGCGCGTCCGTCAGGGTAGCTGCCTGAACAGCCTTCGCACCCGCGCTTACAGCCTTTTTAAGATTAAACTGTGCCGACACCGGCATGGTGCAACATAACATAAATAACGCAAAGATCAATTTTACTGTCAATTTTCTCATCACAAAAAAAATTTATAATTTTGGTTAGGAAACAAAACTTCTTGTGGATGCTGCAGAACCCAATCAATTGAGCCTAAGAATGTAGGGATGCACCATGGTGCATCCTTCAACAGCCAGACAATCAGTTATTCTCCATCGGATGCTCCGGGGAGCATCCCTACATTTGAGTATGATGCAACACCAGTAAGGGAGTGCAAATTTAAAACAAGTTAGAAACATGAGCAAACTTTCAGGCAGAAATATAGTGAGGGGAATTGCAGGCGGATTCCTCATATTAATGATGATCAGCGCCTATGGAGCAGCCATTTATCTCCATGAAAGGACACTGATTTCATGGTGGATACCCTTGCTTGTCGCAGTCTGTTTTGCCGCTATTTCCGGGATTGCCATATGGAAATCATGGCGGAAGCTCACCGATTCGGGATCATTCCTCCTGAATTACATATGCCACGTCGTCTTTTCCTGCGGGATATTCCTCGTCGCCATTTACGGCCTCAACTTCTGTTTCTCAGACAAGGATACCTCCGAGACACAACAAGTCACTGTAGAGAGCAAATACACCAAAACCCGTCATCATCAAAAACGCGTTTCCCGCCGTGTATACACCCAAGGAAGCCCCTACTACGTGTATTATTTCAGGCTAAGGTTTGAAGACGGCAGGGAGAAAGACATCAACGTTCCACGTGATCGCTACAACCGTACCCGCCATGGCTCCGCCATCCCGGTCACCACCCGGACCGGCCTCTTCGGCATCACCATAATCCGGGACTATTAGAGTTTTTATTGAACAAAATCGGGATAATTCCCAATTTTAATGAAGATTCCAAATTTTAAGCCTTCGTAATCGCAGTTTTTTGTAAAATACGAGGTTATAATCGCAAAAATTTGTACCTTTGTATTCTCTTAATCGTGATTTTTTGTATGGCAGTTAAAGTTGACACCCAAAAAGAGATTATATTCGGTTCGTCTAACCCGAATATTTCCCGTGTGCTTTCTAAAAAGGAGAAAGACGGAGAGTTGCGCAAGCTGGCTCCCCGTATATACACGACCAACTTGATTGACAGCCTTGAAAATATAGTACGGCGCAACCTTATCGAGATTTTGGCGTACCGGTATCCAAACGCCATTATCAGTCATCGTAGTGCAAAGGAGATGCGCCCGACTTCTACCGGCGATTTTTTCCTGACAAATTCTACGACCCGTCGTATCTCAGATTTGCCGGGTATCATACTAAATTTCGTCAAAGGCCCGAAAGCAACGGCAAATGACATCCCCTTCATGGGTATCCACATATCGGGAGAACACCGTTATATGCTTGAAAATATGCAGTTGTCTCGGAAATCAGGAGATGAATCGAGAGTGTTGCCTATTGCAGTAATTGAGAAAAAGTTGGAACAACTATTGCTGACAGGAGGCGAAGAACGGTTGAATCAGTACCGCGATAAGTTGCGAGAAGTAGCCAACGACTTAGGCATGGCCGATGAATTTTCCAAAATCAACAACATCATATCCGCTTTGCTGTCCACCCACGATGCCAACGTATTGTCCACAGATTCGGCAAAAGCCCGTGCAGCCGGGAATCCGTTTGACGCAAACCGTGTTGAACTATTTGAAATTTTATTTGACACAATAAAAGACCGTTACTTTGTAATACGAAATAACCGCAATACCGATGAGGACTCTTTCCGATTATTTTCATTCTTTGAGAGCTATTTTTCCAACTATATAGAAGGTACGGAGTTTGATATTGAGGAAGCGAAAGAAATCGTTGACTCAGGAATACCTATGCCGAGGCGTGATGAGGACTCGCATGATATTCTTGGCACATTCAAGATACTGTCTAACCGTGCCGAGATGATGCGTGTTCCCACTTCTCCCGAAGAACTGTTCGCAATATTAAGCCATCGCCATAACATATTGTTGGAAGGGCGACCGCACATGAATCCCGGTGTTTTCAAAATGAGAAACAACCGTGCAGGTCAGACCGAATTTGTGGACTATCAATTGGTAAAGGGGACACTTTCGCAAGGCTTTAAATATTATTCGGCTCTGACCGATCCTTTTGCTCGTGCCATATTTATGATGTTCATGATTAGCGAGGTGCATCCGTTTAACGATGGCAACGGAAGGATAGCCCGCGTGATGATGAATGCCGAGTTTGTCCGTGCCGATCAGTCAAGAATAATCGTGCCGACTGTGTTCCGTGAAGATTACATATTAACGTTACGCAAACTTACCCGCCACAAAGATCCGATGGCATATATCAACGTAATGACCAAACTTCACCAGTTCAGCGACAATCTCTATGGCACAGACTTTACCGAACTAAAAAACTATCTCGCTGCCTGTAACGCCTACGAAGAACCCTCGCAGGCCAAACTCCAAATCATTGACAGGACAATAATACAATAATTTGATAAGAGCTTGTTTAGGAGCAACATCTTTCATGATGTATACACTACCCGCCCCCTCATTGCGCTTGTCTAATAAATAGAATTATTTATTTTTTCAAACGCATTAAAAATTATGGCAATCGGTCGGGTCCTGAACCTCTTCGAATTCAATTTGAGGGATGCACATCGGTGTGTCACTTTTATTAAAATTTTCATATGTTTCTGTGTAATCACCGATTTGTCATTTCCGACAGCGGCAATGACAGAGAGCATAAACCTGCGCTCCGTGGGGAATGTTACGCTCCACTGCCCGGTTCCGGACGGATGGGATTTCAAAATTTCATGCCAATGTTCCGAAGGCTTTGAATCAATCAAGATCGAGCTGTCGCACGATTTACCCACGCCACCTCCCGTTTTCGACATCAGTTTTTCAAGACCGGTCGGAGACATCAGATACATATGGCATGCCAATGACGACGGCAGATGCGCATTGTTGCCATCCTGGCTAAAAAAATATCATAGCGACATTGCCTCCGGAATTCCCGTATATACATTTCTTGATAACAACAATACAAACCGCTTGACATTCGCCGTATCAGAACCTTTCCGCAACATCGAAGCCGTTGCCGGAGCGGTGGAGGATGACGCACACATTGAAGGGAAGATTTCGTTTTTCTCAACCCCGGAGGCACCAATGACCAATTACTGCACCGAAATCCGGTTTGATTGCGAAAACCGTTTTTATGGCGATGCAATAAGTGATGCCGTGAAGTGGATATCCGACCGATGCGGCATAGTCCCCGCCAGGACACCCGATTCCGTATTTGATCCGCTCTACTCTACATGGTATCAATTCCACCAACAGGTCAACGCCAAAGAAATTGAAAAGGAATGCGCACTGGCGGCAGAAGCCGGAATGAAAACCATTATACTTGACGACGGCTGGCAGACAGGTGACAGCAACAGAGGATATGCATATTGCGGAGATTGGGAAGTATGTGCCGAAAAAATCCCGGATATGGCAGAGCATGTGCGCAAAGTGCATGCACTCGGTCTCAAATACATGGTATGGTATTCTGTGCCATTTGTCGGAATCCGGAGCAAGAACCATGAACGGTTCAAAAATATGTATCTGACCGACAGGAAAGACAGGAATGTGCTCGACCCCCGTTTCCCGGAGGTAAGGGAATTCCTATGCTCTATATATGAAGATGCCCTAAGGGAATGGGATATCGACGGCTTTAAACTTGATTTCATCGATGAATTCAAAATACAAGGCAAAGACCCCGCGATTGAGCAGGATTACTCTGGCCGCGACATAAAATCATTGCCTGAAAGTGTCGATACTCTCTTGACTCAGATCAGGAAACGTCTGGAAAGGATAAATCCGGAAATCCTCATTGAATTCAGACAGAGATACATTGGGCCTGCAATCAGGCAATATGGCAACATGCTCAGAGCAGCAGATTGCCCCCTCGATGCCAGAGGTAACCGTCAACGCATTGCCTCGCTCCGCTTAACATCCGGGTGCACCGCCGTCCATTCCGACATGCTCGAATGGGACCTGGATGACACGCCCGAAACTGCCGCCCACCATATTCTCTCGGCAATTTTCGGGGTGATACAATACTCCATGAGACTCAACACCCTCCCCGATTCACATCTCAGGATGATGAAACATTGGATTGAATTCTCCCAAAAGCACCGCGAAACTCTCCTCAATTCTCAATTCCGTCCCTATTTCCCGCAATCTGGGTATCCGGTCATTGAAGCGGAAAGCGGGAAGGAGAGAATTATCGCCGTTTATGAAGCAAGGAGGATTATTCCGGTTTCCCTCCCGAAAAACACTTATATTCTAAACGCCACAGATACTGAGGAAATATTCGTTGACCTGCATTCAACTCCTTCCAAAATCCGCATATACGACACTTTCGGCAAGCAGGTTTCCACTCCCGCCACCGCCCAAGGACTTTGTCGCTTCCACGTGCCTCAGAGTGGATATATAAAAATTTTTTAATCGGTAACACTACCCTCTCCCGGCAGAGCGATGTCTTAATAGTAAAAGATTCCATAATAACACTCATTATTAACCTAAAATAAATATTATGAGAAAATTTACTTTATTATTCTCTGTGGCAATTGCATCATTCGGAGTGGCCTTCGGTGCGGAGAACGTTGCCGAAACAACAGGCAGCGGTGTTGAAGAAGCTTTGAAAGCTTGCAACGGCAATGGCATTTTCGATGTATTCGTGCTCGGTGAAGATGCCCTGCAGCAGATCAAGAACACCGAAGGCATCACTCTCAACAACTATCGCTGCGGCACGGATGCCTCGACAGCAATCGAAGGGGGAGGCAATGTGGCATGGACATCAGAGTACAGCACCCCGTCCCTCACCGGCAATGACACTTTCGGGTCATTCCACATCAACGGAGCGGCCTGCAACTGGTGGGCAGGCATGTATATCAAAAACAACGGAGCGGCCCGCGATTTCAGCCATATCAATGAGAACACCCACATCCATGTTGCCCTCTGGACGGATTCTCAGGTTTTATGCGATTCCCGTGTGAAAGTCCACTTCCTTAAAAATGACGGTGCAGACGCCGGGGCGGCACAGGTCAATCTCTGCTCCAACCCGGATGATATGGAAGCATCTCTTCCAATCGTAGGTTCCATGCAGCCGGGCAAGTGGGTGGCCCTCGACATGACTTATGGAGACATCGCCAAACTGATGGAGGAGGATTTCGACATGCCCCTTGATTATACCCGTTTCACCAACAGCGCGGCAATGAAAGAGATGATGGGCTTCGAACCCCCGAGTGGACAGGACGGAGCAAACGCTTCGGAAGCCAAGGCTCATAAAGCTAAATTCTGCGTCGATTCCTTCTACCTTTACACTCCGAAAGGGACACAGAGCGGAATATCCGACATAAATGACGGAAACGACCGGATAATTGTAGGTAGCAAGACAATCTGCGTCACAGGAAACGAAGGTATTGAACTTTACAACGCAGGCGGACTAATGCTTAGAAAGACTTCCGACAATATTGGAAAACCCAGGCTCGGTTGACCCTGTGAGCCAGACAATTTTGACCCCTATGAC
>CAJTZS010000017.1 GCA_910584055.1 uncultured Muribaculaceae bacterium | reverse complement strand
GAATATCAATAATTTCAAAGAACTCTTATGATTTTTCAGTGGACACTAATGATATATTGGAGCGAATACATTGTCATGAAATACGAAGTCTCCGTTTTCATCATATGTCGTGGGAACATTGTAGTAAGTATTCCCATTATATGATATAGTTAAAAATTCCGGCACTTCAGAACGTGTTACTGCTTCTTCGTTTGAATTATCGATTTCTGGCATTTCTGTTTCAGAACAGGAGGTGACTGTTATTGTCATGGAAAACAATAATCCCATAACAAAAATAGAAATAAAACTTTTCATTTTGTTAAAATTTTTTAGTTAGTATTATATGTGGTGTAGGAAAGATATACTTAGAAACTCAATTCTCCTGTGTAAGTACCTACATATGAGTCATCTGTATATGTATTCAGATTTAATGTGTAATTTCCAGACAATGGTGAGAAATACATTGTCGGATAGTCCGGTGTTATTATTCCGGACACAATAATTTCGTTGTTTGATACGATTTCAATCTCGGCAAATGTTACGTTTAAAGGCAGATTCACAGATACGAATTCATCGCCATACGTGCATTCAATTGGTTTGGCGGGACAGCGAGGTCTAACGGGAGTTTTTTGCATTTCATCTTTAATTAGCACTGTCGTCTTTCTATTAGCATTCTCTCGATTCCCATGAGCGTATGTTACATTGCCAATAATGGCAAATGAAACGATTAAAATAATGACGATAACTTGTTTCATATTCTCTTTGTTTTTGTTGCAAAGTTAGAGAAATATTACGGTTTAATATTGCCTTTATTAATATTTAATTTCCCACTATGAGTTCTATACATGTTGATAATCAGCTATATACTAACACTAAATATCTGTTGATTTCCCAATAGCTGTATTTCATTTCCCACAAGACTTTTATTAATCCGAAATTATGAGGTTGGGCCGATATAGATTTTGATTTTGTCCGATATTTCCTCCCGGCTTATGTTTTAAACCTTGTGGATACAAAATGGCAATATAGGTCTCTTTATTCTCGATGTCAGAATTCAAAATACGGTTCTTCATTCTATCGCGTCTTCCATACACACCCTTTACCGTAGTTCTGAAAAACTTAGAGATAGCCAAATTATCAAATCCCAAAGCACTATATAGAAACAATCTATAATCTTCAATTTTTAAATCCGGAAAAAAATTTTTTAGGTTAGAATATATATCCTTGCAATGATAGTCTAAGAGTTCCTCTAATTGTTTTATTGTGTTTTCATCCTCGGAAATATGATTAATAAGCTTAAGCATATTTTGAGCAATTTGTTTTTTTGCCTTATCTTCGTTTTCGCATTCATATAATGTCTGGCAGGCATCATTCACATTAGCGAATTGCGTAGAGAGGAGTGAATAGACGGATTTTGCTAATCTTTTATTGCTTTCACTTGTGTCATTCAACCTCTCTTTAAGATACTTCGCACTCTCTACCAATTCTTGATTGCGTAACTTTTGCTTTTGAGAACGATATAAAAATATTAATATAATTATAGAAATAACCAGTATTGAGGCTGTGATAATATATGCAATCCTGTATTTATACTTGGTAATATTAGCCTTGTCAAGCTTTTTTTCTGTTTTATGGTACTTTAGTAATGCAATAGATAACTTAGATGTCAGGCGCTTTGTATGATTATTACATGATTTATCATATGATTTTTTTAATGTTTTTAATGCTTCGTTCTTATAATTGAGCTTATCATACAATTCAAATTTTAAATAGTCAGATATTAATGTGCTGCTATCAGATAGAGATTCAATAATTTCCTTTCCCTTATCAATATCACCAAGTTCAAGATATGCTAAAGCAACATATGCAGGTGTAACTGATTCTCCTCCATCCGGTTTAGAGTTATCTTGTAACACATCAATAGCTTTGTTATATTCTCCATTTTGTATATATGCCGCTCCTATTAATTCTTTTGAGGAGTAATCAAGCCATGGGTCATGAGCTGTTATACTATCACTCAATAGTTCTTCTATAATATATATACAGGAATCCGAATAATTAATGTTATGATATGCTGTTGCAAGGTCTAATAATGCATAGTTGACATATGTGGCATCATTTGACTTATTAAGACATCTTAACGAAATTTTTGCAAATTCAAGAGCCTGTACACCATCACAATTTCTGGTAAATATATCAGCCATTTTTGATGCGGTCATCCCTTGCCAGAAATATTCTTTTCTTTCTTCTGCAATGTCGTAGGCTTTCAAAAAAGCGTTGAGGGCAATGTCGAGGGTATCCGCGTTCAGATAGACGATGCCGGAATAGTATTCCGATTTCATCCTATGGTATTTATCAGACGAATTCTCATAGTATTCTCTCGCAACGGAAATAAGCGAATCGTCCGCTACGTCAATGTAATTCTTGTCCAAAGCTTGTGATTTTACAAGACTATATAATGCCTTCAATTCGGTATTATTATAGTTCTTAACATTTTCTATTGAGTCAAGGAGATGAAGTGCGGCCTTAGGATCGGTTTCGTTAAGTTGCTCGATTCTAAGTAATTCATCTTTGTCTTTTGAATTTGATTTGCAAGACACAAAGGATGCAAGACCAGTCATGCACACTGCAACAAAAATTGATATATGAACAATAATACGCATTATATTTCCTGAAGGTTGGTTCTTATGTGCAAATTTACTAATTATTCCCGATATAATTCATTCCTACGCATCAACTATATCCATAATCTTAAATTCCAATTTATCGCACTGAACATTATTCCTCGCAGAGCCGCAGAGGGCGCAAAGGTCGTTTGACACTTGTCTTTTAGGGTCGTGAACTCCCGGCTGAGTGGCAGAGCCTGCCGCGGCGATTTTAGCGACAGGCTCCGCTCCTCGGCAGGAGTGGACACGACCTCTGACAACCGGATATGAAGGCTCTGCCACTCTGCGGCTCTGCGAGGTAAAAAATGACGCGTCGGTGCATATAGCCGGACGGGGAGCTGCTTGTCTCCCCCCATCCGGCTATTGGCTTAGACACATTTGGTTTATTCAGTCCGATAAATGGGAATTTTGCATAGTTTTGAGATTATAGGATTAGAGGACATCATACTTGTGCATTCCATATTTTTTAGGTAATTTTGGTATTTACAAACACGTTACCCATGAGATAGGTTACAATTGCCATGCCTTCTTCTAACGGGAGCTCGGAATATAATTCAGATTTCGACAGGAAAGCTATGCTTGCAGTTGACAACAACGGTTTCGTGTCCAACTATTGGAACAATGCCGGTGGTAACGGTTCTTATTGATGAGTTTAAAACCTATAATAAAATTTTTTGAATGAAAAGAAAAATTTGTATTGCTTTAATGGCATTAATAGTCGGTCTCCAGGCATGGGCAGGTGGAGGAAAACTTATTATTTTATTAGAGAATACCGATCCAATTAATGAATGGTACAGCATAACAGAATCGTTTGATGTAAGCTGGGACTTTCATAAATCTCATTGGAAGGATGGAAGAGCTGTGATTTCAGCAAAACACACCCCTCTTGGATGGTGTTATCTTGCATCCAAGGCTCTCCCGAAAACGGGGCAGGAAGCAAACTACCTCAAGACTAAAGATTCTATAAAGAAAATAAAGGAATGGAATAAGAGCGGTTTTTATGTGTCATCGGTGGGATGCGGTCAGATGGATGGTTTGGGGCGTTCTTACTGGCAGATAATCGGAACCCAAGTGCCGGGTTACACGGCTCAGGAATGCAAGGAACTTGGTTTTAAAAGCATTTATAAATGGGCAAAACCATTTATGGATCAGGGCTATCGCATCACAGATATTGCTCCTTCTACCATGAAATGGTTTACCGTTCTCTCCAAAGGAACCGATATAGACCGTCAGGAATGGGAGCAGTATCCAAATTATGACACTTTTATTGAAGGTGTTAATAAACATTGGAATGACGGATGGTCGCTTCAGATTGCCGAAGTGAGTCCGGCAGGAAAATATGTAGGAGTATATTGCACTTATGCCGACGGACACCAACCAAAACAGATAGTTACGGTTGCATCGACTAAAGAAGAAGCTAAGTCATTCATCAATAAGAATACAAGCAAAGAGATGCATATTGTCCGTTTAGGTGGCAGCTATCTTCCAGGATTGCTTTGCAATTATGATTCAAATGCGGAAAAGATGAACGCTATCATGGGAATTGTAAGTGGTTTGACAAGTTCCACGGCACAATTGGCCAGCGATATCAGCAATAATCGTAATAGAGGCAACGAAAATGCAACGGGTGGCGGTTTCAGTGATGAAAATATTCCATCCGGACTCTCTCAAGGTGAATATCAGGGTATATATGATCGTTTTGCCAGAAATGCCGAGAGTGCTGTAAATTCATTGACTGCCGCCAGTGTAAGCAGTAGCAATTATGTAACAATGAAGAAGCAATTGCGCGAAGCCCAGAAGCAGATGCGCAAAACTCGCGAAGAAGCACGGCGTGCAGGTCATAACATAACCCAGTCAAAATGGGAAACGGTCACAGTGAAATTGTAAGTCGATATACTTAATTATCTTCAATAACACAAGCCGTAGATCCTCGGATTTGCGGCTTGTGTATTTTATTTGCACCCCATTTATTGGACCGATTAAATCAAATAATGTGTCTAAGCCCATAGCCGGCAGCCCCGGCAGCAACTGATTCTATTATAATAAACACAGAGGCACAGAGTCACAGAGAATCGACTCCCCGTGATTGACGCTTAAAGATATTTTTTGCGGGTGTTGCGCCGTGATTAAACTTTTTCAATTGTATGGTGTCTTATAGATATAGAAACTCTAAATTTCAAGGCTATGAGACGTATAATCACATCACTCATCCTCTCTCTGTTTATTCTGTCGGGAACCGGTGTCGCTTTCGCGGACAAGCATAAACATCATGACAGAGACCGTTATGAGTATCGTCATGACCGTCGTCCTTCATATAAGCATCATAAGCATCATGATGACGATGATGATTATTATAAACATATGAAAAAGGCGCGCAAGGCCGAGAAAAAATATTGGAAGGAGCGTCGCAAAATGGAAAGTAAATACTATCGGGACTACGACCATGCTCTACGGAAAATGGTTGCACATGCAGCCAGAGGCGGCAGGGATGTTCGTGTATGGAGAATTAGCGATGACACTTACCTCGTGAAGTATTACAGAGGTGGACGTTATTATACTCAGCGTCTGTATCCCTATTCCGGAAGATATGGTTCGCGCGGAATCGTCAATGTTAACTGGAATCCCCTCTCCTCCTGGACTCTCCTACCGTCTATCAATATAAGTATCCCTTTTGATTGACGGTGTCAATCTCCAGCCTGATTCAGTTTCAGCGAGCACCAAATCATGGTCAATAAACAGTATTCCGGGCATTTCGGACACATAATCACGGATATCAAAACTGCCTATTGAAATATCGAAATATCCTTGAAGACTGAATTTAATTTTGTGAAGATCTTTTTCTGATATATATATTGTCAAGACCGGAAGGTTGAATGTCGAGACATTCCCTTTCCGGTCTTTTTCATAAAGCCGTTTAGTAAGTATGCGTACGCGTTCCATTAGAGCTTTTTTACCGGCGCGAGATCTTTTGCCGGGATAGCTTTCAATTCCTGCTGAGGAATCATTTTTATAGATTTGTTGGCATTTGAATTGATCCTCAGCTGCCTCTTCTTGTCAATTGGTTGTATCGGAACTATGTTCCCTTCTGTATCTTCAAGAATTGCTCCGGTTTTAGAATCCTCTTCAATCGTATCTTTTCTCTCGGAGGTCCTTACTCGCTTGTGCAAGCCGGAATACCTGCGTTGTGAATGTATCCTATAATATTCCGTGCTGTCAATAGGGATTCGCTGGAGCGCGATACTGTCAATCCAGACAGGCAGGGAATGATCTTCCTTGACCCTTACATATCCGAACACCCTTTTAACATTATATGAACTATCCGTCTGAAGGGTCATGTCAATTTTTGAATTCCCATTCGGTGACTGATACATATAACTTGATGTGCCGTTATCATAATCCACGCCAAGCAAAACATTACCCGACGGTAATCCCCTGAGGCGCATTTTCCATGTGATTCTCTCACCTTTGGACAGGTCGTTCAGAGGCAAGGAAAATGCAAGCCCATTGGATGGTGAATTTTCTGATATCATGATATGTCGGGAATATGGCCATAAATCCGCTGAAACCAGATTTTTCTCAGTCTCGCCTATAGCCTTGTTCTGACGTTTTGCCAATTCCGCATCAACCTTCCCGAACAGATTCAGATAATCATCAATATTTCTACCATACCAGGTCATTGTAGAATCGAAATCAGCCTTGGATAGACCATGTTTATCCAAAGCCCATTGAACTGCACTGTCCCTTACGCTATCATTGTAATATCCCGAATTATGCTGTTGCATATATACTTCCGCTACCTGCATGTCGGCAATGAGTCCGACCATTTCATCATCAGACAACACACCCTTGGGCCTTTTATTACACGATACCACCAAGAGCATTATAATAGCGGTGAGTATGAAAATGTGCGTTCTCAAATCTATTTTAATCTTGATGACTCATTGGATTTGTTCTCATTACCGATAGCCTTGAATGCTATTGTCGCATCCTTTGAATAGAACAGAATAAGCAAGGCAACACCTACGCATATTGAAGAATCCGCAATATTGAATATAAATGCGAAAAATTCAAAATAATCCCCTCCTACGACAGGCATCCATTCCGGCCAATAGAAATCAAAAAACGGAAAATACAGCATGTCTACAACCCTTCCTTCAAACCATCCCGCATACCCCCCGTCAGCGGGGAACACAGTTGCAATTTCCGGCGGCATGGGATTGTTGAATAGTTTGCCGTAAAATACGCAATCGAATATGTTTCCTGCCGCTCCTGCAGCTATCAGGGCCACAGCAACAACAAATCCTTTCCGTATTTCTTTTACGTCTTTGATTTTTACTATGAACCATATAAAAAGAACGACCGCAATAATTCTACCGAATGTGAGAACAAATTTATTCCATAATTCGAGTCCGAACGCCATCCCGTTGTTCTCTATGAATTTAATATGGAACCATTTTAGTATTTCGAGATCCTCCCCAAGATAAAAATTAGTTTTGATCCATATTTTTAATGCCTGATCTGCAATTATTACTGCCAAGGCAATTATAAGTGCAAGCCATCCGGCAGAAATGCCGGATGACTTGCTATTGGCGGTTCGCGTCAATGCGCTGTTTTCTTCTATCATTTTCTCGTTACTTTCGCCAGAATCTTTTCCCCGTCTATATCGAGTTCAACAACATTATCGCCCGACAAATCAGTCTTTGAAATAATATTGTCGGCAAGAACCTGCGCCGCAATATAATCTTTGAAGGTTTCAAGTGCTGAAACGACGGAAGGAGTTTCAGAAAGTTCCACTGTGACCTTATCGGTAATCTCAAAGTCAGATGATTTCCTGATATTCTGGATGCGGTTGATGAGTTCTCTTGCAATACCTTCATTTTTCAAGGTGTCGGTCAATGTCACATCAAGGGCAACAGTCACATTTCCTTCGTTTGTTACAAGCCAGCCGGGAATGTCTTCCGGTATAATCTCAACATCATCAAGTGTCACCACAGGTTGTTCAGGAAGAGATTCGAATTTGAATGAGCCATTCTTTTCAAATTCAGCGATATCTTTCTGGCTCATCTCCGTAATAGCTTTACCAAGAGCCTTCATGATCTTTCCGTATTTCGGGCCAAGCTTCTTGAAGTCCGCCTTGACTCTTTTTACGAGACCGCTCTCTTCGTTTTCCACGATCTTGAGATCCTTGACATTCACTTCATCAAGAACGATGCCCTTGATCTTCTCGATTGCATCGCGCTGCGCAGCATCGACAACCGGGACTAAAAGAGTCTGGAGCGGCTGCCGAACCTTCAGGTTTACCTTGCGGCGAAGCGCAAGCACATTGGAAGTGATAACTTGGGCAAGACTCATCCTTTCTTCAAGATCTTTGTCGATCGCTGCTTTATCGACAATCGGGAAATCAGAAAGATGCACGGATGCATATCCCTCACCTTCTGATGCCGGAGCCATAAGGTCGGCATATAGTTTGTCAGCATAGAATGGTGCATATGGAGCCATCAGCTGTGCAACAGTTTTCAGGCAGGTATAAAGCGTCTGGTAAGCGGAGAGCTTGTCAGTATCCATTACTCCTGCCCAGAAACGCTTGCGGTTCAAGCGGACATACCAGTTCGAAAGGTTGTCATTTACAAAGGTGTCGATTGCACGGGCTGCCTTTGTGGGCTCATAATCATCAAGTGCCGCCTCAACTTCTGAAACCAAACTGTTGAGAAGAGAAAGAATCCATCTATCGATTTCGGGACGCTCAGACAGTTCTACCTGTGCTTCCGTACCTGTGAACCCATCGACATTGGCATATAAAGCGAAGAATTTATATGTATTGTACAAAGTTGAGAAAAGTTTACGGCTAACTTCCGCCACGCCTTCCTCGTCATATTTCAGATTGTCCCAAGGTTGGGAATTTGAAATCATGTACCAGCGCACGGGGTCGCTACCGAATTTCTCGATATTGCCGAACGGGTCAATGGCATTTCCGAGACGCTTCGACATCTTGTTTCCATTCTTATCAAGCACAAGGCCATTTGAAATAACGGCTTTGTAAGCAACCGAGTCGAAAACCATCCCTGCAATGGCATGCAGAGTGAAAAACCATCCACGAGTCTGGTCTACACCCTCGGCAATGAAATCGGCGGGATACACCTCGTTGCTGTCAAGCAGTTCCTTGTTCTCGAATGGATAATGAATCTGCGCATACGGCATCGCTCCCGAATCAAACCATACATCAATAAGGTCTGTCTCGCGTTTCATGGGTTTGCCACTTTCCGAAACAAGGACAATGTCATCCACGTAAGGGCGATGGATATCGATCTTGTCATAATTTTGTGCTGTATACTCTCCCGGAGTAAAACCCTTTGCTGTGAAGGGATTCTCTTTCATCATCCCGGCCGCTACAGATTTGTCTATAAGTCGGCAAAGTTCCTCATAAGAGCCTATACAGATTTCCTCTTTGCCATCATCTGTTCTCCATATCGGAAGAGGCGTCCCCCAATAACGCGAACGGGAAAGGTTCCAGTCCTGAACGTTCTCGAGCCATTTACCGAAACGTCCCGTGCCGGTCGACCCCGGTTTCCATTTTATAGTCTCGTTAAGCTCTAAAAGTCTTTCGCGAGCCTGCGGCGTCCGGATAAACCAGCTGTCAAGGGGATAATATATGATCGGCTTGTCGGTGCGCCAGCAGTGAGGATAGTTGTGGACATGTTTCTCAGTCTTGAACACATCTCCTGCCTGTTTCATCTCCATGCACAGACGGACATTGAGATCTTCCTCTTTGCTTGCGGCAACGTCATCGTATTTACCGTTTTGTGTGAACCGCGGGTCATATGCGTTCTTGACATATTCTCCCGCGTGATCCTTATATTCCTCAATATTCACGCATTTTTCGACAAATTCGGGTGCAAGGTCATCAATGAGGTAGAATTTGCCTTGAAGATCCACCATGGGTCGGGTCTCCCCTTTCCTGTTGATCATGAACAAGGGGGGGATATTTGCGGCCTTTGCAACCTTGGCATCGTCTGCACCAAAAGTAGGCGCGATGTGCACGATACCAGTACCATCGTCAGTGGTCACATAATCTCCGGGAATAACCCTGAAGGCAGCCTCTTCCATCTCAATGAATTTATCATTACCTACGGAAAAGACGTTTTTAGGATGAGCGGATGCAAATTCATTGACATATTCAGCACTGTATTCCCCGAGTTTTTCGATTGGCTTAACCCAGGGCATAAGCTGTTTGTAATGCATTCCAACGAGTTCTTCCCCCGTGAAATGTCCGACAATCTGATAAGGCACTACCTTATCCCCCTGCTTATAATCTTCAAGAGGCAGTTTATCTGCGTCTTTCTTGAAATAAGCGCCAACAAGGTCAGAAGCTAAAACTACAGTGATCTTTTCAGCATTGTAGGGATTGTAGGTTCGCACTGCTACATATTCGAACTTTGGACCGACACAAAGTGCAGTATTTGAAGGAAGTGTCCATGGAGTGGTTGTCCATGCAAGGAAGCAAGGACGCCCCCATCCGGTCATTTCCGGCTTAGGATCTTTTATCGTGAAAAGCGCTGTCGCCGTGAGGTCTTTGACATCGCGATAACAGCCCGGCTGGTTCAGCTCATGGGAGCTCAATCCCGTACCGGCACCCGGCGAATATGGCTGAATGGTATATCCTTTATATAGATAACCTTTCTTATATAATTCCTTTAGTAACCACCATACTGATTCGATGTAACGGTTGTCATAGGTGATATACGGATTGTCGAGATCAACCCAATATCCCATCTTATGGGTCAGGTCTGTCCACTCTTTCGTATATTTCATCACCTCGCGACGGCATGCGGCATTATACTCGTCAACAGATATCTTTTTGCCGATGTCCTCTTTTGTGATTCCAAGTGTCTTTTCCACGCCAAGCTCAACAGGAAGGCCATGGGTGTCCCAGCCCGCTTTGCGTTTGACATGAAAGCCTTTCATTGTTTTATAGCGGCAAATAATATCTTTGATAGTGCGTGCCATTACGTGGTGGATACCCGGCATGCCGTTGGCCGAAGGCGGACCTTCAAAAAACACGAATGTCGGACACCCCTCACGCTCTTTCATACTGTTCTCAAAGAGAGAATTGGCATCCCAAAGTTCCAGCATCTCTTTATTGATGTCTGAAAGATTCAGCTGTTTGCTGTATTCCTTAAAATTCTTTGCCATCTATATTGCTTCTATGTATTTACCTTTTGTCTTGATATCAAAATTTTGAGCCTTTTGCGCCCTTTGCACCTTTTACTCCGCCACCGAGAGAGAATATATTCTGGTCGTATGTGAATGTCTTTCTGTCAATAGCGCGCTTACGCTTTAACGCGAGCTGCACGAGTTTGTCCATAAGTTGCGGGAAGGTAATGCCTGTTGCCTCCCAAAGATAGAAAGAAAGCGATCCGGGTATGGTGTTGATTTCATTCACGTAAATGCTATTGTCTTTTTCATCAACCATCACGTCTACCCTGCTGACACCATGACAAGACAAGACTCTGAACGTCTCACCTGCCATATTGCGGATCTTTTCGCTGACCTCATCCGAAAGGTCGGCGGGTATTCTTTTATCGCTTGCCTGCATTCCCACTGTGGTTTTCGAACCTCCCATATATTTATCTTCGTAAGAAAGGAAGTCTCCTGTCTTGATGGGTTCTTCACAAACCGATGACTGATGCTCATCAGCATCTCCGAGCACCGAGCAGTTGATCTCTTTCAGCTGTTCTATCATGTGCTCCACTATGATTCGCTGAGAGAATTTTTCGGCATTGTCAATTTTGGAAATCAGTTCCTGTCTGTTGGAAGCTTTGCCGATGCCAACGCTTGAACCAAGATTGGCCGGTTTCACAATCACAGGGTATCCGAGTTTGTTTTCAACTTCGGATATAATATTATCTTTGGAAGACAACCATTGGCGATCCGTAAACCATACATAATCAACAACCGGCACACCGGACTCACGGAGAATCATCTTCATGGTGATTTTATCCATGCCGTTTGCGCTTGAAAGGGTGTTGCACCCGGCATAAGGGATTCCGATAGTTTCGAGAACACCCTCAAAAATGCCATCCTCGCCATTAGTTCCGTGAAGGACAGGAATGACTACATGCAATTCTGCAACAACGGGATTTCTTTTCGAAAACATCCCGGTATTGGCTTTGTATAGATTGTAATCTCCATACTCCGGACGCATAAAAACTTCCTCGGCGTTCTCTACAACCTTCTTAAGATCGCGATAATTACGGATGTCAAGAAGATTGTCACCGGTATACCATCTTCCTTGTTTTGATATATATACAGGGATTATGTTGTATTTATCTTTGTCAAAGGCATTGATAGCCTGCAATGCTGATATTACGGAGATTTCATGTTCAACCGAACGTCCTCCGAAAAAAACTGCTACATTCGTTTTCATGCCACAAAATTACTAATTACTCACATATTTAGCAAAAAAGATTTCAAAAAATATTTTTTTGAAATCAATGCTTAAAATAAAAAACAGGGAAGGTGTTATTTAACTTACCTCCCCGTTTTATGTAGTATAGTTTTTTAGTTTATTTTTTACATTCCACTGCCAATTTTTCTATTGGCAAACAATCGATGTAAGTTTTGATATAGCGGTTAAAGCCCTCAACTTCTTCAGCTGTTGGAGAAATGCTATTTCCTATGTTCCCTCCGAACACAACCGTGTCAAGATAGTCGGGCAGCGAGCGTTCATCCAGATTGTTGACAAGATATCCCGCAAGAAGAGCCATTCCCCACGCTCCCCCTTCCCCGGCTGTTTCCATTACAGAAATTGGAGAATTAAGAGCCGCCGCAAGTATTCTTTGTCCAACACCTTTCGTCTTAAACAACCCACCATGTCCGGTTATCCTGTCAACCTTTATCTTCTCTTCGTTGAAAAGGATGTCGTTACCGATCTTCAAAACACTAACAGCTCCGAAAAGATGTGACCTTACAAAGTTGGCAAGACTGAACCTGTCTGTTACCGAACGAACGAAAAGCGGCCTTCCCTCCTCGAGACCCGTTACCGGTTCTCCTGAGAAATAATTATAAGATATTAGTCCTCCGCAATCCGCATCTCCGGTCAGGGCATGGTTATATAGTTTGCCATACAACTCATTTATATCAACAGATATGCCCATTAGTTCCTGAAACTCGCGGAATATTCCAACCCACGCGTTAAGGTCGGATGTGCAATTATTGCAATGCACCATAGCCACAAGTGATCCGTCAGGGGTGGTTACCATGTCTATCATCTCATATGGTTTGGAAAGTTCTTTTTCCACAACTATCATGGAGAATGATGATGTCCCTGCCGACACGTTGCCGGTGCGTTGCTTAACGGCATTTGTAGCAACCATTCCCGTGCCTGCATCTCCTTCCGGTGGACAAACCGGCACTCCCGGTTTTAGATTCCCGGATATGTCAAGGCGCTGTGCTCCACCCTCTGTGAGTCTGCCGGCTTCTTCCCCTGCAAGCAAACATTTAGGCAGAATGTCTTCAAGTTTCCAGGGGAAAGAATATGAGGCAGTAAGATCATCGAACTGACGGATCATCCTTGCAGAATAGTCCTTTGTTTCCGGATCAACAGGTAGCATGCCGGAAGCGTCACCGATACCGAGCACCTTCTCGCCGGTCAATTGCCAATGAATATACCCGGCGAGCGTAGTGAGGAAGTCAATGTCGGCGACATGTTCTTCTCCGTTAAGAATCGCCTGATAAAGATGTGAAATACTCCATCGTAAAGGGATATTGTAATTGAACAGCTTCGACAGCTTTGCTGCCGCCTCTCCGGTATTCGTGTTTCTCCATGTCCGGAAAGGCACAAGTATTTTGCCATTCTTGTCAAACGGCATATATCCATGCATCATGGCGCTGACCCCGATTGCGGCGAGTTTTTCAATCTCCACATCGTATTTTTCAAGCACATTCGCACGAAGGTCCCGGTAACAATCCTGTACTCCGAACCAGATTGCATCTATACTGTATGTCCATAGATTGTCAACAAGCTGGTTTTCCCATTCATGAGAGCCTTGCGCAATGGGACGGTTGTCCTCATCAATAAGGACTGCTTTAATACGGGTAGAGCCGAGCTCAATCCCAAGCACGGCTTTACCCATACGGATAGTTTCGTTTGCTTCCATAATGATCAGCAAAGAGACTTGTTCAGCATATAATACACTTCATTCCAGCGAAGTGTGTTCTTGAATTCGGTGATGGTAGTGTCCTTGTCGATCACTGCCATTTCAATTCCTGCAATTTCTGCATAATCCTCCCAATATTCCTGTGAAAGATTATATGAGAAACAGGAATGGTGAGTGCCGCCTGCGAGAATCCAGGCGCCTGCCCCTGTCTCAAAATCAGGCATCGGTTTCCATAGTGCTGACGCTACCGGAAGATTGGGCATCGGTTTTGACTTCACACACTCAACATCATTCACAATAAGGCGGAAACGGTTGCCGAGGTCTACAATAGTTGCCGTGCAGCCTTCTCCGGGACGAGAGGTGAACACAAGACGCGCAGTCTGAGCCTTACGTATGCCGATACCTAAGAAATGAACCTCCAGACGAGGCTTTTCTTCTGCTATGAGCGGACATACCTCAAGCATGTGAGCTTGCAGGATTGTGCTGTCCTTGCCATCGAAATTGAGCGTGTAATCCTCCAGGAATGAACAGGCCTTCCCCTCTGACATAACCCATACCGAACGATAAAGGGCTGCCGATTTCCAGTCTCCCTCTGCACCGAAACCATAACCCTCCGCCATGAGACGCTGGGATGCGAGACCCGGAATTTGGTCAAATCCTACGAATTTGGGGTCGTTGATGTCGTCAGTGCCAAGGTCATCGAAGTTTGTCGTAAATCCTTTTGCTCCTTTAGCTTTGAGGATAGCTCTAAGCGTAAGTTCGGCATGGGCGGCATTCCAAACGGATTTATATTCAACAGATGCTGGAATCTCCATCTCGTGCTTATGCTCGTAAAGCTTGAAATACTCATTGACAAGACGGAGAATCTCATCGTCCTTCACTTTTTTGTGATACTCCATGAGTTCACTTACCGGACAATAATCCACGTGATATCCCAGACGCTGCTCCGCCTCAACCTTGTCTCCATCCGTAACGGCAACATTGTTCATCTGATCTCCGAACCGTATTATGAGCATATCCTGTGCATCCGCCCATGCAACAGCTACACGCTCCCATACCGCTATTTTCTTAAGCACTTCAGTGTCTGTCCAGTGTCCTACAACCACTTTGCGACGGATGCGCATACGCGTGCATATGTGACCGAATTCACGGTCGCCATGAGCACTCTGATTCAGGTTCATGAAATCCATGTCAATATCATTCCATGGAATCTCGGCATTGTATTGGGTATGGAAATGGAGAAGCGGTTTTTTAAGCTGCTGCAATCCATGAATCCACATTTTTGCCGGTGAGAAGGTATGCATCCATGTGATGACACCTGCGCATTTCGGGTCGTTGTTGGCTGCCTTCATAATTTCGCTGACTTCACGCGAAGAATTGGCTGTGCCTTTGTATACAACTTTAACAGGTAGAACTCCCGATTTATTGAGGCCATCCACCATCTCCTTGGAGTGTGAATCTACTTTTACCACTGCATCACCTCCATATAGAAGCTGAGCACCTGTTACCCACCATATTTCGTATTGATCAAAAATATCCATGATATTAATGTTTATGTTGTTGTAATTATAATATGTTTATTTCTTCGTTTGTCCATAATAAGCATTCGGTCCATGTTTACGGGAGAAATGCTTTTCAATCAGAAGAGGGTTCATGGTTAACGATGGATTTATTGTGTATGCAATGCTTGCCATTTTAGCAACCTGTTCCAAAACGACTGCATTGTGCACGGCATCCGCAGGAGATGTGCCCCAGGCGAACGGTCCATGGTTTTTTACAAGAACGCCCGGCGTATGAACAGGATTAATGCCATTGAACGTTTCTACAATCACATTACCCGTCTCAAGTTCATAATCTCCCTTTACCTCGGCTTCTGTCATATCACGTGTGCAAGGCACCGCATCGTGAAAATAATCCGCATGCGTCGTCCCAATGTTGGGAATGTCAACGCCAGCTTGTGCCCATGCCGTAGCATATGTTGAATGAGTATGGACAACTCCCCCGATTTCCGGGAAAGCCCGGTAGAGGGCAAGGTGGGTGGGAGTGTCGGACGATGGACGCAGCGCACCTTCCACAACATTTCCGGTGTTGATGTCCACTATCACCATGTCTTCGGCTTTCATATCATCATAATTGACACCGCTCGGTTTGATAACCACAAGACCGCTTTCACGATCTATTCCGGAGACATTTCCCCATGTGAAAATCACGAGACCATGTTTCACCAGGTCAAGATTTGCCTTGAATACTTTTTCTTTTAATTCTTCGAGCATAAGGAGGATGATAAATTATATTTTAAAATTAACCGCATCTGCTTCATTATTTTGGTATTCATACAGACGCGCACCACGACGCGAATTCTCTTTATCTACCATATCAGTCTGTACTATGCAACTGTTTTCAAGAGCTCGTCGTCGGAAATTACGCTTGTCAATCTTGATTCCAAGTAAGGTCTCATATAGCTGCTGGAGCTGTGTGAGTGTGAAATGATGCGGTAAAAGTTCAAAGGCAATAGGCTCGGTTCTGAATTTATTCTGAATTTTGCGAATTGCCTTCCTAATCATTGAATCGTGGTCAAAACACAGATGCGGAATATTATTGAAGTCAACCCAGTATGCATTATGGGATTTAAGTGTGTCATTATCTACATCCGGTAAATTCAGAAGTGCCGAATATGCCACCGATACTACCCGTTCACCAGGATCGCGACCAACCTCACCGAACGTTCCGATCTGATGCATATAGACACCGTCAAGACCAGTCAACTCTTTTAACACTCTTCTGGCAGCGTTGTCCACGCTTTCATCATAATTGACAAAACCACCCATTAGTGACCATTCACCTTTATGGGGCTCAAAATCGCGCTTGATGAGAAGGAGCTTCAAGCTCCCCTCATTCAAGCCGAATATTATGCAGTCCACGCTTAAATATAAACGGTCATGTTGTTTATAATAGTCTTTATCTGTATGTGCCATTATTAGATTATTATCCTAATGATTTACATCACCAGAAGTAGATATAGAAGGCAACTGTAATGCCAAGGATTATAATGGTGTTTACAATGTCCCATGCATTCCAGCTCTGACGTGTGGCGAGTCTCTGTTCAGGCGTTGACGTACCGAAGACCAGACCTTGAATTTTCGAAGCATCCGGAGCTTTTGTACACAATGAAACGATAAAACCGACTGCAAGACAAAGCAGCAGCATCCATCCACAGAAGAAAAGCCAGTTTTCATCATAGAAAATCTGCTGGAACAAACTTGGATTCTCCGATGCCCCGGCCTCTACACCAAGATTTGAATAATAAATCTTTGCGCCAAGGCGCGTCAAACCTACAATTAGCCCTGTAAGCAATGCCCACATGCCTCCTTGTGCGGATGCCCTTTTCCATACGATGCCAATAAGGAACGCAGCGGCGATTCCGGGGGCAAGCACTGATTGAACATCCTGTAGATAGAGGTATAGCACATCTCCGATAGAGCGCATTACCGGAATCCAAAGTATACCGAGGATTACAATTACCACCGTAGCCGCCTGTCCGATCTTCACAAGTTTCTTAGGATCGGTCTTGGGTTTAAGGCGTTGGTAGAAATCTATTGTAAACAAAGCAGATGATGAATTGAACAATGATGCAAGCGAACTCATTAAAGCCGCGAGTATTCCGCAGACGATAAGTCCTTTGATTCCGGCAGGAAGAAGTTTTGCTACCAGAGTCGGGAAAGCGGCATCTGAATTAGGAAGCCCATTCGGGAGCATCGGGAGGAAAGAACCGAGTTTCTGATGGAGTGCAAAGGCAATCATGCCGGGGATAAGGAAAAGGAATACCGGCAAAAGTTTCAGGTATGCACCGAAAATTGTGCCCCGTCTGGCCTCTTTTTCATTTTTACCGGACAGTACGCGCTGCACAATGAACTGGTCGGTACACCAATACCAGAAACCGATTACAGCGGATCCTATGAGTGCTCCCAACCAGGGATATTGAGCGTCGTTGTTGTCACGGATCAGATTTACCATTGTGTCGCCGTATTCATTTACTTTTACAGATGAACAAATCCGCATCATTTCGTCCCAGCCGCCAAGTTCTTTGAGTCCGAGCACCAAAATTATAAGAGATCCTAAGAGTAATATAGGCGTTTGTAACACGGATGTATACAATACGGATTTCATACCGCCGAAAATTGTATATAATGCAGTAATAAGCACCAATCCAACTGCCGCTATCCAAAAGAAATCAATTCCCCACAGCTTGTCGATTCCGAAAACCTGCTGAAATACAAGACCACCTGCATAAACTGTTACCGCAACCTTTGTTAGCACGTAACTTATCAATGATATTGTTGCGAGAATTGTGCGGGACTGGGGATTGAACCTGCGTTCGAGGAACTCAGGCATGGTATACACCATTGAACGTGAATAGAAAGGCACGAACACCCAGCCTAAGATCAATATCATCCACCCTTGAATCTCCCAGTGGGCCATGGCCATTCCGGAAGAGGCTCCGGATCCGGCGAGGCCGATGAGATGTTCAGAGCCAATGTTCGATGCAAAAATGGAGGCACCAATCGCTATCCAAGTCGCATCTTTACCGCCGAGAAAATAATCAGCGGCGTTATTCTGTTTCTGGCGCATCACCCATACTATTATCCCTATAAGGGCTAAAGCAAAAGCGGCGATTACAACCCAGTCTAAAATTGCCATAATGTTAGTTGATCAGCTGTGAAAGAGTGATGTTATTATTTTTTTGTGGAAAACTTGTATACGCAAGTGCTGTTGTACGTTTCACCGGGACGCAATGTCGCCGACGGCCATGCGGGTTTGTTGGGCGTGTCGGGATATTTTTGTGTTTCAAGGCAAAGACCTTGTCGCTGATTGTAAACCTTTGCTTTTTTACCGGTTACAGTTCCGTCGAGGAAGTTACCTGTGTAGAATTGAATGCCCGGTTCGTTTGTGAACACTTCAAGCATAATCCCGGAACGTGGGTCTGTAACTCTTGCTGCGCAATCTTGAAGACTTCCTTTAGTATCAAGCACAAAATTATGGTCGATGCCATTGCCGTATTTAATCTGGATATACTCAGACTCGAGACCCTTTCCAAGGAGTTTCTCTTCGGTAAAATCCATCGGGGTGTCTTTCACCGGTATTATCTCGCCTGTGGTCATGAATGTGCTGTCAACAGGTGTGAAATTGGCAGCGTTTATCCAGACCATCTCGTCTACCACACTCAACTCCGGATCTCCGGAAAGATTAAAATATGAGTGGTTTGTCATATTTATGATGGTCGGTTTATCTGTCGTTGCAGTGTAATCAATGCGCAGCGCATTGTCATTTTGGAGCGTATAGGTAACCTGTGCTTTCACATTCCCCGGGAAATTATTGTCACCGTCCGGTGAGTCGATGGATATAGTCAGAGTGGAATCAGTTGCATTTTCCACTTTGTATACCCTATATTGCCAACCAAGGGTGCCCATATCTGTCCCGCCATGAAGACAATGCCCGAAATTGTTCTGTGGCAGTTGGATAGTGTCACCATCCATTACGAACCGCCCTTGGTTTATACGATTTGCATAACGTCCGATAGCTGCCCCGAAATCAGTTTTATTTGCATCCGGCAGATATGCACCTATACTGTCGAACCCTAAAACCACGTCCTGAAAATTTCCATCCTTGTCAGGAACCATGACTGAAACAATGCGGCCGCCATAATTAGTGATACAGACTTCCATGCCGGAGGCATTCGTAAGAGTGACAAGTGTAGTTGAATCTCCATTAACTACAGATTCAAAATTTTTGGGATCAAGTCCCGACTTAGTCAGCTGAGGTGCATCTTTCCCCGCGCCGCAAGAGCAAATACCCGCCAACGTGAGGATAAATGCCGAATAACCAAGGAGTTTCATGATAAATATATTTAATAAAACTTTAAAATTATTCACCTTAAGATTTGCTTCTTAGAAGCTGCATAATTAATGGGTGTAAAATTAACACTTATTATTTACATAATAGCTTTTTTTTATATGTTATTAAACATATTTTTCTTTTCAGCTATCGATTGTAATTTTGTATATTGAATATAATTCTATTGTAGAATTCGATTAATCGCGTCTCAAATTGTAGGGATGCACCATGGTGCATCCTCCAAAAATCAGATAACCGGTTATTCGTAATTGGATGCTCCGGGGAGCATCCCTACAATTTGAGAGTTATGCAACACCCTCTCCAACAGTCCGGAAAATATGAACTATTTTAATTGATCATGAAAAAAATATTTCTTTATTCACTGGTTGCGGCATCTTTTTTGATGCCCGTAACACTTCCCGCTTCAGAAGTAAAAGACAAGACTGTCAGTCATGGCAAATTCGAGGCAGGGAAAGGTACATTCCTTTTGAATGGCAAGCCATTTGTTGTTAAAGCGGCGGAACTGCACTATCCGCGTATTCCCAAAGAGTATTGGGAACACAGAATCAAAATGAGTAAGGCGTTGGGAATGAATACAATCTGCCTCTATACATTCTGGAATTCACATGAACCGCAAGAAGATAAGTTTGATTTCACTGGTCAGAATGATCTCCGAGAATTTATAAAGCTCTGTCAGAAAAATGACATGAAAGTGATTCTGCGTCCAGGTCCATATGTGTGTGCAGAGTGGGAAATGGGAGGACTGCCATGGTGGCTTCTTAAAAAGAAAGATATCAGACTGCGTGAGAACGACCCTTACTTCCTTGAAAGGGTTGATAAGTTCCAGAAAGCGGTAGCCGATCAGGTGAGTGACCTTACAATTGCAAACGGCGGTCCGATAATAATGGTTCAGGTTGAAAATGAATATGGTTCGTATGGGGAAGATAAGCCATATGTAGCAAATATAAGGGACATGCTGCGCAAGAATTTTGGAAACGATGTGACTCTTTTCCAATGTGACTGGGCATCAAATTTTGAAAAAAATGGATTGGATGACTTGATTTGGACAATGAATTTCGGCACTGGCGCCAATATCGATGACCAGTTCCGGAGACTTAAGGAAGTCCGTCCCGAGAGTCCGCTTATGTGTTCGGAATTCTGGAGCGGATGGTTCGATAAATGGGGAGCGAATCATGAGACGCGTCCTGCTGCTGATATGATAGCGGGAATAGATGAAATGTTGTCAAAAAATATATCATTCAGTCTCTATATGACTCACGGGGGTACAAACTGGGGACATTGGGCTGGTGCGAACTCTCCGGGTTACGCACCGGATGTGACATCATATGATTACGACGCCCCTATCAACGAACAGGGTGCTCCGACTCCTAAATACTGGGAGCTGAGGGAAACAATGAAAAAATATACTCCGGGAAAAATGCCTCAGGTGCCTGCACCCATAAAAACTATTAGTGTTAAACCTTTTGAACTGACAAAAGTCGCCCCTTTCTTTGCCCGCCTGCCTAAGCCCAAAACCGATAGGGATATACGCACAATGGAGGAATACGACCAGGGATTTGGAACAATCATGTATCAGACAACCCTTCCGGAGTTAAAGGATGGAGCAGTATTGACGGTAAAGGATCCACATGATTATGCCCAGGTGTTCGTTGACGGTAAATTTATCGGCAAGCTCGATCGCCGTAATGGAGAGAAGCAATTGTCTCTGCCCGCTTGTCAAAAAGGTGCAAGGCTGGATATTATTGTGGAAGCCATGGGACGAATCAATTTCGGACGAGCCATAAAGGATTTTAAAGGTATAACGGAAAGTGTATCCGTAACTGAAGATCGTGGAGGCTATCCTTTTACATGCGAGCTAAAAAACTGGAAGGTTTATAATATCGACGATGAATATGAGACTTATAAGAACTTTAAATATCTTCCCGTTGCGAACCTCCCCCGTAGCAAAGACGGTCGCCTTCCCCGGGGTGCCTACATGGGCACATTTAAGGTAGATAAGCCGGGTGATACATTCTTAAACTTCGAAAATTGGGGAAAAGGACTTGTATATGTGAATGGAAAAGGAATAGGAAGAATATGGGAAATCGGTCCGCAACAAACTCTTTATGTGCCCGGAGTATGGCTCAAGAAGGGTGAGAATGAAATAATTGTCTTTGATATAGTTGGTCCCAAAGAAGCAACAAGCTATGGCTCAAAGACTCCCGAACTCGACAAATTGCAGGTAAAGAAACCTCTCGTTCATCGCGAACCCGGGCAGGAACTTGACCTCAAGGGACATAAGCCCGTTGTTTCAAGCTCATTCCCCTCAGGAAACGGATGGAAAGAAATCAAGTTTGATGCCCCCGTTTCCGGAAGATACCTTTGCATAGAGGCCGATAACGCACACGACGGTAAAGACAGGGCAGCCATTGCGGAAATGTATGTATTGGACGATAATGACGAACGCATTTCCCGCGAGCCCTGGGTTGTCATGTATGCTGACAGTGAAGATGTGAAAGGAGTGAATAGGTCAGCCGACAAAAGCTTTGACCTTCAGGAATCAACATATTGGAGCACAGAAAAGGGAACACCTTTCCCCCATTACATTGTAATTGATCTTGGGCGCGAACATACACTGAAGGCACTTCAATACCTTCCCCGCATGGAAAGCAACGCCCCTGCCGCAATAAAGGATGTAAAAGTATACGTATCCTCAGAACCATTCAAATTCTAACAGGAACAGATGATATAATAAAAAGAGGGATTGTAAAATGAATTGCAACCCCTCTTTTATTATAGTGGATCCGTTATTACATATCCGGTTTGGTGACAACACTGACCAGTATGTTCTTGCCGAATTTATGTTTTAGCGATTCTTCTATTTCGCATGTGATCTTATATCCATCTTCGATGTTCATGTGCCTGTTGACCCTGACAACTGCATCAAATATCAAAAATGGACCGCTTTTACGGGTTTTAAGAAATTCCAATTCTTTTACTCCATCAAGTGATCTGATAATCTCCTTGGCTTGTATATAGTCGTGATGTGGAATTGACCCCTCCATCAATTCGCGGAAGGCGGGAGCGAAGAGCCTGATTGCCGGAACTATAATGAATATTACAATTACAAGAGATGCGCAAGGGTCGAGTATGCGCCATTGCTCGCCGAGGAAGTGTGCGGATGACACACCCACAAGCGTGGCTATCGAGGCAAATCCGTCACTTCTATGATGCCATGCGCTTGATACTAATGCATTGCACCTGGTCTGCTTGCCGACTCTCCGGTAAAACCGATATAAAAACTCTTTACATATTATAGCAAAAACAATAGCGATTATAGTCCATATGTCAGGTTGAGGAAGCACTACCCCATTCATATAACTTTTTATTGACTCAACCGCTTCCATTGTAACCATGACGGCAATAAAAATCAATATGCCTGAAATTACAAGAGATGCAAAAGTTTCGAATTTACCGTATCCATAAGCAAAGCTTTCATTCGCTTTCTTAAAGGAAAGGCCCACGAATGTAAGCATCACAAGGTCCGAACCGACATCTCCTAATGAATGATATCCATCTGCAACCAGAGCATCACTGTGTCCTAAATAACCGAATATAAGCTTAATGGACATCAGGATCACATTTACGATACACCCAATTGTAACTGCTCGACGTATCTGTCGCGCTTCATGTATGCCGTGAAAATCAAGCAGACCATTCAGGTTTATTTGATGGGAATGATTATGTTTCATTTACCTATTGTTTCTAATTGTGCTACAAAATTAACCAAAAATCCTTTCAGATGATTAACATTACAAAAAATAAATTGGTTTGAGCTAATACTCAAACCAATTTATTAGTACATTTAAAATTTATACCTCCAACGAACCACTATTAACCACATATAACCATTTTTTGAGGTCATCTAAAAGTGGTTATATGTGGTTGGAAATCAAATGATATTTAGGTCAATATATCCTGGAGAATGCATATCCGAATCTTTCGCGAGCCTCGCGCTCAAGTTCTTCCCTGAATTGCGGCGCAGCTATGGAAATCATTAGTTTTGCCCTTTCAGCGAGATTCTTCCCGCGAAGATTCACTGCTCCGTATTCAGTCACGATGTAATTTGTCTGGAAACGTGTCGTTACGACACCTGCACCTTCTGTCAACACCGGTTTGATTTTATTTGTACCCTTGCCCGTGGTAGCGAGCATGGCAAGAAAAGACAAACCTCCTTCGCTCCGTGAGCTGCCATAAACAAAATCATGCTGCCCTCCGACACCGGAGAAAATTTTTCTACCGATAGAGTCCGCGCACACCTGTCCGGTAAGGTCAATCTCAAGACATGAATTTATCGACATCACTTTGGGATTCTGTGCAATTGTAAATGGATTGTTGGTCCATGCTACATCTTTAAAAATCACATCTTCATTATGATCCAAGAACTTATACAACGCATTCGAGCCAAGAGCAAGGGAAGCAACCGATTTGCCCGGCATAACTTTTTTCAGAGAATTGTCGATAATCCCTTTTTCAAGCAACGGCAAAACACCATCTGTCATAGCTTCGGTATGTAGCCCCAGGTGCTTATGATTCTCGAGCGCGCGGATCACGGCATTAGGAATTCCTCCGACACCGATCTGTAGTGTTGCCCCGTCGGGTATCAGCTCCGCGATATAGTTACCGATTCTTATCTCCTGTTCTGTCGGAACCGCTGTCGGCACTTCCACCAAAGGGTCATTCACTTCAACTGCCGCTGTCAATTGTGAAAGATGGATTACTGCATCTCCCGGAGTGAACGGCACGTGGGGATTGATCTGGGCGATGACCCTGTCTGCACACTCCACGGCACTTGTTGCGAGGTCGGCCGATACACCGAAGCTCACTTCTCCATGCTCATTGGGAAGAGAGCAGTTGATTAAGGCCACGTCAACTCTGCAGGTGCCATCCCTGAATAAATCAGGCACTTCACCTAAGAATCGTGGGGTCATGGTGCCATAGCCTTGTGCTATCCATTCGCGAAACGCATTTGACACGAAAAATGAATCTACAAGGAAAGTGTCTTTAAATTCCGGTTTGCAAATCGGTGAGGGTCTTCTACCCACTGCAAACGCGCAATATATGGTCACATCCCGCAATTCGTGGCCTCTGTCTGCCATCGCGTCAACGAGTACCTCAGGAATCGATGTGGACCCTTGGATATATACATGGTCTCCGCTTTCGATAAGTTTCACGGCTTCCGCCGCTGACATATAATTAATGTTGTCCATGATCTTTATTAAATCGGGAAAGGAAAGTGTCAAGACGTTCGAACGTTTCTTCATCCGGAATCATCGAGACGCATACCCTCACGCCGTCTCTCGTGCTTCCGGTAGAACATAATGAAATGGATGCCACTCCATAACGGAGAAGTTCTTTGTGAAGTTCATCGGCCGACATCCCTTTGTACCCTGCAGTAAAGAAGAACCCATCGGCAATCGGTTCGTTGCCATCCAATTCATAAACTATATGGAATCCGTTTCGTAGGAAAATCTCTTTTGCTTTTGCCGCCTTGCGCGCATATTCGCTGCAATGATCCACAAAGTTCAATTCTCCTTTCACTGCGGCCTCCATCATTGCTGCCAATGCATACTGGGCAGAATGAGCTGTCCCCGAAGAAGAGCAATAAAGCACCCCGTAAATATACGCATCGCCGAATGCAGGCATCTCATAGAAATTCTGGAAGAACTCATACCTGCGGTCATATACTTTCTCACTCATGCACACTACGGCTATTCGCTGACCTGCATAGCTGAAAATTTTGGATCCCGAAAGCATAAGTATATAGTTGTCAGTGTAATTGGCAACAGTGGGTACATACGGAGGTACACCGGGAGTGCTGATATCTTTTCTGAAGTCCATTCCGAAATAGGCGAGATCTTCAAGCACTATGACATCGTATTTCGTTGCCAATCTACCTATGATCTCTAATTCCTCTTCAGTGAGATTGGTCCATGCGGGATTATTAGGGTTACTATAGATCATCCCCGTGACATTCCCTTCTTTCAATATGCTCTCAAGCTTTGCCTCAAGAGCCTTCCCTCGATAGGAATATATATCGAATGCAGCCTCTTTGATTCCAAGCAATTTAGCCTGATTGCGCTGTGCGGGGAAACCGGGATTAAGAAAGAGCATGGTGTCTTTGCCGGGTATTCTCTGCGCGAGAAGTAGCATCAGTGTAAAACTTGCCTGCATAGATCCCACAGTCGGCACTACCCCCTTCTCCGGTATGTCAATATTCATAAACGCCTTTACAAATTCTTTGGCGGCGTGTTTCAAAGGTGTGATGCCGGCAATATTGGGATACTTGTTTGCTATTCCTCCCCGCAATGCCTTAACTTCTGCCTCGACACCTATATTTTCAGCTTCAAGCCCCGGATTGCCGATTTCAAGATGCACCATCGTGTCTTGCGCATCTTTCTCAAGTTCGTTGGCAAGCGAGCAGATCTGACGGATTGTGGCGGAAGAAAGATCCATGATGGATAAACGGTTTATAGCATCCGCCATTGCTTCTTGGCTTAATGGAAACATAAAGTCAGGAATTTATAAGGTTTTCTGTATACTTCCTTCCGGCACGGAACGCCTCGAGGTTGCCGTTGACAATCTTTTCTCCCTTTTTAGCAAAAAGATTTATGATTGCCGATTCGATTTCTTCTACGTTAATCTCGATGAAAGGCGAGGCAGCTCCAAGGAGCACCATATTGGAACTTCGCGGAGACATTAGACTCTTTGCTGTCTCATCCATGTTGAATGCTACAACGTTTCCGCATCTTTCCAGTTCTGACTCAACTTCCTTCATCTCCGGATAGTTATCGATATTCACAAACGGATTTGTATTGGTAACCACCCATCCTTCTTTAGACAGGTAGGGGATATATCTCAAAGCCTCCATCGGTTCGAGGGATACTATAAGGTCTGCAGACCCGTATGGAATTAAATCTGAATGTATCGGATTAGAACTGATACGTAAATTGGATTGAACGTCACCACCTCTTTGGCTCATGCCATGGACTTCGGCCTGTTTCAGGTACAGGTTATCCTTCAAAGCAGCAGCCCCCAATATGGTTGCTATAGTCAATATTCCCTGACCTCCAACTCCTGCCAATATTATATCTGTTTTCATATTTTTCCTTACTACTTATTGTTTTACTTTTTAGCAGATGCATGGCGTCGTGCAGTCTGGATACACTCTCTTCTGGATACGATAACCGACAATCCCGGATAATCTATCTCTTCCTTAAATAGTTTCACCATCTCGTCATGATTCTTGGGAAGGGAATCAATCGTGCGTACATGTTCCGGAAGGGCACCGAGGCCAAGGCATATCTCCTCTATTTTACCTGTGCCTTGAGAATCCTGTCCACCGGTCATTCCTGTTGTCAGGTTATCTGAGATTATAACCGTAACCGGCGAATTCTCGTTTATTGCATCAAGCAGCCCGGTCATTCCGCTGTGAGTGAAAGTAGAATCTCCAATAATAGCCACTGATGGATGCTGGCCGGCATCAGCCGCGCCCTTTGCCATTGTTATGGATGCTCCCATGTCAACACAAGTGTCGATAGCATTGAAGGGTTTCAGGAAACCGAGGGTGTAACATCCTATATCACCGAACACTTTGGGGTTGGCATAGCTTTCGAGGGCTTCATTTAGAGCACCGTAAACATCCCTGTGACCGCATCCCTGACATAATGCAGGTGGACGAGCTACAACCTTCTCAGAGACAGCTTTTTTATCCGCTGCGCATATTCCGGAAACAGTTGGAGCAATCTTCGACATTGTGATCTTAACATCGTCAGGTGTAAGCTCCCCGTCACGTATTACATCGCCACTGAGTTTACCGTATATTTTCTTTCCGGTATCGAGCAACCCCCTTAGTCTTGATTCAATAAAAGGTTGACCTTCTTCAAGTACAAGGATTGAATCGCAGGAGTCATACAGCTGCCTGATAAGTTTTTTAGGCAACGGATACTGACTTACCTTGACTGTGGGGAACGGCACGTCCCCATTAAACGCTTCCTTAAGATAATTATATGCAATGCCGCTTGCAATCACTCCCATTTCATGGCGTGGGGCCTCTTCATAACTATTGAAGGGAGACTTTTCGGATGATTTGATAAAATCATCATAATCGGCAATGAGCTGGCGATTGCGAATCTTTGACATAGCCGGCATCAGCACCCATTGCTTAGGGTTCTTCGGATAGCTGTTCGTATTTTCTTCAGCAGGATTGTCCTCAACCTCAACAACGGCCCTGGAATGGCTGAGACGAGTTACAAACCTGAAAAGCACCGGGATATTGAATTTTTCCGACAATTCAAAAGCGTATGATGCCATATCGTAGGCTTCTTGCTGATTCGTCGGCTCAAGAGCCGGAATCATGGCGAAGTCTGCATAGAAACGAGAATCCTGCTCATTCTGAGATGAGTGCATACTCGGGTCGTCCGCAGCCACAACAATAAGACCGCCGTTCGCTCCTGTCATTGCAGAATTGACAAAAGGATCGGCGGCTACATTGAGTCCCACATGCTTCATTGAGGTGAAGGCTCTCTTGCCACAGAAAGACATTCCGAGAGCTTCTTCCATAGCTGTCTTCTCATTTGACGACCAATGAGAGTGGATACAACGTTCCTTGGCTGTTGGATTTGATTGCACGAACTCCATGATTTCTGTAGATGGAGTTCCAGGATACGCATACGCACCGGATAGCCCGGCATTGATGGCACCTAACGCGAATGCCTCGTCTCCGAGTAAAAGTCGTTTTGTTTTCATGATTTTTAGATTAATGTCAATGGACTCTGCAAATATACAAATTTAATTCATATAATTTACGAACTTAAAATCTGTTTAAAAACATCTAAAAAAATGCATTTGAGTCTATTTGTTTCGCTAAATTTGCGCGAATGATTATAATAAAGTAACTTTGTACAATTAATTCATAGAAATTTCTACTATCAATGAAGAAAACACTGTCTTTAATCCTGCTCCTTATTGGATTTTGCAGCTCTGCTGTATTCGCACAGGTCAATTGGACCTTTAACCTTGTTGGCGATAAAACCGCCAATCCAGCGATAGAAATGACTGCCACAATTTCTCCGGGATATCATCTTTATGCTATTGATAACCCTGATGGCGGAATGCCTTTGCAGTTCTATTTTAATTATAGCGGGTGCAAAGCATCGGGAGGAGTAACGGCTGACAAAAAATACACTGTTGCATACAATGACATATTCGAGTCAAACGAACATTTCTATACTGGCACCGTAAAATTCACACAAAAACTAACCCCTACCGATGAGAAGTTCTCTGTCGGGGTGGAGGTGAAAGGTCAGGTATGCGATGATAAGGGTTGTGTGCAGGTCGCCGACTCCCATAAATTTTCCGGCACGGCTATCGTAAATAAACAGGAAGTAAAGGAAGAGGCGGATAACAACACGAAAAATGATGACGCAAATGGTAGTGAAAAAGTTGAAGAAATTGTAGAGATGACAGATTCCCTGCAATCCGCTGAATCGTTAGTGGCTCCGCAAGCTAATCTTTCGGGAGTGAAAGCAGATGGCTGGTGGGATAACGTCGAGGCTGAGATGGCTGTTTTCGAGAAAGCTCCCGAGCAACAGGAGCGCAGCCTGTGGTATATATTCATAGCCGGTTTCATCGGTGGACTCATTGCCTTGGTCACCCCTTGCGTATGGCCGTTGATTCCGATGACAGTCAGCTTTTTCTTAAAACAGAATAAAAGTAAAAGGAAGGCTATAGGCGCGGCAACCACTTATGGGATATCCATTATTGTTATATACGTTCTTCTCGGTTTACTTGTAACAATAATTTTTGGAGCCTCCGCGTTGAATGAGCTTGCAACAAGTGCAATCTTCAATATCATCTTTTTCCTTCTTTTGGTTGTATTCGCCATCTCTTTCATGGGTGGATTCGAACTGACATTGCCGGCTTCATGGTCCAACAAGATCGACTCAAAAGTTGACAGCACCACAGGATATCTGTCAATATTCTTTATGGCGTTCACACTTGCCCTGGTGTCTTTCTCCTGCACTGGACCTATCATCGGCACACTTCTTGTGGAGGCTGCCGCTACATCTAATTTCATATCACCGGCAATCGGCATGTTCGGTTTCGCCCTTGCCCTCGCCCTCCCCTTCTCGCTTTTTGCAATGTTTCCGACGATGCTGAAGTCAATGCCGAAGAGCGGCGGCTGGATGAACACCGTCAAAGTTGTGCTTGGCTTCCTTGAACTTGCCCTTGCCCTTAAATTCCTTTCCGTTGCAGATCTCGCATACGGTTGGAGGATTCTCGACAGAGAGGTGTTCATCTCCTTGTGGATTGTAATCTTTGCTCTCCTCGGAATTTACCTGCTTGGAAAAATAACGTTCCCACACGATTCCAAAGTTGAGAAAATAGGTGTGACAAGATTCTTGTTGGCTTGTGTATCGCTTGCCTTCGCAGTATATATGCTTCCGGGACTGTGGGGAGCGCCATTGAAAAGCATCAGCGCATTTGCGCCTCCGGTGTCAACTCAAGATTTTAATTTGTACGAAGGTAGTGTCCACGCACAAGTAGATGATTTTGAAGAAGGGATGAGACTTTCCGAAAAACTTGACAAGCCGGTTCTTCTTGACTTCTCCGGATATGGATGCGTAAACTGCCGTAAAATGGAAGCTGCGGTTTGGACCGATCCTACGGTTAAGTCAAAGATTGACAATGACTACATACTCGTGACCCTCATGGTTGATGACAAGACTCCATTGAAGGAACCTGTAACTGTGAAAGAAAGCAACGGAAAGGAAACGACACTGCGCACGGTTGGCGATAAATGGAGCTATTTACAACGCACTAAATTTGGAGCGAACGCGCAACCATATCATGTAATAGTAGATAAAAATGCAAAACCACTCGCTCCGGCATTCGTATATAAGGAGGATGTGCCGGGGTATATCAAATTCCTTGACAGCGGTAAAGACAGATTCTATGCAGAAGACAAGTAAAAGGTTGTCGATCCTGATATTTTTTATGAGCTGCGCCATTCTTTCTGGGATGGCGCAGACATATATTCAGTATGTTGATTCCGCCGACAATTATATCAAACGCGAAAAATGGAGTGATGCGGAAAGGATGACAATAGCCGCGTTGAAGACAAAGCCGGCAAGCAAACTTAATCACTTGCTTTGGTCAAACCTTGGAGACATACGCACCCGTATGGAAGATTATGACGGTGCGTTGCAGGCTTTCGAAATCGCCCTGACTTCCGCCCCAAAAAAAGAATTGATACTGAACAACCGTGCTTACACTTATCTGCAGATGGGTGAAACGGACAAGGCATTTGCAGATATCAATGAATCCTTAAGACTCGATTCTATCCAGGAGTGGCCACTTAAAATGAGAGGAATCATCAATCTCGGTAAAGCGAGATATACGGAAGCCGGCAGAGATTTTGAATCTTTAAAGAAACATTTTCCTACCAATGCTTCAGCGTATTCGGGTCTCGGTAAGATTGAAGCGATAAAGGGCAACGATAAGGATGCAATATCAATGTTTGAAAAATCAATTGAGCTGGAACAGAATGAGGACACATGGTTCTGTCTTATACTCGTCAATATCGAAGCCGGTAATCTTCCAAAGGCAAAGGAACAACTGCTTGTGGCTCTGAAACGCTATCCAAGGTGCGGAAACCTCTATCTTTTGAGGGGCGTGATCCATAAAAAAAATTTTGAAAATGACGAAGCTGACATAGATAAAAAAATTGCTCTCGATTATGGTGCTGAACCACATCTTGTTGAGCAATACTTGCCAAAAATTCGGAAATAATTATCCCGAAATAGACAAAAGTATGAGTCTTTTTTATTAACTTTGCAGAAGAGGAGCGAGACTCCTCTTCTCTTTGTATAGAGGTTAAGAGCTTGTTTAAACTCGTTATATCTTGGAACAATTAGCCTTACATATTGAGTATCTGTTGCTGCGTCATGATTGTGTTATCCTGCCGGGCTTCGGTGCGTTTATCAATGCAAGAAGTGCGGCCAGATACGACAGTATTGGTGGAAGGTGGATTCCTATGACAAAGGAAGTACGTTTCAATCAGGCGGTCAACAATGATGACGGCCTTCTCGCAAATTCATACGCACGGAAATATTCGCTTGCTTATCAAGATGCGAGAATACTTCTCGATTCCGATATAAAGGAATTGAAACGTATGCTTGAAAATGACGGAGAAATTACATTGGGGCGACTCGGCTATGTATCTGTCGGCGATGAAAACACGATAAACTTCTCGCCGCTTCACACTGCAGAACAAACAAGCAGAGAACTTGGATTTGTCTCAGTGGGCACATCTGCAGATACCAAAGGATATTCAGATATCGTAAACAACAAACATTCTGAATGCTCTTTTGACTTGGACCGCAATTATTATATCCCTGTCAATAAGACAGCAGTAAAAATGGCGGCTTCGCTTGTATTGGTTTTCTTAGTTGCCATATCTGCTCTGCTTCCCTCTTCCGGCAGGAAAGATGAAGACAGGGCATCGGTTGTGCCTGTAAAGGCGTTGATTGATTCGGCATCAATAAGCGCGGCAAAAGACGCTACATGTGAAAATATGTGTGAAGAAACCGCTCCCATTGCTCATGAATCTGAAATTTCAACAAATCGCAATGGTGAACAACTGAAATCGGATAATACTGAAAAAAAGTTTTATCTGATAGTCGGCACTTTCCGTTCGGAGAGTGAGGCTCGTAAATTCATCACGATGAATACCGGCAACGATCCAAACCTGATCCTTGTCCCCTCAAAAACGCTGTTCAGGGTTGCATCTGCGGCATCTGACGATAAGTCTGAATTAATCATGGAGTTAAATTCACACAGGTTCAAAACCATCTACTCAGAGGGGTGGATATGGGAAAATAAACAATGAAGTTGTTTAAACAATTTCATTTGTTTTTTGAAGTTTTTTCAGTTAAAACTTGCACAGTTCAAAAATAAGTTGTAACTTTGCATCGCAATTCGGGAAAACAACGTTTGAACCGAGTTGAACCAACAAAAATGCGAAAATAGCTCAGTTGGTAGAGCACGACCTTGCCAAGGTCGGGGTCGCGGGTTCGAGTCCCGTTTTTCGCTCAAGAACAATGAAATAGTTTGTGTTTAGATCTCTACAAAATGCGAAAATAGCTCAGTTGGTAGAGCACGACCTTGCCAAGGTCGGGGTCGCGGGTTCGAGTCCCGTTTTTCGCTCCAACTAAACACAAACATTTGTCTAGGTGGCGGAATTGGTAGACGCGCTACTTTGAGGGGGTAGTGACCGTTTGGTCGTGTGAGTTCGAGTCTCATCCTGGACACTTCGTGAAATCTCAAATAATCATCTTGATTGTTTGAGATTTTTTTACGGAAAACTTTTACATATTTTGTCTAGGTGGCGGAATTGGTAGACGCGCTACTTTGAGGGGGTAGTGACCGTTTGGTCGTGTGAGTTCGAGTCTCATCCTGGACACAAAAAAACGAATGCAAGAAATTGCATTCGTTTTTTTTGTGTCCAGCTAATATACAGCCTCTATCTTTAAAGAGCGATCTTGCGCGAGATAGAATTAGCACCGTCATTTATGTGAAGCACATAAACACCGTTGCTAAGAGTCTCCGTACAGATTGCCGCTTCATTAGTCTGCGATGCGTTGCGTGCCACAAGACGACCCGAAAGGTCATATAGTTCCACGGTGACTGCACGTCCGTCAGTAGTAACCACTATACCATCCTGGCTCACGTTTATCATGGGCTCGTGGCTTGCTATTTCATTTACACTGCTCCCTAAACCGAGTATTTTGCGCAATCCTTCATAGGGATTGATTATTCCTGCTCCCCAACGATGATCCCCCTCCTTCTTGACAGATGTCGTGGCAATAAGATCTTTTATCTCTTCAACAGCAAGATCCGGTCGTGCTTCAAGCCATAATGCTATTGTTCCAGCCACATAAGGAGTGGCCATTGATGTGCCGGTCAATGGCCCCCACGTATATTCAAATCGTGAGAGTTCCGGGACAAGGACAGAGGCAGCACTATAGTCAAGTGCAGATTCATTATTATTATTATTCAATGCAGATATAATGTCAACACCTGGGGCACATACGTGAGGAAGAGCCTCATCTGTTGCCATCGACACGCCATAAGATGTCATAGGCCAAATTTCACCTTCCTTTGTTGAATTTGGCAGCAGACTCTCGTTGTTGTACATGGGGTGAGAATCAGCGGATGAACATGCTCCTACACTGATAACTCCGGGAACCGTAGAAAGGGTTGTTATGGAACCATTCGATGACGGGATTGCCCATCCTTCAAGTTCTGGCATAGGGAATACAACATGAGTGTCTTCTTTGACTCCAAATATTGTCGCCAGAACTTTTTCACCATCGGAAACCTTTACCCGAAGGCCGACTACCGTATTCGGATCCTTCGGAACATAGTTTAGTGTCAGTTTGTATTTGTAACATTCGGTTTCTGAGCCGCTGACCTTGGGTGCATCAACCATGGTATTGCTTTTGGGTGCTGCAAAAACATTGCTCCACTCTTCTCCTCCTAACTCTCCTTCACTGAACGTGCCAAGCTTTAGACCCGAACTTAATGCTACGGAATAAATCTCCTGTTTGGTATTTTTATTATATGCCACGAGTTCGGCTGGAAAAGGTGTGCTGCGATTGCTGATCATGTATAGCGTTGCAGCACCTGAATTTAGAGGCAGCGGTAAAACCTTGGTAACCGTTTCTCCTACGCCGGCTTCAGCCGAAACAGCAAAATCCATTTGCCCTTCGTTTCCGGCGGCTACGCATACGATCGCTCCTTCATCATTAAGATAATTGGTCATACCGCGATAGTTCGTACCATCGTGCCAGCCGGCATTGTCACCGAAAGACAGGTTGAAAACCACCGGACGTCCTGCAGCATATTTCTTCACGACATCAATGGCTCTTTCCAACATGGGCACATTTGAATTTACCAATACTATTTCTGCATCGGTAGCAACGCCGGCAAAAGGAATCCTGACATCATTATGCTTCACACCCATGTAGTCGCGATATTCTCCCTGTACGTTTACCGGGGATGCACCTGCTGCTATCCCGGCTACATGTGTACCATGCAAGTCAAGATGACGATTCTCTTCCTTTATCGTGGCGGCAATATTCTCGGTGAACAAGCGACAATCGACATTTACATATGCTTTTATGCGACTTTTGCCTGATGCGTCCCGGAAAGCGGGATGATTAATATCGAATCCATTGTCGAAGATTGCTATCACTACCCCCTTGCCTGTATACCCTTTGCCAAGGTCGGTTCCAATATGTGACTTTGTCACACCTGTGAATTCGTTGGCCTTCACCATCTTCATTTCTCTGGCGGCATCAATGCTCACATAAGCGGGAAGCATAAAGCCAACGAATGCTAATGTTGTAAATAAATGTTTCATATAAAATAAATTAAAAGTTATTCTCTAACAATGGGATTGTCTATATTACAAGCATCGAGACCTGTTGACGGGCGCATCATCTCTGGCACATACTTCGGCAGTTTATCGTAGATGCCGGATTCTTGAACATATCTTGGTTCACTGCGTCCATATAGTTTAATTATGAGACGCGCTTCTTCTGGCGTGGCAGACGCATATTTCTCGGGATGCTTGATATAAAGCTTATGATCCGCAAGATTATTCTCCGTGCCGAAGAAATGCCATCTAACCTCACCATCGGAATCACACAACTCTATTATTACACCCGGAAGCCCCCCGAAATCACGTGGAGCGGCAGCATAAGGGAGCTCACTGGTAAACCATGCCGTCCATTCGCGTCCTCCCCTATTGAGCGTTGCCTTACGACATGGAAAACCCGAAACCGTTTCAGTTCTATCTGAAATTTTCCAGTCATTGGCAAGATGCCTTGTGCCCATATCAAACTCTTCTGTGAGCACCCTGTATACGGTTTGAAGCGAATCTGTCAATATATCGTAAAAATAGAAATCGGGAGTCAGCCGATAGTGCAATGTCATGTCTCCGGTGTTGGGATCCGGATTCTTCATGCGCCAGCGATGTTCTCCAATACCTTCCCAGCTCATGTCAAGGGTCTGTTCCGGTCTGACAAGAACAATACGGTCCTCAAGAAAACGCTTACCCTGGGTCTTGTTATAAAGATAGTCGAACACATAACGCACGCCATAGATACACGTATCCGCGTTGGCGTAATACCTGTTCATCGCCTCTTCCATCTCAACACGCATACGCGCTTCCCGCTCTGCCTGCTCCGTCGGTTTCTGCGCAGTCGCGATGAGAGCGGCTGAAATAGCCATGAATATTAGTGTCTTTTTCATTTGAATCGTTCGGTAATTAAAAAAATTGGCACTGAGTATTTATACACCATCTGTAAATTTCGGTAAGTATCAGGACGAGCATAGAGCGAGAATGTGGAGCTTACAAGTCCGATGAGGTTGCCGCAATCATCATAGACAGGGCCGCCGCTCGCTCCGCGTCCGTAATCGCTCGTTATGTCAAGGATATATTTATATTGTCCTGTATAAATATCGGATTTAACCGAAGCATTCGACACCATTCCTTCTGTAAAATGAAAGGTTGCGCCGCTTGGATTGGCAAGACAATATGCAGGTGTCCCCGGTGCGGCGTCACCGCCAATATGGGCAGCCGATAGTGGCTTGTCAAGGGGATTCACCTTGATGATTGCCAAGTCATTTATAGGATCTGTATAGATGATTGACTCAACCGGATATACATATCCTTCGAAATCCATTATAAACTGTGCCAGTTGACCGGTCGGGCTCTTGCCCAATGCGCCGTTGAGTACAATCGGTGCTATTACATGATAGTTTGTGGCGCAGATACCATCGGCAGTCAGTGCTACCGCCGAGGCGCCCGTATAAGCGGAGTCTCGCTGATTCTTGGCATCGCGCTCATATTTACAATATAGCAGCGAACTTGATTTGCATAGTTCAAAAAGCTTGCGTGGGTCAAGTTTCCTTTTAAGTGGCTTTTTGAGATCTGCCTTATGCCCGATGTATTCTTCTGTAAGTGTTTCGGTTACATGAGCGCAGACAGAATCTATTGAAAACGAAGGATTCTCATTTAATAGTTTTCGGATCTTTGCAGTGCTGGCCTGCACTTTTGCCTCATCGCTGCGGAAAATCGGATGCGCGTCGGGATTGTTCTGTCCCGATGCATCACTGAGAGAGAGGATAACGACAAATAGTGCAATAACAAACTTAATACTCATCTTATAAACTTTTTTAACAAGTTCTTATAATGTCGCTATGATTCTTTCAATCTTGGTTCTATTTGTGCCTTCCAATCCTTTCAGTAAATCTGTCAGGCCCGCACGAACCGCATCTCTTTCGGATTGGGTGGTTACTATCCCCCCCACTCCTCTGAGCTGCATAAGCGCATCGGCCAGAGACGTCTGGTCAACTTCGGAATTCTTCAGCATTTCAAGAGCATCGATAACAGCCCGCACACTTCCTTTCCGTTTAATTTCTCCAAAGAAGAGCACCTTGCATCTTAATGCCACTGCTCCCGGAGCGTTTTCTGCGCATAATATCGAAAGGTCATTGACCCTCCGGTTGTAATCATACCAGTCATGCTGACGATACGTAAACTCGTCTGAATAGGTTTTTACAAGTGCTCCGAGAATTGAGTCTCTTCCTGTAATGTCGCCGATCTGCTTCCTGATATCGAACATGCGCCGGAATGCCGGGCCATCAGTGCGATTGATGCTCTTTGGCAAAGCCTCCCATATGACAGAATCTGCAAAGACTTCGGCCGGAGCATCCGCAAGACTTTTGTCAATTACTTCTCCGGCAATGCGGATGTCAAACTTGAGAAGTCTGGAAACAAGGTCTCCAAGAAATGCAATATCATTACGTCCGTATGAATATTCAGTATACATTTCCATTGCCTTGAGGGCATTTTCTATGTTGGATACAAATCGCTCCGCGTTTTTTTCTGCTCCCGCTCCATATTTCAGCACCATATCACCGTCGGGCGCTATGAACAGGAATGTAGGATAAACCTTCACGCCATAACGGTCACGCAATTCGGGTCCCTCTCCTTCATCCATATCCTTCATCAGATTTATGAAACGGCTGTTAAAGTAATCACCGCATATTTTCTGGGGAAATACCTTGCGCGACATCATTTTGCATGGAGCACATGTTTTGACATAGCAGTCGATAAACACCAACTTATTCTCCATTTTTGCCTTGGCACAAGCTTCGGCAAAGGAAATACTGTCAAAACGGATCCCCTCGTTCTCAACCTGCGCGGAAACCGGCGACCCTTCAAGGATAACCATCAGCGCAAAGGATAAAACATATATAAGCTTCTTCATATTTTAGAAGTTATTCTTATCTGCCAGCTGCCATTGACGCAAGATCAACACCATTTGAGAGGAAATATTCAAGAACCAGATTGTATTTCTCATTCAGCAATGGATAATAGCGAACAGGATACTTTTTGACAAATTCCTCTGGAGTGTAATAGAGTGCCGTGCGGATATATTGGAAGAAAAGGTCGCGTGTTCCACCTTTGCGATACTCACTAATATAATAAGTCCCTTCGATTTCAAACTGGCTGTTTAAAGTGCCGAAATGTTCGGTTATATATATAGGAATCCCGCGATTGAGAGGACAGTTTTCGTCACGGGTGTGTTTTGAGTCTACAAGCTTTGTCTCGAAATCTATGCCGTCACGGAAATTTTCGGGTTCTGAATACTTCCCGTTACGGATGGCTTCATAAAGCACTTTATAGAATATCGTGGCGGCAATGCGCTTGGGTCCTTCCGGATTACGCCCTTCTATCTCAGATTTCCTGAAACTTATTGTCCAGTAATCGAAACCGTTTGTTTTCATCGGTTGAAAATATTTACTTACCTTGTCTCCATAGTCGTTGGCACCGCTCCCTGTACCTGTACCTGGATTATCAAGATCTTCATTATCTTCCATGCCATACGGTAGTGCACGGAAATTTTCCATCAGATAAACCTTTACAGGGAAAACAGAATTGACACCCTCTACTCCAATATGCTTGAATATACGGTTCTTGAGGAAGTCCATATAAAAAGGCATATCCCCGTCGGGCACATCGTTGCCATAGAATGTATTGTCGGTGCCGACTGATGTCCATTTACGGTTCAAGTCCTGCATGGTTATATCCTTATAGATTACGTAAATTCCGTATTTGTCATGAATTTCTACCAATTCATTGTCGAAATCATTATTGCCCTAAGGAAATTCGAACCGCACCACAGAGTAATCGCCCGACGGGGTTATCTTATCTTCCTCAGAACAGGAAGACATAATCAAGCATAATGTGAGAGCAATTAAAAATTTTTTGAATTTCATAATTACATTTTTAGAGTGAAACGCTTGGACGTGGCGCGGGACCGAGGGGATTCTGCACAAGGGCGGAATTTTGTTCGATAGCCACATCCGGGAATGGTATAGTGTATTGCGGATCGCCTTGAGTGAGTGTATATTCCACACCTGTATTCTCACCGGTGTACCATACATGTTTTATTTCCGGCATTCCCCACCGACGTAAATCATACCAACGGAAATCTTCAAAGCATAATTCGCGACGACGTTCCTCCCTCAGGAATTTGATAAGTGCCCTTTGTTCGGAAGGTGCCGCATCGGTATAAGACTCGCGGGAGAAGCGCTTGCGGCGAAGATCGTTCAATGTCTTGACAGATTTTGCTATGCCGTCACCTCCGAGCATCGCTTCTGCTTCCGCATAATTGAGATATGCCTCTGCGAGTCGGGAACTGCGTCCGAAAGTAAAGATATCTATAAGGGTGAGGTAGTAAGCGTCACTCTGCATGTTCACCTTGCCAAATGCATGAGGCATATATTCGCCGTCTACACGCAGGCGGCTACGCGTAATATAACGGGAACTGCGGAGATCCCCAGGCTCGAAAGAATTCATTAGTTCCGGCGATGCGCGGAAGAATGCGTGATTATACGACATGTTGTCGGCCGCCCATCCTACATAGTCTTCAAGGTTGCCGTATACCCAAATCGTTTCTGAAGATGTGGTGTATGAATGGAAATTATTGTAGCAGAGCACGCCTGTTGAATCATATTCAGGTATGTTGTTGAGATCATTAAGTGCAAAACGGTTATCATCAATAACCAATTTCGCATACTCCGCAGCTTTCTCCCAGTTTTCCATATAAAGGTAAGCACGTGAAAAGAGCAAGTACACCATAGGGAGACTCGTACGGGCATCATCACTCCAATATGGAACATCAGACAAACCCTTGTATAGTTTCTCAGCCTCAGAAAGTTCCGACAATATGAAATCATACACTTCCCGGACACTGGCCCGCGACAACAGGCGTTGTTCTATCTGCGATGTCTTCTTCAGGGGAACGCCCGGGGCATCTGGATCCACGTTATATGGTTTGGCGAATATGTTTACAAGCTTGAAATAGTGGAAAGCGCGAAGCGCATGAGCCTGGGCGAGCACTAAATCTATATTCTCCTGCGTGTCGCTTACCTGCCCGATATAGTCGAGCACGGCGTTGCAACCCAAGATAAGTTCATAATATGGCATGTAGATGTCCGAATTAGTTATATCACTCTGACTCAATAGTGCATAAACATTTGGTTGCCATGAATAAGGAGCCAGGAAACGATTTGCATCCAGACCGATAGGAGGAACTTGATACGGTGCGGCCGACACATCATCGTCCATTAAGTTAAGAAACAGGTTAAAACGCTGTTTGTCCTTGCGTGGGTAGGCATTGCCGAGAAGCAATTCATTTAGCGACTTTGCATCCTTGGGCACGAACTCGCTGACGGCCTTCGGTTCAAGGAAGTCGCAGCTGGAAAACGTTGACATTATTAATAATGCCGTTATACCTTTTATAAATGTTGTTTTCATGTTTTTAGAAGCTAATACTGAGACCGAAAGAGAATACCTTGGGATGGACGCTCTCGCCGAGTTCCGGGTCAAATCCATTCCATTCCATTCCTTGCTGGCAATTACAAAAAGGTTGTTGACATTGGCACTGAAGGAACAGCTCTTGGCCCGAAATTTTTCACATATTTTATTGGGTAGATAATATGTAAGGGAAATCTGCGTGCAGCGAAGGAACGAAGCATCCGCAACACGGGCATCTGAATCTGCCCACATTGAATAACGGTTGTTGGATATCGTACCGTCAGGCAAAGGCAGGTTGATGTCGTTAGATATCACGGAGGTGTATAACGCCGGTATGTTTGTATGATTTTCATCACCGGGCTGCTTCCACCTGTCGTTGAGCTGACGTGACACTTGCGCGTATGGACTCGGCAGCTTGCCGTTGGTAAACTGGCCGTATGGGTTCGTAAGACGTTTCTTGGCACCTAATAAGGCTGCGAAATTTGCTGAAAGAGAAAACTCGCGCCAACGGATACGGGTATTTATACCTCCCGTGAAATATGGTGTGGTCTGACCTGAATAAACGAGGAACGTAAGAGGATCTATATTCTTGTCCGTCTCTTCCGAATCTATCTTGTTGAATGTCGGATAACCTGTTTTGGGATCCAGCCCGGCAAATGAATATGACCAAAAGCTTGACAGTGGGTATCCGCTGCGCAGCATCCGGTTAGTGCTGCCTTGCAGATAGTCGTTCTTGGTTGTCTGGTCTGCTCGAACCAGATTATCATTGTTACCGACTCGGTTCCAGTTTTTCGATGCGTTGATACCGATTGTCCATGCAAAATCTTTGGAATGGAACGGAGTGAAGTTCAATGTAGCCTCAACACCCTCGTTGTATATTATGCCACCATTCAATGGCATATTCTTCATACCATATTCCTCCGGGATCGGTTGGCGGACAATCACGTTTGACCGCCTGCCATAGTATTCGATGTTTAACGTAACGCCTTTGAGGAACTGGAGGTCCAGACCGAAATTCCAGGACCTGGTACTCTCCCATTTCAGATATGGATTCGGAAGGCTTGATATACTGGTATAAAACTCATTGTAACCGCCTAACAGGCCGCCATAACGGGCAATAAGGTCAGGACTTATTGACTGCACCACATTGCCTTGAATACCATATGTGGCACGCAGGTTGAGCACGTTGAGCCAAGACAGATAGTCTCTGACAAAACCCATCTGCCCCATGCGCCAATTGAAACCGAACGAATATGTAGGATTGAAACGGTGGTTTGTATCCTGACCGAAACGGTTTGACGCATCCTGACGCACATTGGCGTTGAAGACATATGTATCCTTGAGAGAGTATGCGAGAGTGGCAAAAAATGAAAGATAGTTGCTTGTATAATTATAGCTCTTCAGTCCGCTCATATCATACAGATAGTCAAGTGCACCCCAGTTAACAGTGGAGGTCCCTCCTATGGGAACAATGTCTTTGGGATAAGTCGGACTCACAATGATTTCACCGCGGTTGGGCTCATAACCGAACATAGCGGTGCTGCTGCTTTTGCTTGTAACCGACCGCATCTGGAACGCAGCCATGGCATTGAACCGGTGTATGTCGTTGAATGTTTTCTGGAAGACGAACTTATGCTGCATATCGTATGACGTGGAGCGCGAGTTGTTGACTCGTAAAAGACCGCCGAACGGCATCAATGCTGCATTGAATTTCTCAGAACCCGACTTTTCGGTACCTGCAGGGTAGCCCCTGTAATTCCTTTCAATATAACTCGTTGTCTCTCCATCATATACGTCCGTGGTGTTTGAACTTGTGTTTACATTACCGACCAGCTGATATGTTAGCCAGTCAAAGATCTTTACATCAAGATTCAAAGAAAAGCTATAGGATGAAGATTTGTTTTTCGAGTAACTGTTATTGATTTCATTGAATATGTTGTAACCATAACGGAGTTTGCCGGCATCGCGTGAATTTAAGGAATAGGTGTAATAATTGTCATAGTAAACCGGCTTCCCTTCCATATCATATGCCGGCACAGAGCGTGGCGTGGACCGTGCATAGCTCTCGGGAGAGACACCCGGACCGAAGCTATTGGAATTGGAATTCGTGCCATTAACACTGAAACTCAGACGTACTCTGTTTGAAATCTGCGAATTGACCACCAATCGTGTCGTCAGACGATTCTGGTCATCCCCTTTCTCCGTCCCGTTCGTCAGGTTATAACCGACTGAAGCGTTATAAGTCACTTTCTTCGTACCCCCTGAAACGCTCACATTGTGGTTTGTACTTACGGAATTCCGTAGGAGCAGACCAAACCAGTCCGTGTTCCCGGTTTCAAGAAATTCAAGATTACGTGCAAACTCAGACTCATTGATCATACGCTTGTTATACATTGCCATAAGACCTTCGTAGCTGTAAGGCTGAGGAATCGGTTCTGTCTGATAGCGGCATCCTGCCTCATATGCTTCCTTACTGAACCGGATACGCTCCAATGAGTTCATATAGTTGAACATTGAATAATTAGGTCTCATCCTCACCGAAACATTTCCAGTATAACTCACACTTGTGCGTTCCGATGAACCTTTTTTTGTAGTAATGACAATCACGCCGTTAGATGCCTTGGAACCATATATTGCGGTTGCTGAAGCATCCTTAAGCACAGTGATTGTCTCAATATCTTGAGGATTAAGCCATGATATCTGATTGGTGATGATGTTGCGCATATCTTCGGTCAAAGCAGAGCTTGCGTCAATCGATAATGGATCGCTCTGAATGATACCGTCAACTACCCAAAGAGGATCGGTATTTCCCATAATGGTAGAAGTGCCTCGGATGGTTATCGACGGTTTCGACCCAACGCGTGTTGAGGAATTTGTGACAATCATTCCGGATATTTTCCCTTGAAGCATCTGGTCAATTGAGGTGAATGCCGGCATCATCACATCCTCGGCCTTGACTGTGGTGAACGCCCCGACCATGTCTTTTCTCGGAAGGGTGCTGTAACCGGTTTCGACCACAAGCTCATCGAGCGTACTGTTGCTTTTAAGCGCAACCTTTACAGGTTTGCCTGCGACCGTCTTCATGGTTACCGGTTCCATTCCGACAGATGATACAGTAATGGTATATTCCTTCGTCGAGCTACCCACAGGAAGAGAGAAGTTACCATCGGCATCTGTCATAACTCCTGTTTTGGTCCCTTTTAGGACAACCGTAGCTCCGGGGATAGGCTCACCCCCCGATTCTACAACAATACCTCTTATCGCAACCGTCTTAGTTCTGGTTTTGGTGGAAGATGTCGACACTTTTTGTTCTATCGCCATTGCCTGAGGGATGCTCATTGACATTAATAGGCATGCTGCCATAGCGGGACAGCTTAACATATACAGCCAATTAATGTAGCGCTTTTTTAATAAATCGTACACAATCGAGTTCGCCAATGCGGAAGCCGACAACTACTTCAATGCCGAGGGACAGGCTCTTGAGCAGGTGACATCCGGCAAGGAGTATATTGCAAGCATTCCCTACAGCGCCATGTCAACGCCGGGTGCCGGCAAGTTCGGACTTCGTCTGGACAGGAACCGGGTTCTCACCGTCAACCTCAGTGAAAGCGGACAGGTCGCCGCCACTTCAATTGTAGTAAAGGCACGTAAGCGTTCCGGCATGTACAAAGACCCGACGAAGGTTGTCCTGAACAATGATCTGGAATCGGAGGAGCTGACCGATATGGATAATGACGTAGACCTCAGTTTCGATCTCGACGGCAAGAAACTTGAAAGCATCGTCTTCAAAGCCACGAACAATCTCTATGTCAAGTCAATTACCGTAACTTATGTTCCTTCATACACAATCGAGTTCGCCAACGCTGAAGCCGACAGCTACTTCAATGCCGAGGGACAGGCTCTTGAGCAGGTGACATCCGGCAAGGAGTATATTGCAAGCATTCCCTACAGCGCCATGTCAACGCCGGGTGCCGGCAAGTTCGGACTTCGTCTGGACAGGAACCGGGTTCTCACCGTCAACCTCAGTGAAAGCGGACAGGTCGCCGCCACTTCAATTGTAGTAAAGGCACGTAAGCGTTCCGGCATGTACAAAGACCCGACGAAGGTTGTCCTGAACAATGATCTGGAATCGGAAGAGCTGACCGATATGGATAATGATGTGGACCTCAGTTTCGATCTCGACGGCAAGAAACTTGAAAGCATCGTCCTCAAAGCCACGAACAATCTCTATGTCAAGTCAATTACCGTAACTTATGCTCCTTCATACACAATCGAGTTCGCCAACGCTGAAGCCGACAGCTACTTCAATGCCGAGGGACAGGCTCTTGAGCAGGTGACATCCGGCAAGGAGTATATTGCAAGCATTCCCTACAGCGCCATGTCAACGCCGGGTGCCGGCAAGTTCGGACTTCGTCTGGACAGGAACCGGGTTCTCACCGTCAACCTCAGTGAAAGCGGACAGGTCGCCGCCACTTCAATTGTAGTAAAGGCACGTAAGCGTTCCGGCATGTACAAAGACCCGACGAAGGTTGTCCTGAACAATGATCTGGAATCGGAAGAGCTGACCGATATGGATAATGACGTGGACCTCAGTTTCGATCTCGACGGCAAGAAACTTGAAAGCATCGTCCTCAAGGCCACGAACAATCTCTATGTCAAGTCAATTACCGTCAAGGAAGGAGGGGCAAAGAAGCCCGTAGAACTTTCTTTTGATGCTGAAACCGCAAGTGCTGTTGTAGGCGAGGAGTTCACGGCACCCAAACTTACATGCAGCGTTGACGGCCTTGAAATTACATACACTTCATCCGATCCCGCAGTAGCCACGGTTAGTGAAGACGGTAAAGTTACACTCGTAGGTGCGGGGCAGACCTCAATTACGGCTCGTTTCGCGGGCGACAATCAATATAGAGCTACCCAGGCTTCATACAAACTCAATGTCACGGCAGTTGTAAACTCTTGGAGCGAATTTACTGCACTAAACAATAAAATTACTGCAAAAATCAACTTCCCATCAACAGTTACATTACAACGTACAGCTACTTATAAGCATACTTATGTCGTGTCAAATGGAGAACCGATGCTACTTATCGGTGATGATGTTCCTGACTATTCAGCAGGAGACGTGATTCCCGCAGGATGGACCGCCATCTATAAATCGGCTACATTGAAAGAGAGCCACGCTTCTGTAGTTAAGGCTCCTGAACCTTCATCAGAGACGGCAACGTTCGAGTCTATTGAAGCTAAAAATACCAAAGATCTTAAAATGTATGGTCTTTATATAATCAAGAATGTTAAATTTGAGAACGGGATCTCCCCGGATGAGAATAACGACCTATATGGTACATACACCGAAGTCGATGGCAGAAACGAGACTCCAAATACAAGCATCCGATTCCGCAAGTTATTCGATTTTGACAATATGGCCGCAGGGACATATGATGTAACATTCGTTGTTGACGGAACAGGAGCGGGACTTTCAAGAAAGCAACTACACCCGGTTAAATTCGAGTTGGTACAGTCTTCCGGAATTGAGTCGGTTGAAGAGAACGAAACTCCTGCAGAATATTATACTCTCGAGGGACTCCGCGTTAAAAATCCCGCCAAAGGCATATACATCCGTCGTCAGGGTGAGAAAGTAACAAAAGTTCTCATCAAATAAATCTCTATTCCAAGATAAAATAAAGGAGGGGCGTCGCCCCTCCTTTATTTTATTAAAATTTCTTATTCAATAACTATTGTCTATATTTGACTTCGTCAAATATACTATCGTTCGGTAAAACCAAATGCAAGTGAAACTTGCATTTGGTTTTACGCTCACTTCTTCGTATATTTGCAAACGATTTGTCGGTCAGGTCTACGATAATTTAACTAATCTTTAACTAAACGATATATGACAGCATTTCTAAATTTAACTAAAGCCATTGCTGGATGTGCACTGGCGATGCCATTAGCTACCAATGCGCGAGAAGTACAGAAACCGAATATAATCTTCTTCCTGGTAGATGATATGGGGTGGCTCGATTCATCAGTGGCATACGGGAATGAGACCTATCCACTAAACATGCGGTATCACACTCCCAACATGAAGCGATTGTCAGAAAAGGGCACAGTTTTTACGTCGGCTTATGCATGCCCTGTCTCCTCCCCTACAAGAACGTCTTTGATGTCTGGAATGAATGCGGCTCATTCTAAAATCACTGATTTCACTACTGCTATTCCCGGAATACCAAGTGATGCGTCACATAAACCGGAAGCACTTAAAAATGATGTCCTGATTCATCCGGACTGGAACTGGAACGGCATATCGCCGATAGACAGTATACCACACACGGTAAAGGTTACCCCTATGACTCAGATCCTAAAGGATGATGGCTACTACACTATACATGTAGGTAAAGGACATTGGGCTGCTGCCGGAACTCCGGCAGCGAGTCCCTATAATCTCGGATTCTGTGTCAATGTAGCAGGTCAGGTAGCCGGAAAACCCACGAGCTACTATGGTGAGGAGAACTATGGTAATACCAAAGATAAATGGTCAACATTCTCCACTATGAATATGACGGAGTATTACGGCTCCAATATTCATCTTACGGAAGCATTGACACGAGAGGCGTTGAAGACTCTTGATTACCCTATAAAAAATAATCTGCCTTTTTATCTCTATATGGCGCATCATGGAGTGCACACCCCTATCACGCCGGATCCTCGTTTTGTGCAAAAATATCTTGATGCTGGTCTTGATCAAGGACAAGCCAATTATGCCTCACTGATAGAGGGTGTGGACAAAAGCCTCGGAGACATTATGGATTATCTTGAATCCCATAAGATTGCCGACAATACTATAATAATATTTTTAGCGGACAATGGTGGAAATTCCGAAAACAAGTCTAAGGGCGGTATCATTCACACCCAGAATGAGCCTCTTCGAGAAGGAAAGGGTTCATGCTATGAAGGAGGTGTCAGGGTTCCGATGATGGTATACTGGCCCGACAAGACTCACGCCGGTACACGAATAGACACCCCCGTCATTGCAGAAGATCTCTATCCTACCATTATCGAAATGGCCGGTATCAAAGAGTACACAACCGTGCAGGACATTGACGGGAAGAGTCTTGTAAAATTGATTTCAACGGGGAAAGATCCTCTTATACGCACTGACCGGGAACTGGTATTTCACTTTCCGCACCAATGGAAACCCTATCAGCTTGAAGACATCGATTATCTCACGTCCATGCGCAAGGGAGACTGGAAAATAGTATACCGTCACCGCACCCAACAACTCGAATTATATAATCTGAAGGAGGACATAGGCGAACGCAACAATCTCGCAACCAAGAATAAGAAGAAGCTTAAAGAGATGGCTACTATCTTAAGCATGAAGTTGCGAGACTGGAACTCACCGATGCCGACACTGCGCGCCACGGGGCAGCAAATCCCCTACCCTGACGAATTAGAGCTTGTTTATAAATAAGCTTTTACTCTGATGTCTGTGCAGACGGTTTTATATCTTTGAAAAATTCTGATACAGGAATCTCTAACTTAACAGGGGCGGAAGCGGAAATAACTCCCGCTCCTGTCGATACATTGCTGCATTCCCAAACCGGATCGGCAAGTCCTACGCCACCGAGAATTCCGTTTATGCCGTCATTGCTTTCCCACACAGAGATGACATGTTTATAATAGCTTTCGGAAATAGAAGTGAGCACCAATTCAACATATGCCTTGTTGGATTCAAAGTTATCTGAATATACAGTATAGCCGATATTATTCAACCTGATATGCAGAGGATACGTCTTACCGGATATCATTCGATCGGAAAAGAATGTGTAACCTGATGTTTCGGAAATGGAAGACTCAAGTGATGAAACATGCTCTGTAAACAATGGCTCCGCGCTATAGTCAACCCACATTTCAACCCTGAAATCGCTATCGTAATCCGACATGTAACCGGCTTTAAATAAGTAGTAGTTCTTAACAGATTCGGGATCGGTAAAATTAACTTCGAGGCTAACGTTGCCGTAAAATGTAGTTGTCATATCTAATTTAGACATTTCCTGATTGCTTACCAAGAAAGCCACATCATCTATTGCCACCGGTTGAGGGACTATCACCTCCCCCTCAGCATCTCCATATTTGTCGCTATGCGCAACAATTCGTATCCGGTCTCCGGCTTTTGGCTCATACGTTGATAGAAAGCCGCATTGCCTATTGACCCAAGGTTCCATGGGATTATTGTAATCCCATTCTGAAAATCCAACGGTTTCATATAGTCTGTCGTTGACATACAGATTGACGATAGCGTCTTTAAGCTGTAGGTCAAGATTTTCCGCCAAGCCTTCAGACCATCTCCATGTTCGGGTAACGAAAATCTTCAGAGCTTCCCCCTGCTTTGCATCCGCATTTATGCAGACCACAGGGGTGCTGTCAATATCCGGTTCGAAATCGCTGTAGCAACCGCTGAATACAATGAGGGAGAGTAATATTGGTATATATTTCTTTAGAATAGCCATGTGTAAGAAACTGATGGGATTGTTGGTATTAATTTGAGTTTTTGGAACGTCGGTTTCAAACTATAAGAGTAATAACCGTTCTGAATATTAGCGGCATATACTTTAGTGGAATAATCGAGACGCACCGCTATCGTGTTCATATTGCAATACGCATTATATAACCCGAAAGTCCAGTATCCATGACGCGTGTATCGCGTAAAGCTCAAGTCAAGCCTGTGATAAAATGGTAATCTGTAATTGTTTATATCGGTTTTAAGCATCATGTCGTAATGCCAGGGTGCTAATGTCGGATCGGTCCAGCATTGGGTCGGCAACGTCATTCTGTTGCCGCTCATACCGGTCCAACTTGCTCCTAATTCCCATTTATCATTTATTTTCCAGTTCACGAGAACATTTATTTTATGGCGGTTATCAAATCTTGCAGGATATTTACGTCCCCCGTTCCTGTTGGCAAACTGACGGTCTGCCCATAGAAGTGAATAAGAAATTTGTCCCGTAATCCTGCCGAACTCTTTTGAGATTTTAAAGTCAATCCCCTTTGAAGTCCCTTTCCCGGTCGTCAGCTTGGCATCCCATTGAAGTTCGGGAGGCAGAATATAATACTCGTCGCAATAATCTATCAGATTATGCATCCATTTGTAATAACCCTCCAAGGATACGGTAAAAAGATTCAGCGGTTTCCAATAGATTCCCAACGCTATTTTGTCTGAAATCTGAGGTTTTTGCTCCCCTATGACAGGCACCCATTGGTCGGTTGGCAGTGAAATGGAACTTTGCGACAGTTGATGCACGTATTGCACCGTTCTTGAATATCCACCTTTCAATGATACATTGTCCACAGGCATATAGTTGAACGCTACGCGGGGAGACAAACCGCTTTTAGTTGCTCCTGATATGTAGAACAGGCTGTAATGCAGTCCCAAGTTAAATTTTAACTTATCCCCTATTGTCATGTTATCTTCGGCATACACATTAAATTCGCGGGCCTTATATTTGTAACCGTTATCGGTCAGTTCCGTCGTCACCCCATCTGCAATAAGTTGTCTTGAATCTTTCGACGGAAGGAAGTTATGGAATGTCATTCCTGCTCCGAAACTGAGCCTGTTCACCGAAGAGGAGCACCATTCAAAATCTGCCTTGATTATCCAATCCTGGATATTATTGCGTGATTTAATCTCATTCGAAGTGAAATTCAACTTCTCACCCTCATCAAGATCTGCACTCTCAGTAAGAGTGTTCATAGCAGAATAATAACGGGTGAAAGCTCCGCACACCTTTCCCCATAAATCGGGAGTAAAATCGTAAATCCAACCTGCCGAGGCAACTATGTTACCCCATCTCAGCCGCGCTTCATCCTTATCGTAATAATCATTCTTTTTATCATCCGGGGAATGAGTGCCGTTATTAAGATAATCCTCGCCATAGTAAAACATGCCGTAGACCTTGCTTCGGTTGGAGAATTTATGAGCTATCTTCGCGTTGACATCGGTGAAAGCGTATCCGAAAGTGAAATCATCTTCCACCTTTTCATTTTTGGCATTAACAATTGCCACTGTCGGAATAGTTATTAAATCAAACCATGAACGTCTCACAGCCAATGAAAAAGTAGTCTTGTCTTTCCACAATGGTCCCTCAATATTGGCCGCGCCGGATGTCAGTCCCAACCTGATGGATCCATTCAGCTTTTTGTTTGAACCGTCGCGGGTATACACATCCATGAAGGATGAAAGGCGTCCGTCAAACTTTGCCGGAAATGTCGATTTATAAAAATCCACATTTTTTATTGCCTCGGTGTTGAACGCTGAAAACAGACCGCCAAGATGATTCACCTGATACAGCGGAATATTATCGAGCATATACAGGTTTTCATCCACATTCCCTCCATGCACATACATTCCGGCAGTTGCCTCGACACCGCCTGAAACTCCTGGCTCAAACTGCAAAGTCTTTATGATATCCGACTCACCGAAAATTACCGGAGTCTTGGCAATCATGTCTCTCGATACATTCAGCGCACCTATGTTTGCTGAATTCATGGTTATTGTCTGATTCCTGCTACCCTCAACTATCACATCTCTCAAAATACCGACTTTGATACTGTCGATATCCTTAAGGCGCGGGTCACTTATACTATGCTTCGGTTTGAATTCTTTCTTTTTCTTCTTTACAAGCATAATGTTGTTACCCCTGATTTTATACTCAATGCCAGTGTTCTGAAACATTTTGTCGAGAGTCTTTTTCAATGGTTTATTCTTGACACTGACATTTAACCTAAGTCCCTTCAGAATATCGGAAGAATATATGAAATTCTTACCGCTCTGTCGCATTACGTCGGCAAATACCTCTTCGGCAGGACGATTAACGGCATCAACCGAAATTTTTTGTGCATATACCGGTGAAGACATTGTCAATGCCAAAATGCCGGTTATACATATGATTCTTAAAAAAAGGAACAACTTGCCGATAAAGGGGATGATAAATCTTAACTTTCTCATTTTTCTATTTTGATATCGGTTCCTAAGAGTTCGTTTACAGTATCTATAAAATCACAGGCATTACCTTCATAGCTTAGAGTCAAATGCAAATCTTCAACCGGGACATTAGTGAGTGTGACTCCATAAGCATCTTCCACGCCTTTAACGACCTCCGACAGTGGAGCATCAGTAAATTCGAGGTGGATTATTTCATCGGCACGGTCGGTTCGATCAACAGGCTGGACAGGGATTGCTGTAGGTTCAACAGGCTTTTCCGTATTCATCACCTGATAGGTTATTACTATTGCGGCGGCAGACAGTGCAACGCCTGCAAATGAAGCCGCAATCCATTTCATAGCTGTCCGTCTCCTGTTTTTGAATGCATCAACCGCATTGAAAGAATATTGAGGTTGGAATGCACCCGGTTTGAAATGCCGGGCAATGAACCTCGTTTCCTTATTAAATTTTTCCAGATCAGTCATAAGTTATATTTGTTGTTTCTATCCCTATGACCCGATATTCCATGATTCCCCCTACTCTAAATCAAAAATTTTTTCATAACATTAAAAATAAATTCCCATTTATCGGACTGAACATTATTCCTCGCAGAGCCGCAGAGTGGCAGAGCATGCATATCCGGTTTCAGAGGTCGTTTCCACTCCTGCCGAGCAGCAGAGCCTGTCGCTAAAATCGCCGCGACAGGCTCTGCCACTCTGCCGGGAGTTCACGACCCTAAAGACAAGGTGTATAATCCTTTGCGCCCTCGGCGACTCTGCGAGGAATAATGTTCAGTGCGATAAACGGGGAATTTACAGGAAAGGCAAGAAAAATATATCCATGTGCAAATTCGGAGTGTGGCTGCCTGATAATCCATATGCCTCTCGCAATGCTTTCATCGCTTTTGTCATATGGTTCTCCACTGTCTTTTCAGAAATTGACAATTCTTCCGAGACTTCTCTATACGATAGATTATCCCGTTTGCATAGAAGAAATACCTCGCGACATTTCTCAGGTAGAGATTCGATTGCTCTCCATAGTCTTGCGTCGCGTTCGGAGGTGTCGATTGCTTCTTCCGTCACATCCTCAAGAGATTCAAGGTTGTCAGTCGGTGCATTGTTCTTGTTCGCTAAAAATTTTAGAGATGCATTCCTGACCGCGCGATAAAGATAAGATTTAAGGTTATCCGTTTCCAACCCTTCCTGAAGGCGACTCCAGGTATTGAGAAAAACAGATTGCACAATATCATTCGAATCATCTACATTCTCTACAATTTTCAATGCGTACAATCCCAACGGAAGCAATAGCCGTTGATATTCCTTCTCAAATTCCTTTGCATCCATGTTTCAACCAGGTGTGCTTATGCAGAACAAAATTAGCAATTTTCGACCACAACGCCAAATTCCCGTTTATCTCTGCGCCATCAAACCAGAATATATTAACGGCTCCAACCACTTACAACCACTATACAACCACTTTTTATCTCTATGTTACAATGACCGTTAATTTTGATTATGCAAATTTTCAAACGAACTATATTAAAAAAGTGTCGATGTAAAAGTGGTTGTTTGGTGGTTGAATGTGGTTGGAAAAATGAATCAGACGATATTAGTATATTGGTTTGGGCGCAGAGATAAACGGAATTTTAGTTGCCGACAACACAATTTGGAGCGGTATTTGTTAGTTATAAAGGGATATTAGATTATAATGGAAGAAAAAAACATCATCATAAAGGGGGCGAGAGTCAACAATCTGAAGAATATTGATATTTCTTTGCCTCTCAATAAGTTTATTGTTGTTACAGGAGTGAGCGGGAGCGGTAAGTCATCGCTTGCGTTTGATACACTGTATGCCGAGGGGCAACGTAGGTATGTGGAAAGCCTCTCTGCCTATGCACGTCAGTTCCTTGGACGCATGGCTAAACCTGAATGCGATTACATCAAAGGGCTTCCGCCGGCAATTGCTATCGAACAGAAGGTGAATACCCGTAACCCAAGAAGCACAGTCGGTACGGCAACAGAGATTTACGACTACCTACGGATGCTTTTCGCCCGTGTGGGTCACACCTACTCACCTGTCAGTGGTCTTGAAGTCAAGAAACACGGCATCGAGGATATGGTTAAAACTGCGCTGTCATACCCTCGCGGAACACGCTTGGCTGTGCTCATAGACATCAGTGTGCCGGAGAACAGAACATTCGATCAACAACTGGATATATATCTTAAAGAGGGATATTCACGTCTTGAAAAAGATGGTGAGTTCATATCAATAAGCGATTTTAGGAAAAACGGCACTCCTGTTTCATCTGCCGGTTATAGACTCCTCATTGACCGCCTTTCTGTTTCTGATGATAAAGATGAAATTTCACGCTTGACGGATTCCGTTGAAACTGCATATTATGAAGGACACGATGAATGCATCATCAAAATATGGGGTAAAGATGGTGTCCATGAACATCAGTTCTCAAAAAAGTTTGTTGCCGACGGCATAGAATTTCGTGAGCCTAACGACTTGATGTTCAATTTCAACAACCCATATGGTGCTTGCCCGGTATGTGAAGGCTTCGGGAAAGTGCTCGGTATCAGTGAAGATCTTGTTGTGCCCAACAAGACACTGTCAATATATCAGAATGCTGTGAAATGTTGGAACGGCGACAAGATGAACGAATGGAAGGACCATCTAATCCATATCGCGCCACACTTCAATTTCCCTATACATACTCCATACATGGATCTTACCCCTACACAAAAAGATTTTCTGTGGCACGGCAATAGCCATTGGGAGGGTATCGACGGCTTCTTCAGGTGGATAGATTCACGTCAGGATAAAATACAATACCGTGTTATGAAAGCACGGTATCGGGGAAAGAGCACTTGTCCAGAATGCCACGGCTCACGTCTACGCAAAGACGTTGAATATGTCAAGGTTGCCGGAAAAACGATCACCGAACTGGTTAAAATGCCCGTAGTGGAAATAGCCGAGTTTTTCAAGAATATCAGACTTGACGAGACCGACGAGAAAATTGCTGCAAGGCTTCTGACGGAAATCAATCAGCGGTTAGGTTTCCTCAATGAAGTCGGACTCGGCTATCTGACACTCGACAGGCTTTCCTCTTCCCTTTCAGGAGGGGAAAGCCAGCGAATCAACCTTGCCACCTCTCTTGGCAGTTCATTGGTGGGATCGCTTTATATACTTGACGAACCAAGCATAGGACTGCATTCGCGCGACACTGAAAAACTTATTAAAGTTCTCCGCAATCTCCAGAAGATTGGCAATACAGTAGTTGTTGTTGAGCATGATGAAGAGATAATGCTTGCCGCCGACGAGATAGTTGACATAGGTCCTGATGCCGGTCGTCTCGGTGGAGAAATAGTTTTTAAAGGAAACTTAAAAGACATTCTTAAAGGCGGTGATGCCAACGGATCCTATACAGTGGATTACCTTAGAGGCGACAGAACAATACCTGTCCCCAAATTGCGAAGGCCGTGGAAACAATTTGTAGAAGTTATAGGTGCGGCTGAAAACAATCTTAAGAATATCGATGTCAAGTTTCCGCTCGGTGTCATGACAGTGGTTTCGGGGGTCAGCGGTAGCGGCAAATCCACGCTTGTAAGGGAGATTTTATATAAGGCTGTTGTGAGGGTTCTCGGCGAACCCGGCGACATCCCCGGCACACATCGTTCTTTAGGTGGGGACATAAGCAAGATCAAGGCGATAGAATTTGTGGATCAGAATCCAATAGGGACATCATCGAGAAGTAACCCTGCCACTTACCTTAAAGCCTACGATGAAATCCGCAAACTTTTTTCGGATCAACAACTTTCAAAACAAATGGGGTTCACCCCGGCATATTTCTCGTTCAACACAGACGGCGGTAGATGCGAAGAATGTAAGGGAGAAGGAACAATCACGATTCCGATGCAGTTTATGGCAGACATAGAAGTTCCCTGCGACGTTTGCCATGGCAAGAGATTCAAGCAAGAGGTACTTGACGTAGAATACAGGGGAAAGAATATTTATGATTTCCTTGAAATGACCGTGAATCAGGCAATCGAGTTTCTGTCGGAAACCAATGGTTCACAAGAAAAAAAGATTATCAGGAAACTACAGCCTTTGAAAGATGTCGGACTCGGGTATATAAAGCTTGGTCAATCATCTTCCACTTTATCCGGAGGGGAGAATCAGCGCGTGAAGCTTGCATATTATATTTCAATGGATAAGCAGGAACACACAATGTTTATCTTTGATGAACCGACAACGGGACTACATTTTCACGACATCTCCACTCTTCTTAAATCTTTAAACCGGCTTGTTGAAAAAGGGAACACTGTAATTATCATAGAACATAACATGGACATGATAAAATCGGCCGACTGGCTTATCGACATAGGACCGGAAGGTGGAGAGGCAGGTGGTAACATTGTGGCGCAAGGCACTCCCGAACAGGTGGCCAAGGTAAAAGAATCCTACACGGGACAATTCTTAAAGGAAAAACTTGGAAAATGAAGAATCTGTTATATATCACATTTCTGTGCACCGCACTGGCCTGTAGTTTCTCATGTGTCAAGAAAAATGAACACTCTCTTCGCGGGGAAGCGAGGGAGCTTTATGTTGAGAGTAAACGCATCGCAACCCTATACCTTGACAGTATGGCAGGAGCTAAAGACAGCGTCACGCTCTTCTCCCTTTGTGAAAGATATGACGAAGAGATAACGCGGCTCAACTACGCACATGCGGCAGGAGCTGATTATGAAATATCGGAAGGAGAGAATGACACCCTCACCAATCTTAATAGCAGATTCATCATCCTCCGAGATTCTCTCCTACGTCAATATGCCCGCACTCCCCTGCCTATCGACTCCCTTCCCTCCGATTCTATTCCACACCCATGACTATGATCGAGTCGCAGCAGCTGTTGTTCGCAACGGCTGCATGATCATCTCAAGATTTGATTACCTTCATTTCGCAGTTTTTGCAATCGAATGTTAGTTTAAAGCGGGTTTTGCCTGATTCGATATAGAATGGTTCACGTGCTTTTGCCAATGGATGCGAACCGTTCTTCTCTTTTTTACATATACCTAATTCCCTGCGCAAGCAGTAACGGGTATTCATTACTACTATGTCACTGTCTGTATTTGGAACGACTTCGATTGCCCTTTCGCATACCTTCCCCTTATGGTCGTTATAGAATTTTTCCGCCAGTCCGTTCGCCACGTTTTCCTCAGCAGATACACAACTATTCAGATATGGTATTTCCATATCTTCAGTTTTCCGGTAGGAATAGGGATAAGTTGTCAGGGCTGAAATATCAAGAGCCTCTAAAACTTCTCTTTTTAAAGCGGTGAGTTGTGATGCCGGTATAAATGTTTCCGGATTAAGATTATTGGTGAAACTTCTCAACCGATAAATTGTGTTGCCCAATTTAGAGAATACTTTCTCCGGTTCCATTACTTTTTCAGCCTTGAATTTATCAACATCCAGACCAATCCTAACCTTCACCCCCCTTTCATCTGACGCGGTAATTCCTGTCTCGTCCAACTCCAGATCAAGGTTGATTAACCTTTTTGCAGTTGTTCTTTCAAGAGCGGTCTGCCATTCCCTATTGAATGTGCGCCTTATCTCGCTCCCTTTGGGAAGATAAAAAGGCCTGGCGCCGATTATTCTTCCACTTTCAATTTTATTGACCCTCACACCTTCATATTGCCCCTTTTCGTTAATGAAACTTATTCCGTCTCCATTATTTAAATCCCTTATATTCTCTATACTTTCACCCATAGATTTTGGTGTGCTCAACGATGCCATCTGTTTTTGATGACGACCCTCAAGGAAATAAGTTGTGAACCCACGGTTGAAACTTTTATTTGGATCAGGGAGAAATGCGATTTCACTTTTCCCATACGATGAGCGACAGTATTGTGCGGGATTTGATGATATGATATCGTCTATGAGATGTCTATAATAAGCCGTAATATTCTTTACATAAGTTACATCCTTCAGCCTTCCTTCAATCTTGAAAGACGACACACCCGCTTCAATCAGTTCCAAAAGTTGTTCGGAGGCATTGAAGTCTCTTAACGACAACAGATATTTACCTTTCAATATCTTATTACCGTCTGCATCTACAAGATCGTATGGCAGCCGACACATCTGGGAGCATTCTCCCCTGTTGGCACTTCTTCCCGTCTGAACCTGACTTGCGCGACACCTCCCTGAATAGCTCACGCATAACGCTCCATGAATAAAACATTCCACCGGAACCGAGACATGATTGCATATATTTTTTATCTCATCAATCGATAGCTCCCTTGCGAGCACAATCTGTGAGAACCCAACCTTCTCAAGAAACTGCGATTTCTCAACAGTTCTTGTATCGCATTGTGTGCTCGCATGAAGTTCAATCGGAGGTATGTTCATTCTCAGAATGCCCATATCCTGTACAATCACCGCATCGACCCCGACTTTATAGAGAGCGTTAATAAGCTTCTCCACATTATGGATCTCATTGTCATAAACAAGAGTATTGACAGTCACATATACTTTCGCCCTGAATGGATGTGCGAATTTCACTACTTCCGCTATGTCCTCAATAGAATTTGCCGCGCTTTTACGTGCGCCATGACTCGATGCGCCCATATACACGGCATCCGCGCCGTGCAGGATTGCCTCCTTGGCTATAAACTTGTCGGCAGCCGGTGCCAGCAATTCAAGTGCCCTCATTCCGTCTCTTATTTCTTAAACATCCTGTCGATATTGCGTTTGTCCTCCCGCTCACGTATAGATTGTCGCTTATCATATTGTTTTTTACCGCGCCCTATCCCTATTTGCATCTTGGCAAAGCCACGGTCATTAATGAACACTCGCATCGGGACTATTGTAAAACCGGCATCTTCTGCGGCTTTTGCAATCTTTGCTATCTCTTTCCTATTGAGGAGCAGTTTGCGGTCTCTCCTCGCCACGTGGTTATTGTACGAGCCGTAAAAATATTCTGAAATATTCATCCCTTTTACCCATACTTCCCCACGTTCAACAACGCAGTATGTATCGGTCAGGGAGGCTTTGCCATCGCGTATCGACTTGATTTCTGTGCCGGTCAATACAATTCCGGCAACATACGTATCGGAGATTTCATAATCAAATCTCGCACGTTTATTCTTGATATTTACCTGATCAGCTTTCATTATATTATTATAACATAATTTCATTAAAAAGCCAGTTCCAGAAAAGAGGACATCCTATTATCAGGACAGACAGCATCCCGCATGTGCCTACCTCTTTATCAGCCGGAAGTCTAAATAGTTTAACGCCCTTACAGGCTATATATATTGTCCATAACGGTAAAAAAGCGACAATCGGCCCGGCCAACGGAAATAGCCGGTATAAAATATAGAACAATATGAGGGTAGATATATTCACCATCACATATTCTTTGCCATAATATGTGTGCAGGGTTTTCTTCGCTTCCTTCCGGAGCAAGATATCTCCTAAAAGTAAAACAGAGAAATAGCCGAAGAAAAATGTGATGAAAGTAATTATGGCAGGCACAAGCAGAGAAGTAACAGTGGTTTCCGCATCATAAAAAAGTGATGTATATTCCGATAGGGCAGCCATTGCCGATAACGGATATAATGTGGCGGAAGCAATAGTATCTGCTGAATACTTACTCCTTTTCAAAGCCTTCCATCCTTGGACAGGATTGGCAAGAATCTTGAATATCAATCCGAAAGGAGACAGCTTTGATTCATTTGTATTACCGGTCCAAGCCTCAGCATCCTTCTCCTCGATTCTCTTAATTTCATCTTCTATTGCATATTCATAAGATTCAGAGTCATTATTTTCATCATCAAGCACATATTCGTTTGTCGCATCGGAGAGATTATTGTCTTCGATGCTGTATTCGGGGGTATTGTCTTCCTCTTCTATTGAATAGAGATTATCATTCATAGTATATGATTATCACTCATAGTATATTTTGAATAGAGGGAGCGGCGACCATCCGGCCGTCGCTCCCATATGAAGATAAGTTTATGACTTATTCGGCACGGTCTTCGTTAAGAAGACGGATCATTTCAATAGCACTCTTGGGGATGCGTGTGCCGGGACCAAAGATAGCTGCGACACCTGCCTTATAAAGGAAATCATAATCCTGTGCGGGTATAACACCGCCTGCAGTCACCATAATATCCTCCCGTCCAAGTTTCTTAAGCTCCTCGATTACCTGGGGAATCAAGGTCTTATGACCGGCTGCAAGTGAGGAAACTCCCAGGACATGAACGTCATTCTCCACTGCCTGACGCGCAGCCTCGGCCGGAGTCTGGAACAATGGTCCCATATCCACATCGAATCCACAGTCAGCATAACCTGTTGCTACAACCTTGGCACCACGGTCGTGACCGTCCTGACCCATCTTGGCAATCATTATACGCGGCTGACGACCTTCGCGGGCTGCAAAATCTGCAACAGCCTTGCGAGCCTCCTCAAATTCGGGATCGCCCTTCTCTTCATTTGAATACACGCCTGAAATAGTTTTGATTACTGCTTTATAACGTCCTACCACTGCCTCGCATGCATCTGAGATCTCACCGAGAGATGCGCGAAGACCGGCTGCCTTGACAGCGAGATCAAGAAGGTTGCCCTTCGACGGATCTTTCACAGCCTCAGTAATCTTGGCGAGAGCTTCCTGAACGGCAGCCTCGTCGCGATTCTTCTTAAGTTCCTCAAGACGTGCGCACTGCTCTTTGCGGACCTCAGTGTTGTCAACCTCAAGGATATCGATCGGGTCCTCATGGTCGAGACGGAATTTGTTGATACCGACGATTGTCTGTGTTCCCTTGTCGATATGAGCCTGTGTGCGGGCTGCTGCTTCTTCGATCTTAAGTTTCGGAAGACCTGTTTCGATAGCCTTGGCCATGCCTCCGAGTTTCTCAATCTCCTGGATATGTTCCCATGCACGGTGTGCAATCTCATTTGTAAGAGACTCTACGTAATAGCTACCACCCCACGGATCGACCTGTTTTGTAACATAAGTCTCATCCTGGATATAGATCTGCGTGTTACGTGCGATACGTGCTGAGAAATCTGTCGGAAGCGCGATAGCCTCGTCAAGAGCGTTGGTGTGGAGAGACTGTGTGTGACCGAGTACGGCACCCATAGCTTCTACACATGTACGGCCAACATTGTTGAACGGATCCTGCTCTGTAAGTGACCATCCTGAAGTCTGGCAGTGTGTGCGGAGCGCAAGAGATTTAGGATTCTTTGGATTGAACTGCTTAACAATCTTGGCCCAGAGCATACGGGCCGCACGCATCTTGGCGATCTCCATAAAGTAGTTCATAGAAATACCCCAGAAGAATGACAGACGGGGAGCGAATGCATCAATATCCATACCTGCGTTCACACCGGCACGAAGATACTCAAGACCGTCGGCAAGTGTATATGCAAGCTCGATATCTGCCGTCGCACCGGCCTCCTGCATGTGATAACCGGAGATGGAGATCGAGTTGAACTTAGGCATGTTTTTCGATGTATACTCGAATATGTCGGCGATAATCTTCATTGAGAATGCCGGCGGGTAGATGTAGGTGTTACGCACCATGAACTCCTTAAGGATATCGTTCTGGATTGTTCCTGCCATCTCATCGAGTTTTGCACCCTGCTCGAGACCTGCATTGATATAGAATGCGAGAACCGGAAGAACAGCACCATTCATGGTCATTGACACGGACATCTTGTTCAATGGGATACCGTCGAAAAGAACTTTCATATCCTCGAGAGAACAGATTGAAACACCGGCTTTACCTACATCGCCGACAACGCGCTCGTGGTCTGCATCATAACCGCGATGAGTAGGAAGGTCGAACGCCACAGAAAGACCCTTCTGTCCCGACGCAAGGTTGCGGCGATAGAATGCATTTGATTCAGCTGCCGTAGAGAATCCTGCATACTGGCGGATTGTCCAGGGGCGCAAAGGGTACATCGCGCTGTACGGACCGCGCAGGAACGGTGGAATACCCGATACGAAATCGAGATGTTCCATTCCCTCAAGATCCTCTTTTGTATATACGGGCTTGACAGGTATAAGCTCCGCTGTCATCCATTCTTCACCGGCTGCAGGTTTCTGGCCTTTCCCGGCAAAGGTTTTTGTAATATCTATTTCTTTAAAATTCGGTCTCATGATCATTTGAGGAGTTTAGCGTTAAATCCGATAAGCGTGTCGAGCACATTTACTCTCACGTGAATGAAATTCTCGATACCTTGCGCCTTGAGCTCTTCCATACATGCGGGAGCACCGGCAACTACAAACATGGCACGACCGGCAAGCTCTTTATATGCCTCCGGAGCGAACTCTGCATATTCATCATCGCTTGAACAGAGAACCACGATGTCGGCACCTTTCTCCATAGCGGCATCTACGCCCTCTTTAACAGTGTTGAAGCCGATGTTGTCAATGATTTCGTACCCGGCACATCCGAAGAAGTTTGAGGAGAACTGTGCACGCGCAAGACGCATCGCAAGGTTACCGATGGTAAGCATGAACACTTTCGGACGATGTGACGCACGCTCTGTGTCGAGACGTAACTGCTCGAACTGGCTCGCAGCGCGGTCGAAGTTAAGCCATTCGACAGCACCGTCCTGAGCCTCTCCTGCATTGCATCCGCATTTGCAGCAGCTGCCTTCACTAACCTTGTCAAGAGCCTTCTCATTGAAATTGGGATACTGGTTGGTGCCGAGGAGATTCTCTTTGCGGCGCGCTACATCAAGATGACGCTTAACACCTGATTCATTAACCTTTGCTTGAATCTCACCTTTTGCAAGCATGGCGTCAAAACCGCCATTGTCCTCAACTTCGTTGAAAACTTTCCATGCCTGCTCTGCAATCGAGGCCGTGAGGGTTTCAATATAGTAGGAACCGCCTGCGGGGTCAACCACCTTATCAAGATGAGACTCCTCGCGCAACAGAACTTGCTGGTTGCGGGCGATTCTCTCACTGAACTCATCCGGGTTCTTATAGCAAAGATCGAACGGAAGTGTCTCAAGTGAATCAACACCTGCAAGCGCGGCACTCATTGTCTCTGTCATCGAACGGAGAAGATTCACATGTGAATCGTAAAGTGTCTGGTTGAATTTGCTGGTGACTGCATGCACAAACATCTTGCAGTTTTCTTCCGCTGCATTATATGCCTTCACAATCTCGGCCCAAAGCATACGGCCTGCACGGAATTTTGCAAGCTCCATGAAATAGTTGGAAGAGATGCCCATGTTGAATTTCACGCGAGCTGCAACTTCATCAGCCGTAAGCCCTTCTTCTGTCAGCATGGTGAGCCATTCAGCACCCCATGCAAGGGCATAACCGAGTTCCTGTGTTATGAATGCTCCTGCGTTGTTGAACATGAAGCTGTCAACAGCATAACAACGGAGACCTTTCACGTCTTTTACTGCTTCGTAAAGTGCTTTCCCCTCTTTTGCAGCGTCCTTGGGGAAAGGAAGGCCATGTTTGAGGAGACGGCGGAACGGATTATAGTCGATTGATCCGCGGAATTCTTTTTCAGCGCCTGCAGCCTTGATGATTGCAACAAGCTGCTCAGCAACCGCCACAGCTTTGCCGGGGCAGCATGTAATGTTGATTTCAACCTTCTTAAGGTCAATATCCTTGAGGATCACATTAAGGTCTGCGTCACCTTTACCATGATGGAAAGTGAAGCCGAGGGACTCCGCACCTTTGTCAAGGATATGACGGGCATGCGCGTTGAGCTCTTCATCTGTAGCTCCTTGCACTTCCTGACGGATAAGCCAGTCATTGTTGTCGCGAGTACCTCTCACATAGGGGAATTCGCCCGGGAGCGAACCGATTGTAGAAAGGCCTTCAATATCTTCCCTTCTATAGAAAGGCTGAACATTAAAGCCTTCATTAGTGCGCCAGACAAGTTTCTTGTCGAAATCCGCACCCTTCAAGTCGGCGGTAATCTTAGCCTTCCACTCTTCAGTGGAGACAGGTGAGAACGCGTCGAAAAGAGTTTCTTTTTTTTCTGCCATTGCAAATAGCTTTTGTTTATGATATAGATTGGTTCAATTATTAACCTGTGTAGTTCATGGTCGCACAGCGGAATATGTTATTATAACCTTTCCTGCATCGTGCGTGCAACGTTATGCAAAGTTAAATAATATTTTCACTAATTTAAAACTTTATCTGATTTTTTTCTTTAAAAGTGTTTTTTTACGTTATGAAACCATATTAGCCCAACAATTCTTTGTCGTTACAGCGCAAGACACGAGCCGGAAAATCCTCAACCATCTGCATATTATGCGTTGCCATAAGAATAGTGCGGCCCTCGTCTGCCAGTTTGTGAAGAAGACTTACTATCTGATATCCTGTCTGTGGATCGAGATTTCCCGTAGGTTCATCGGCAAGAATGAGCTTCGGCTTGTTCAACAACGCTCGGGCAATGACAATTCGCTGCTGCTCGCCACCGCTGAGTTCATGAGGCATCTTATAACTTTTGTTTTCCATGCCGACAGCTTTCAACACGTCTTCTATCCTGTCTTCTATATCAGATTTCGATTTCCATCCGGTTGCCTCAAGCACAAACCTGAGGTTCGCTTTAGCAGAACGGTCCTGTAGCAACTGAAAATCCTGAAACACAATGCCGACATGACGACGCAGATATGGAATCTGACTCCTTTTAAGATTCAGCAGATCATATCCCAACACTTCTGCTTTCTTTCCATGATCGATATCTACATCAGCATACATCGTTTTGAGCAATGAACTTTTGCCACTGCCAACTCTTCCAACGAGATAACAGAATTCTCCTTCCTCCACCGAGAACGTCACATCTTTCATTACAAGACGGTCAGCCCTCTCAATCTCTACTTTTTCATAGTCTATTATTATTCCCATTTTCAGCTGAATATATTTTTAAACACTTCTTCCACCTTTCCCACTTCAATTATATTTATATTGAACGTATCTTTTATTCCTTTTAGATTACCTTTAGGAATTATGATGGTGTCAAAACCTAATTTCTGTGCTTCCGACACCCTCTGTTCTATTCTCGTGACTGTGCGAATCTCGCCCGACAGTCCGACTTCTCCGGCAAATGCAGTCTTGCGGTCAATAGGAATATCGAAATTTGAACTCATGATTGCTGCAACAACAGCCATGTCAAGTGTAGGATCGGCAACCTTAAGCCCTCCCGCTATATTGAGAAAAACGTCTTTCTGCGACAATTTGAATTTCGCGCGTTTCTCAAGCACTGCCAACAACATATTCAGACGCCGCTGGTCAAATCCTGTCACAGACCTCTGTGGCGTGCCGTAAGCGGCTGAAGACACGAGAGCTTGAACTTCCACCATAAATGGCCGTATGCCTTCCATCGTGACCCCGATGGCTATGCCGCTCATCTCTTCGTCACGATTCTCGGACAACAGCATTTCCGAAGGATTCTTCACCTCTTTGAGACCCTTCTGTACCATTTCATATATACCTATCTCATTGGTGGAGCCAAACCTGTTTTTAACGGATCTTAATATTCGGTAAAGATACTGTCTGTCGCCTTCAAACTGAAGGACTGTGTCAACAATATGCTCCAGAACCTTGGGCCCGGCTATAGCCCCATCCTTATTGATGTGTCCTACAAGAATCACCGGGACTCCGGATTCCTTTGCATACCTTAATAGAGATGCCGCGCATTCACGCACCTGCGAGACGCTACCCGGCGCCGATTCAATATCATTGGAGCAAATTGTCTGTATGGAATCGACGATCATAAGCCCTGGGTCAACATTTTCTATTTGCGTAAAAATGCTATCAAGATTTGTCTCACAAAGAATAAAAGTATCCTCGGATACCTTTCCGAGGCGATCGGCACGCAATTTCAATTGAGAAGCACTTTCCTCTCCCGAAACATATAGAATCCTACGGTTACGGATCGACAGGATATTCTGAAGCAGCAAAGTCGACTTGCCGATTCCCGGCTCCCCTCCTATCAATGTAAGGCTTCCGGCAACAAGTCCGCCCCCCAGCACTCTGTTAAGTTCTGAAGAGGGCATCTTGATCCGCATGTCCTCCTTGATCTCTATTTCGGAAAGTTTCAGGGGTTTGCTGCTTTTCACAAGCCCTTTCCCTGCGTTACGTCCCGGCTTTGCCGACACCCTCTCCTCCACAAAGGAATTCCATTCTCCGCAACCGGGACACTTTCCCAGCCACTTGGGACTCTCATATCCACAATTGCTGCAGAAATATACTGATTTTGTCTTTGCTGTTGCCATACTATGTTAATTAATGCAAAATTAATCAATTTTTCAAAACATTCCATTTTATATTACATTATAATTATAACAACTTAACAAAGATTATCGATATGAAATTTCTTACAGATGAAAAACTGCTGATTGTCGGTGCAGCCGGCATGATCGGTTCAAACATGGCTCAAACCGCCATCATGATGCACCTTACTCCAAATATTTGTCTTTACGACCCATATGCAAAAGGTCTTGAAGGCGTTGCCGAAGAGTTGCTGCAATGCGGTTTCGAAGGATTAAACCTGACATATACGGATGATATCGAAACTGCTTTCACCGATGCGAAATATATTGTTTCATCGGGTGGCGCTCCACGTAAAGCGGGAATGACCAGAGAGGATCTGCTTAAGGGCAATGCACAGATTGCGGAAGACTTCGGTAAGAACGTAAGGAAATATTGCCCGGATGTAAAACATATCGTCGTTATATTCAATCCGGCTGATATCACAGGGCTCGTAACACTCCTCTACTCCGGTGTCAAACCGAGTTGCGTGACAACCCTCGCAGCTCTCGACAGCACCCGTCTCCGCAATGAACTCGCCAAGTATTTCAAGATCGCTCCTGACAAGATTACCAACGCAAGGACATATGGCGGTCATGGCGAGCAGATGGCAGTGTTTGAATCAACCACTATCGTTGATGGCAAACCTTTGAAAGAGCTTATCGAAACCGGAGTCATACCTGCACAGGAATGGGAAGAGATGAAAACGAGGGTTATCCAGGGCGGCAAGAACATTATCGATCTCCGTGGAAGGTCTTCTTTCCAGAGTCCTGCATACCTCTCCATAGAAATGATTGCTGCAGCAATGGGCGGCCCGGCATTCAAATGGCCCGCCGGAGTATATGTGAATGACAAGAAATTCAGTCACATAATGATGGCTATGGAAACAACCATCAATAAAGATGGCGTGACATTCAAGACTGTGGAGGGCACACCCGAAGAGAATGCAGCCCTTGAAAAGAGCTATCAGCATCTATGCGCCCTGCGCGATGAAGTTATCTCCCTCGGTATCATGCCACCTATCTCTGAATGGAGCAAACTTAATCCGAGTCTTGACGAAGAAACAAAATAATAAATCTAAACAACTTCTTACATTATGTCAAAGAGGATAGATGTTTTCCAACATCTATCCTCTTTTTTATCCTCAAAAATTTTTGTCATAATAATTTTAACATTATATTTGCCACAAAAATCATATTAACCATATTTTTTTAACAATCATGAAGAAACACAATTTTTATGCAGGACCCAGTATCCTCAGTCCTTACACTATCCAGAAAACGGCTGAGGCTATTCAGGATTTCTCTGACATGGGTCTCTCAATCCTCGAGATTTCTCACCGCAGCAAACAGTTCCAGGCTGTAATGGACGAAGCAGTGGCCTTGACCAAAGAGCTCCTTCACCTGCCGGAGAACTATCACGTGCTTTTCCTCGGTGGTGGCGCAAGCATGCAGTTCTGCATGGTTCCTTTCAACCTCCTGAACAAGAAAGCCGCGTATATCAATACAGGCACATGGGCTACAAATGCTATCAAGGAAGCTAAAATCTTCGGAGAGGTTGATGTCCTTGCATCTTCTGAAGACACCAAGTTCAACTATATCCCCAAAGACTTTACAATTCCCACCGACGTTGACTATTTCCACTTCACATCCAACAATACAATCTACGGCACCGAGATCCGTCATGATTTCGACACACCGGTGCCTGTAGTCTGCGACATGTCTTCAGATATTTTCTCACGTCAGTTCGATCCCACCAAATATTCTCTCATATATGCCGGTGCTCAGAAGAACCTCGCCCCCGCCGGTGTGACAATAGTTATCGTGAAGGAAGATATCCTCGGCAAAGTCAGCCGCGAAATCCCGACGATGCTCGATTACCGCACACACATCAAGAAAGGGTCAATGTTCAACACTCCGCCGGTGCTTCCGATATATTCCGCATTGATGACACTGCGTTATTATAAAGAAATGGGCGGTGTTGCGGCAATGGAGAAACTCGACCTCGAAAAGGCTGCCGTGCTTTATGATGAGATAGACAGAAACAAACTCTTCGTGGGAACTGTGGCAGAGGAAGACCGTTCAATCATGAACGTATGCTTCGTAATGAAACCGGATTACGCTGAACTCGAAAAAGATTTCATGGAGTTCGCGACATCCAAAGGTATCGTCGGAATCAAGGGTCATCGTTCAGTTGGTGGCTTCCGCGCATCCCTTTACAATGCACTTCCCCTCGAAAGCGTGAAGGTGCTCGTGGACGCGATGAAAGAATTCGAAGCTAAACATTAATCAATCAATTTGACGCTATGAAAATATTGGTATTCACAGAGAAACCTTTTGCACCGGCTGCTGTCAAAGCTATTGCCGACACTGTAAACGCATCGGGGAATGAGCTTAAACTCGTAGAAGGCGGTACACGGGAAGATTTCGTGCAGGCAATTGCCGATGTCGATGCTCTTATCGTTCGCAGCGATAAGGTTGACCGCGCGCTCCTTGACCACGCTAAAAACCTTAAGGTTATTGTCCGCGCCGGAGCAGGTTATGACAATATCGATCTTGAGGCCGCTTCCGAACGCAAAATTTGCGTTATGAACACTCCCGGTCAGAATTCAAACGCCGTAGCAGAACTCGTATTCGGAATGATGGTTATGATGTGCCGTAATCAGTATAACGGAAAATCCGGTTCTGAGCTAAAAGGGAAATCCCTCGGTATTTACGCATACGGACAGGTTGGACGCAATGTGGCTCGCATAGCCAAAGGGTTCGGAATGAAAATCGAAGCCCTCGACAAGTTTGTTGACGATGCCGTGATGGAAGCTGACGGCATCAAGCCGCTTCATGACGTTAAAGAACTTTTCTCCAACAATGACTTCGTTTCGCTCCACATCCCGGCAACTGCTGAAACACGCAATTCAATAGGATACGACCTCGTGATGCTCATGCCTAAGAACGGTGTGCTCGTAAACACTGCCCGCAAAGAGGTTATCGATGAAGCCGGACTTATCAAGGCTCTCGAAGAACGCCCCGACCTTCGTTATGTTTCAGACATCAAACCGGATGCAGCTGAAGAATTCGAACAGAAATTTGCAGCCCGCGTATTTTTCACCCCGAAGAAGATGGGTGCCCAGACGGCTGAGGCAAACTTCAACGCCGGGGTTGCCGCCGCAGAGCAGGCAATCGCCTACCTCAAGGACGGCTGGAACAAATATCAGGTGAACCGTTTCTAAAAAACTACAATAAAATATATAAACGAATGAAGGAGTGCGAGTGCACTCCTTCATTTATTTTAATTTACATCCAACTATACTTACCAGCTTTGTACCAGGGATATTCTCAACATTTTAACAGCCGCATGAACTCCTCGCGCAACGTGGGTTCTTTTGCGAAACGCCCGGTGTAATCGAATGTGGTTGTAGCTGAATCCTGTTTCTCCACCCCACGCATCTTCATGCAGAGATGTTCGCCGGTGCAACATACTATCACGCCATCAGTTGGCATCGCTTCCTCAAGCAAATGACATACCTGCGACGTGAGATGCTCCTGCACCTGCAGACGACGGGCGAAATTGTCTACAATCCTTGCGAGTTTGGACAAGCCTATCATCTTCCCCTTGGGGATATAACCGATTGAAACTCTACCGAAAAATGGGAGTATATGATGCTCGCACATACTGTAGAACTCAATATCCTTCACTATCACCATCTGCGAACCACCATGTTCAAAGATTGCCTGACGCGCTATCTTCAGCGGATCATTGCGGTAACCGGATGTTATGTCGAGTATTGCCTTGGCTGCCCTTACCGGAGTTTTCTTCAAACCTTCGCGTTCCGGATCTTCTCCGACAAGCCTAAGGATTGCTGAATAATGCTCTGCAATCTGAGCCACAAGATCTTCGTTATGATTTTCTATACGTCCCATTTCAAATTCTTGTCAACATCATCATTTGATAATTACAATCGGACTCTTTACAACCCGCATCTCCGATGCAAACTGAGGGAATGCTCTTTTAAGTTCTGCAAGCGCGGTGGCCGCTTCATTAGAATTTCTAAAATTTCCAACGCGAGTGTACCAGTTGGGTGAACTTGAGAAAGTGTATATCTGTCCCCTGTATTTCGGGAAACGGGAGACAATTGCACTTCCACGGGCTTTTGCCCTGGACTCAAGAGAATGCTGACTGCGTCCGTCACTAAAGACCTGAATCCGGTAACCGGTCATTTTATTTATGCCGGGTTTGATCACCGGTCCTGTGACCTTTTTCTGGGAATCACTGTCGGACATGATCAATTCCAGGATATTCTCAGGAATTGTTATTGTGACATTACCATTCGATTCGCGCTGTATAATCTCTACCGGATTTCTTTTTTCCTCAGTAGACTGCGTTTCAGATTGAGCCACAACCGGGAGAGAGAATCCCCCGGTTGCAGTCAATATCAGTAATGCCGCTATTATATTGCTTAGCGATATTTTCATAGTCAGCTTATTACGGCTTTAAGCCGTCTTAATATAATGGAATTAGCAAGCCTCGATGATGCCGAGGAATGACTCAGCCTGAAGAGCCGCACCGCCTATAAGTCCACCGTCAACATCCGGTTTCGCGAAAAGCTCCTTGGCGTTGGTAGGTTTGCAGCTGCCGCCATAGAGGATTGATGTATCCTCTGCTACCTGTTTGCCATATTTTTCCTCAACAACCTTACGGATGTGGGCATGCATATCCTGTGCCTGCTCTGCTGTAGCTGTTTTGCCGGTGCCGATAGCCCAGACGGGTTCGTATGCGATGATGATTTTACCGAAATCCTCAGCACTGAGTTCGAAAAGAGCCTCAACCTGTCCTTTGACAACCTCATTGAAGCTACCGTTCTCTCTCTCCTCAAGAACCTCACCTACGCAGAAAATAGGAGTAAGACCGTTAGCAAGAGCCAATTTTGTTTTTGCAAGAAGCTGTTCGTTATTCTCTCCGAAATACTGACGACGCTCGCTATGACCGAGGATGACGTGAGTTGCACCTGTAGATTTAACCATCGCTGCGCTGACTTCACCTGTATAAGCGCCTTTCTCATGCTCTGAGCAATTTTCGGCGCCAAGCTTTACAAGTTCCGGTTCAAGAACCGCGTTTACGCTTGTAAGATGAGTGAAAGGAACGCAGACCACTACATCGCAATTCACTGTTTTACCCTTAAGAAGGCTATTGATCTGGTTTGCCAACTCTACTCCCTCTTCGAGAGTGGTGTTCATTTTCCAGTTGCCTGCTACAACATTTTTTCTCATTGTCTTATATATTTAATGCAAATGTTTCTTTTTATTTCAATTTGCAAAGTTAACCTATTTTATTCACCTTTCCAAATTTCACACAGACACATTTACAATCCTGAACAAAACGTTCTTTCCAAGGAAAATCAAAAACGACATTAAATTCCTATTTATCGCACTGAACTTTATTCCTCGCAGAGTAGCCGAGGACGCAAAGAATCGACACTGTCTTTTTTAGGGTCGTATACTCCCGGCAGAGTGCCAGAGTATGCCGCGGCGATTTTAGCGACAAGCTCCGCTCCTCGGCAGGAGTGGAAACGACCTCTGAAACCAGATATGAAGGCTCTGCCACTCTGCGGCTCTGCGAGGAATAATGTTCAGTGAGATAAATGTGAATTTATCTCTGTTTCATGTGAAATTCGGGAACGCTCTTTGAGATATGGTGCAGAATTATTATATTTGCAGATTATGGATTTCAAACTTACTTCCGAATATAAACCCACAGGCGACCAGCCGGAGGCTATCGCCGAACTTGTGGAAGGCGTGAAACAGGGAATGAGTCATCAGACTCTTCTCGGAGTCACGGGTAGTGGTAAGACATTCACCATGGCAAATGTCATACAGCAAGTGAAACGTCCTACCCTTATCCTTTCTCACAACAAGACTCTTGCCGCTCAACTATATTCCGAATTTAAAAACTTCTTTCCTGAAAATTCGGTGCAGTATTTCGTAAGCTACTACGACTACTATCAGCCGGAAGCATACATCCCTTCTTCGGATAAATATATAGAAAAGGATCTGATGATCAACGATCAGATCGAGAAGCTCAGACTCTCCACGGTTGCAGCGCTCCTTTCCGGCAGACGCGATGTTGTTGTCGTGTCGAGCGTAAGCTGCATATACGGTATGGGTAATCCACAAGATTTCGCACAGACCGTTGTAAATATCAGGAAAGGAGACAGAATTTCCAGAAATGCATTTCTCCGCAAACTTGTGGATTCCTTATATTCGCGCACTGAGGTAGAACTTAGGAGCGGACAGTTCCGCGTTAAAGGCGACACAGTGGATATTCTCCTTTCTTTCGAGGATATCCAGTTACGAGTGGTTTTCTGGGGAGATGAAATCGAAAGCATCCAGACCGTCGATCCGGATTCCGGTGCAGTCCTCACAGAATTGGAGGGATTCAACATCTACCCTGCAAATATCTTCGTGTCGTCAAAAGAAAACACAGCCAGAGCCATTGACCGGATTGCCGTGGACCTTGGTTCGCAATGCGAGTTCTTCAGGAACGAGGGTAAGATTCTTGAAGCCGAACGGCTTCGGGAGCGTGTCACGTATGATCTCGAAATGATCAAGGAACTGGGACACTGTAGCGGCATTGAGAATTATTCAAGATATTTCGACGGCAGGGAACCGGGAATGCGCCCGTTCTGTCTGCTGGATTATTTCCCCAAAGACTACCTGACTATAATTGACGAGAGCCATGTTACGCTGCCTCAGATCAGGGGCATGAACGGCGGTGACCTCTCCCGCAAGATGAATCTTGTGGAGTACGGCTTCCGTTTACCGGCTGCTATCGATAACCGACCTCTGAAATTCGATGAGTTTGAACGACTCACCAATCAGGCTATATATGTAAGCGCCACTCCGGGTGACTATGAATTACAACAGACCGAAGGTATTTTCACTGAGCAGGTTATCCGCCCCACCGGTCTTCTCGACCCTGAAATAGAGATTCGTCCGACCATGAATCAGATTGACGACCTGATGGAGCAGATACGTCTGAGAATCGAGGCCGGTGAGCGCACGTTGGTCACCACCCTTACCAAACGTATGGCTGAGGAACTTAACGACCATCTGATAAAGTGGGGTGTAAGCAGCGCGTACATCCACAGCGATGTTGACACCCTCGAACGCATACGAATTCTTGAAGACCTGCGCCAAGGAGTCTATGACGTACTGATCGGTGTCAATCTTCTCCGCGAGGGCCTTGATTTGCCGCAGGTAAGCCTTGTTGCAATCCTTGATGCAGACAAGGAGGGTTTCTTGCGCAATCACAGGTCTTTGACTCAGACTGCAGGAAGAGCGGCGAGGAATGTTCACGGAAAGGTGATTATGTATGCCGACAAAATCACCGACAGCATGCAGCGCACGATTGACGAGACCGACCGACGACGCAAGAAACAGATGCTCTACAATGAGGAACATGGGATCACACCGACCCCGATTGTCAAGAAATCAGGGAACGATCTCATCGAAATTTACGAATCTTCCGAAAAGGGCGAGAACAAAAGAAACGCAGCCAAAAGCAACCCACGTAAAGATACACGTAAGGCATCTGCTCCCAAACCATATTATGAAGAGGAACATAAAGTGGACGTTGCGGCAGATCCCGTTATCGGATACATGGCTCCGGATGAACTCAGCCAACAAATTGACAAGCTTAATGCCCGCATGGTTGCAGCCGCCAAGCGCACAGACTTCATCGAGGCCGCCCAGTTGCGTGACGAGATGTTAAAACTTAAAGACCGGCTTGAATCTATTAAAAAGCTCTAAGGATGGCTAAAGAAACCAAAAGCATAAAATCGCCTACGACAGAATATAACCTTCCTCTCCCTCCTAAAAAAATGTATCTTCCAACATCGCGTGACGAGATGGAAGATCTCGGATGGGAACAGGCAGACATAATATTGTTTTCAGGAGACGCCTATGTGGATCACCCCTCTTTCGGTGCGGCAGTAATCGGCAGGGTGCTTCAGAAATCAGGTTATAAGGTTGCCATTGTTCCGCAACCCAACTGGCGCGACGACCTGCGTGATTTCAAGAAATTAGGGAAACCACGTTTGTTTTTCGGGGTGTCTGCGGGTGCGATGGATTCAATGGTAAACCATTATACCGCCAACCGCCGCATGCGTCATGACGATGCATACACTCCCGGAGGTCGCCATGGTATGCGCCCTGACTATCCCACAATTGTATATTCGGATATACTAAAGAAGCTATACCCCGACATTCCGGTTATTGCAGGTGGAATAGAAGCATCACTGAGGCGGGTTTCTCACTATGATTATTGGCTTGACCGTCTCCGGCCTTCCATACTTGCAGACAGTTGTGCCGACATGATTGTTTATGGCATGGGGGAACGTCCGGTAGTTGAACTCGCAAAAAGGATAGAAGCCGGAGCTGACATCAAGGAGATCACGGATATTCCTCAAACGGTATTCTTTTCCGATGAGATTCCGGGTGATGAAGACATAGTGCTGAGAAGTTATGAAGAATGTCTGAAAAACAAAAAGGTTCAATCATTAAACTTCAAGCATATAGAGGAGGAATCCAACAAATACCACGGTAACGTGATATGGCAGAAAACGGGTGAGAGAATGATCCGTATCAATCCGATGTATCCACCTATGACACAGGAAGAGATGGATGCATCCTTTGATCTCCCGTATACGCGGATGCCGCACCCGAGATACCGTGGCAAGCACATACCGGCTTACGATATGATCAGGCATTCGGTAAATATGCACCGAGGATGCTTCGGCGGCTGTGCATTCTGCACGATATCTGCCCATCAGGGCAAGTTCATAGCGTCAAGATCAAAGGATTCCATCTTAATGGAAGTGAGGAAAGTATGCTCAATGCCGGATTTCAAAGGATATATTTCAGATCTTGGAGGGCCGTCGGCAAACATGTATGCCATGGGCGGTCTCGATAAAAAAATCTGCGAAAAATGTGTCAGGCCATCATGTCTGCATCCTAAACCGTGTCCGAATCTTAACAATGACCACTCCCCTCTTCTTGACATATATCATTCGGTCGATTCCATCTGCGGAGTCAAAAAATCTTTCATAGGGAGCGGCGTTAGATATGACCTTGCCATGGCTCCGGCAAAAACAGAGAAAGCGCGAGTTGCGAACAGACAGTATCTCATGGAGCTTATCATCGATCATGTAAGCGGAAGGCTTAAAGTCGCTCCGGAACACACATCGGATAATGTATTGAACGTGATGAGAAAACCATCCTTTGAATTGTTCAGGAAATTCAAAAGGATCTTCGATGAAACAAATAAAAAACATGGCCTTCGCCAGCAGCTTATTCCATATTTCATATCTTCCCATCCGGGGTGCAGGGAGGAAGACATGGCGGAACTGGCATGCATAACAAAGGAACTGGATTTCCATCTCGAACAGGTGCAGGACTTCACCCCGACTCCTATGACCGTCGCCACGGAGATTTATTATTCCGGCTATCATCCTTATACGGGAGAAAAGATATTCACCGCGCGCACAGAAAAAGAAAAACTCGCCCAGCGCCAATTCTTTTTCTGGTATAAGCCCGAATCCCGCGGCGTCATAATCGATTCACTCCGCCGTCTGCACAGACCGGATCTTATAGATATCTTATATCCCGCCCGGAATAAAACTGAACACAGAAACTACGGGAACAAGGAGAATAACCCCAAATCGCGTGTAAACTCTAAAAGAAGAACGAAACATCAATAACAACCAAATAATCTCATTTATGAACAAATTTAAAATTACGATGAGTGCAATCGTAGCATTATCGGCTCTCGGAAGCTGCAGCAAGGATAAAGCCGACGGGACTATCATTGAAAAGCCGAAAGTTACTATCACCGACGGCATGATGACTCCGGAAGTGCTTGAAGCTTTTGGAAGAATCTCAGAAGCCACACCTTCTCCCGACGGAACCAAGATTATTTTTACCCTTACTTATGAAGACATTCAGTTAAACAAGGGGAATTCAGAAATTTATATCATGGATGCAGACGGAAGCAATATGACCCGTCTGACAAAGACAGCAGGTTCGGAAAATAATCTGCAGTGGATAGACGGCGGCAAGAAAATAGCTTTCCTCCGTCATGACAAAGACACTGATGCCGTGCAGTTATTCAGTATAAACGCCGACGGAACAGGAGAAAAGAGACTTTCTTCTGAAGGCAATGGCATTGAATGCTTCAAAATAAGTCCTGACGGCAAGCACGTTGTCTTTGCATCGGCAATAGATGACTATAACAAGAATGACGAGGAACTCTTCAAAGATCTTCCCAAAACTTCCGGTCGGGTAATCGACGATCTTGGTTACAAACATTGGGATGAATGGGTCACCAAGATTCCTCATCCTTTCGTTGCAGACTTTGATGGCGAAGTGAAGAATGCAAAAGATATCATGGAGGGTGAACCTTTTGAATGTCCGATGCGTCCGTTTGGCGGGGCCGAATCATTTGCCTGGAGTCCTGACGGCTCAAAATTGGTATATGTAAGCCGCAAATATAAAGGTATGGATTATGTTTTCTCAACAGATTCGAATCTATACCTTTACGATCTCGCCTCCGGCAAGACCGAATTGCTGACAGGCGAAGGATATCCCGGCTATGACACAGATCCCGTATTCTCTCCCGATGGAAATTCCCTTGCATGGCTGTCAATGCCCACTGCGAAGTATGAGAGCGATAAAAAGCGCCTCATGGTTATGGACATGAAGAGCCGCAACACACGTGACTTGACTGAAAATTGGGATTACTGGCCCGAACAGGTCGCTTGGGCAAAGGATGGAAAATCCATCTGGTTCACAGGCTACTATCAAGGCGTTTCTCCTGTTTTCACAATTGACGTGAACACTTGCGCAATCGACACCGTGGCTAACGGACAGTTCGATTTCGTAGGGGTTGCTCCGGTGGCAGACAATGCCGCCATAGCGATGCGTCATTCCATGCGCGAGCCAAACGAAATATTCCTCATCACCAAAGGTCAGACAGAGTGCAAGCAGTTGACTTCAGTAAATAAGGAGCTTCTTGACCAACTCAAGTTAGGCGATGTGAATAAAGTCATCGTCCCCACAACAGATGGTGGTCAGATGACATGTTGGGAGATCCTCCCTCCGGATTTCGACCCCAACAAGAAATATCCTGCAATCCTATATTGTCAGGGCGGTCCGCAACAGGCTGTAAGCCAGTTCTGGAGCTATCGCTGGAACTTTATGATAATGGCGGCGCACGGTTATGTGGTCATTGCCCCCAACCGTCATGGCGTTCCCGGCTTCGGAACGGCATGGAACCGTCAGATTTCCGGAGATTACGGCGGTCAGAACATGCAGGATTATTTCTCTGCAACAGATTATATAAAAAGTCGTCCATATGTTGACGCAGACCATGTCGGTGCAATCGGTGCAAGCTACGGCGGATTTTCTGTTTACTGGCTCGCAGGACACAACGACGGCCGCTATGCTGCCCTTATCGCCCACGCCGGCATTTTCAATGTTGAAGCCCAATACCTTGAAACGGAGGAGATGTGGTTCGCGGACTTTGACCTTGGCGGACCCTATTGGGATAAAGAGAATGTTGTCGCACAGCGTACTTATGCTAACTCACCCCATCGTTTTGTCAACAATTGGACTGCCCCGATGCTGATCACTGTTGGAGAACTTGACTACCGTATCCTTGCCTCTCAGGGCATGCAGGCATTCAATGCCGCAAAAATGCACGGTCTCGAAGCTGAAATGCTCGTATTCCCGGATGAAAACCATTGGGTGCTTAAGCCTCAGAACGCTATCCTCTGGCAACGCACATTCTTCCGTTTCCTCGACAAATATCTGAAAACTCATTCGGAAAACAAATAACAAGAGTTATCATTTTTCTGTTATAAAAGAAGCTCCGCTGCCATGCAACGGAGCTTCTTCGCATCTTGAAAGGGTGTTGCATTACTCTCAAATGTAGGGATGCTCCCCGGAGCATCCGATGAAAGACACCTGATTATTATGTCGTTGGCGGATGCACCATGGTGCATCCCTACAATTTGAGAGGCAATTACCCGTGTTTTGCAACATCCTCCCGTAATACCTAAAAGTAGGTATTTTTCATAAATATCACGTTTTTGACATACGTTTTTGCGGATTAAGAATTAATTTTGTAATCGAAATGAGATTATCAGAACTAAAGCCGGGTGAAACCGGGGTCGTAACCAAAATTTTAGGTCACGGAGCTTTCCGTAAGCGCGTGATGGAGATGGGATTCGTCAGGGGGCGCGAGGTAAGAGTAATTCTCAACGCTCCTTTGCAGGATCCGGTGAAGTATGCACTTATGGATTATGAAGTGTCTCTTCGTCGGGCAGAGGCTGAACTTATTGAAGTGGAACTGCTGGAACATTGGGAGACTTCACATGTCTCAGCCGATGCTGTCACTGAAGAACATGATGCAGAATCATCATGCCGGCTCAGGCGCGATAAAATAATCAACGTTGCCTTGATAGGAAATCCCAATTGCGGCAAGACATCTTTATTTAATCGTGTATCCGGCGCTCACGAGCACGTGGGAAACTATGCAGGGGTTACAGTCGGTGCAAAAGCGGGAACGTTGAAACACAATGGGTATAGATTCAACATTGTAGACCTTCCGGGCACGTATTCTTTGTCGGCCTATTCCCCTGAAGAATTATATGTGATGCGTTATCTGAGGGAAGAGACTCCTGACGTAATTGTTAACGTTGTAGTGGCTTCCAACCTTGAACGCAATCTATATCTCACGACTGAGCTTATCGACATGAACCGGTCAATGGTTATTGACCTTAATATGTATGACGAGCTGCAGAAAAGCGGTGTCAAACTCGACTATTCGAATCTTGGAAAGATGCTCGGCGTGCCCGTTGTGCCCACCGTAGCCGCTACGGGATACGGTATTGAGAAACTGCTTGACACTATAATCGAAGTTTACGAAATGAGGAATCCGGACACGCGCCACATTCACGTAAGGATGAGTCCGGAAATTGAGACCGCAGTCGGGAGACTTAAAGATGAATTCAAGAAAGATTTGAGTGTCTCTCATCAGTTTTCACCAAGATTTCTTGCAATCAAGTTCCTGGAGAAAGATCCCGAAATAGAGGATATCCTTAAGGACAACCCCCAATACACTGAATGGAAAAGAATCAGGGATGAGGAAAATGAACGTATCTATAAACAGCTGCATGAAGACATACCATCTGCTGTCGCAGCAGAGAAATACGGTTTTATCCAAGGGGCGCTCAAGGAAAACATGGAAGGTTCTTTGGCTAAAGAAGAAAAATCCACCAAGATAATTGATGCGTTCGTCACTAATAAGCTATTCGGCTTCCCTCTGTTCCTTCTTGTGATGTGGCTGATGTTCTGGGCTACATTCAAGCTTGGTTCATATCCGATGGAATGGATTGAACAACTTGTTGCATGGCTGTCAGGCTTGATTTCAAAAGCCATGTCGGATGGACCGCTGAAAGACCTCATACTCGACGGTATAATAGGAGGAGTCGGCGGAGTTGTGGTATTCTTGCCTAATATATTGATTCTGTATGCCTTTATATCCTTTATGGAAGATTCGGGATACATGGCACGTGTGGCATTCATCATGGACAAGCTCATGCACCGCATGGGTTTGCATGGAAAGTCGTTCATCCCACTTGTGATGGGATTCGGTTGCAATGTTCCCGCCATCATGTCTACAAGGATAATAGAAAGCAAATCAAGTAGGCTTATTACCATACTTATAAATCCTTTTATCAGCTGCTCGGCAAGAATCCCGATTTATGTCCTTCTTGTCGGAGCGTTTTTCCCAGATTACGGGGCATGGATATTTGTAGGTTTATATACCCTTGGAATTGCGATTGCAGTGCTAACCGCCAAACTGATGCGTAAGTTCTGGTTCAAGGCAGACGAAACCCCGTTTGTAATGGAACTTCCACCCTACAGGATGCCGACCATGAAAGCGACTTTAAGAAACATGTGGTCGAAGGCGGAACAATACCTGCGAAAAATGGGAGGATTGATCCTCGTCGCGTCCATAATAATATGGGCACTCTCCTATTTCCCGCACTATGACTTTGAGGATATACCGGAGACATATGTCACAGAAGCAATGGAAGATATGCCGACTTCATATGTAAAAACAATGACACCTCAGCAAGTTGAAAACATTATCCTGACAGAATATCAGCAGAGCCACTCTATTCTGGGAGGAATAGGCAGGTTTGTAGAACCTATGGTGCGTCCCATGGAATTAGGATGGAAATCTTGCGTATCGTTGATTGCCGGATCAGCCGCCAAAGAAGTAGTTGTTTCCACACTTGGTGTTCTCTATGTCGGCGATGATGACGCAGACATGCTATCGGAAAGATTGAAAACACCCTCCAAACTGACCGGGAAAGCTCCGTTCACTCCGGCATCCGCATTAGCATTCATGGTGTTTGTGCTCCTGTATTTCCCGTGCATCGCAACATTGACCGCAATCGCCCGTGAAACAGGCTCATGGAAATACTCTCTCTTCTCAGTGGTGTATAACACTTCGCTTGCCTGGATATTCGCATTCATAACCTTCCGGCTCGCCTGCCTATTCTGAAAGAAACCAATTTGTAAACCCAAGTAAAAGAAACGAGGGTCGATTCGCATCGCCCCTCGTTCCCGACATAGAAAGAGAATCACGCAACTATCTATGTCTATAATTGTATATTTGGAAAATTTATATTTGGATCTTCATTAAATAACTTGCTCTGGGTCCACAGCCGAATGGCGGAGCTGTTGTTGCTTGCAACGACAGCAAAATTTATTTTGTCTTTTTGTAGATCCATTTGAAATCAGCCACAACCGGGAAATGATCAGCGATTCCAACTTTCTTGCTATAGGTCACACTCGCATTCTGACTTATATTCCCATTCTCGTCTTCTGCTGTTATGCCGCTATAGCTTACATCAGAAGCGGTTTTCACGAAGTTTGCTGAATCATCGTTCCTCAACCCTGTTGCGGTCAGGCTTATGCTTGCTCCTTTACAGTTGAAATACCATATTTTGTCCACGACCTCCCCACGTTGGTTATCGCAACAAACGATATCGTTCTCTTTATCACCTGCAAACATACTGCGTATCATAAGCGATTTTGTATTCCATTCCGGGAATACCCCTTTTCTATGAAAGTCTACCCAGGGATCGTTGAAAATAACATCAGATGGGATCGCGTCAATAAGGTTCGCCTTAATGTTATGGCGAGTGTAACGCATATTCGTGTCACCCATAACGATGGCGGGTCGTTTGTTAGCCTTCACGTTGGCAATGACATAATCCCGAAGTTGGCGCAACTGACTGAGAACCGCCTTGACATATGCATTCGATTCAGTATTGCCGGATCCACTATAGGTATTCATATGGGTGATATACACATCGACCACTACTCCTTCGGCAAGTGTAACCTCGTAATGCCGGAACCCTTTCTTTATACATGTATTGGCACCTCCTGTCAAACCACCCTCAGCATCATTATATTCAATAAATTTCTCTCCCGAAACAGGCACTCCTTTCTTCCAAAAGAAATTGAGACCATCCGTATCAGCTTTATTAATAAGCTGACCCGCTGAAACAGACCCTCTATATGTGCCGTGATTATATGAACAATACTTCGGTTATTTTTTAGTGGCTCCGAGGAGCCGAGTGTTTAATCCGTTA
>CAJTZS010000016.1 GCA_910584055.1 uncultured Muribaculaceae bacterium | reverse complement strand
TCCGGTTAATCAGTCTCGCTGCTTGTCTTGGTAGCATTATGTCATTGTTCGTTGCTAACAAAGAAAACTTTCAAACTTTCGTTTTATGTTTTACAACATTGTTTTCTCGTTTGCGAGTGCAAAGTTATATCAAATTCTATTTCTGTGCAAATATTTTAGAAAGAATTTTTCAAGAAAATTTCCATCATTTTTAAATTTGCCTGAATATCAATCAAATAAATTGAATAAAATATAAATTCAAAATTGAAAATAGATAAAAGGTGCAACCTCTTCCGACATGAATTCAATCACCAACTGAACCACCCCAAGAAATACCAGGAGTTTCAAAATCCAAGGACTCTTTATAAATGCATACTGACAAGCATCAGCCCAACGCTGAGGAACAAAATGGAAAATAGTGAGTGCAAGCATCATTATGCACCATACTTTTCGAGCCTCGAAGAACTGCGGAAGCTGATTCCAGTTAAAGTCAATAAATATATTCCGTATGATCAGAACAGAATCCTCAAATGATGCCGCTCTAAAGAATACCCACAGTAACGATACATATATGAAAGTAATCAGCCAGAATATGAATATTGTGATAAAATTATCCGGTATCTTATTTAATATAGGTTTACTTGCTTTATGCACTGCAAGTCCAACCCCGTGCATTGCGCCCCAAAATACAAATTTCCAAGCTGCCCCATGCCAAAGACCGCCAATAAGCATAGTCAAAAAATTGTTGACGTATGTACGGATAGTCCCCTTACGGTTTCCACCTAATGGAATATAAACGTAATCCCTCAACCATGAAGACAATGAAATATGCCAGCGTCGCCAGAATTCCGTCAAGTTCCTGCTCTGATAAGGAGAATCAAAATTTATTCCCAATTTGAAACCCATTATTAATGCAAGTCCTATTGCCATATCGGAATAACCGGAAAAGTCACAATATATCTGCATGGTATACCCTAAAACTCCCATCAACGTCTGCAAACCCGTATATAATGAAGGTTCATTGAATATCAGGTCATTGAACTGTGATATATAGTCTGCGATAAGAGCTTTTTTAACGATACCTACAATTATAAGCCATAGGCCGCCATAAATGTCTGTCTTAGTTGCCTCTTCATTCTTTTCAAGCTGAGGTAGAAAATAATCCGCCCTTACAATAGGGCCTGCCACAAGAGCCGGGAAAAACGATAAAAAGAATAGATACTCCAGCCACGTGGATGTAGGCTTGATTTTACCTTTGTAAACATCCACGACATATGATATTGACTGAAATGTATAGAAAGATATTCCTACCGGAAGGATGATATCGAGAGGTTGGAAATTCCCTTCCACCATCTGATTCCAGTTCCATAAGAAAAAGTTTGCGTATTTAAAGTATCCCAATATCGAGAGAGACAGCAGGATTGAAAACCACATCAATGACTTTTTCGCAACTTTATCGTTAACCCGGAATATTGCTTTTGAAACAATCCAATCTATCAAAGAGGTCCCGATGAGCATCAAAAAGAAGAAACCACTTGACTTATAATAAAAATATAGAGAAAACATAACTACAAACACGATCATTTGCATACGGCTCTTCTTCAGAGCAGCATAGACCGGTATGAATACTAAAAATAAAATCCAGAAGAGCCCGCTTGAAAACAACATCGGAGCTTCAGGATCATACTTCAACATATTGCACAGGTTATGCAACACAAGTTCTGAATTCTGCATCAAATCCTCAAACATAATTTGCGCAAGGTTGAGATTCTACTTATTTAAAGCTTTAAGAAATACAATATTCGGATTCGATCTGCCGATGGAATCGGAAGGCACATTCGCCACAAACGGATGCGAAGACTTAGGCAACCACCGCATTATGCTATCAATCCACAGAGCCGAACTCTCTCTTGTGGGATGTATGTTGTCTTTTTTTCTTTTAAATGTCATACCTTCCGACCTAAAAAACGACCTCTTTTTACATATTTGCTGTAGCATATCATTTATTCCTGTATCCTCTTTCCAGTTAGGTGGACCAATCCATATATAAGGTATTGTATCTATCACTTCAAGAATTTTCTTTACATAAGGAGCACGAGTTGTCGGATCTTTATAATACAACTCATTGCTGCCAAGCGATATAAAAATCTGCGTGGGATGATACTTGTCGATATAATATGCAAGGGTGTCATGTTCAGCCCAGATTTTTGTATTGCTTGAATCCCAATTTACCGAATGGATTGTATGTCCGTTTTGCTTGGCATATTGAGCAAGACGCAATGCTAAGTTAAACGTCATTGAATCTCCAAAAATAAATATAGACTGAGGAAGGGAATCCGTTTTTATTATTTCCGGTTGCTTTTTTTCCAAGTTGACGCTATCTTCCATCTCTTCAATCGCAAGAAATGTATTGGACTCATCTTTAAGCAAACAATCAGATATGGGAGCTTTCTTAACTGTCCACTCCCCTATCTTTACATCATCGAGAAATGCCACAACAAGGATTACTATCAAAGCAAGCGAAAGCAACATCCATAGTGGGGTATATTTAAAACGCTTCATCCTTACAGAATTTTCGAAACGCAAAATTACAACATGCTTTCCATTATTCCAAATCTACAACCGTAATTCCGGCGCCGCCGAACCGAACATCTTCATCCTCGAAATGCCGCACTGCATTGTTAGCTCTCAATTGTTCCCGAATCAAAGTTTTCAAAATGCCGTGCCCAGTGCCATGGAGTATACGGATTCTTGACGCACTGAACTGAATCGCATCATCAAGAAAATAAGTCACAGCCTGAAGAGCCTCATCGGCCCGCATCCCTCTAACATCTATCTCGTTCTTAAAATTCAGCTGCCTCTGCCTACTTTCAGATGATGTTAAAGATGATATCGAAGAAATCGCGCTCAATGCGTTTTCCTTTGGTTTCGATGACAATCTCAATTTTGAAATATCAACAATAGTACGTAAAGACCCGAATGCAACCTCCGCTTTCTTACCATTGACAGATAGAACTTTTCCTGTCATAGAGCCATTGTCCATCTTTACGTATTCACCTGCTGATATCTCTTTTGTAATACTTGCCTTAACCGCACTGTCTTTCTTTGCTTTTGATGTATTATTCCTGCTCTTATGTTTAAGAGGAGCAAGTGCTTTAGGCAATCCTGAGGAGACCGATGTATCCTCTTCTTCTGTCACATTCTTTTTAAATTCCTCAAGCTGACGACGTAACTCTTTAGTTTTCTTTTTCTCAGCCTCTACATTTCTAATCTCAAGAATGGTGCGTTCGATTCGCGCATTCACCCCGGCAAGAAGTTCCTTTGCTTCTTTTCTGGCATCGTTTATAATAGCCTTCCTTTGGGCCTTCAGATCTCCCGCCGTTTCTTCATATTTTGATAGAAGAGAATCAAGCTTATTCTCTTTCTCTCTGATATTTTGTCTTTTATTTGCCCAATATCTCCGGTCGCGTGCAATTTCTGAAAGGTATTTGTCAAGATTAACGTAATCGCTCCCGACAATCTCTTTCGCATTCTCTATCACCTCATGAGGCAAACCAATCTTTGTTGCGATATCAAGTGCAAAGGAACTACCGGGATTACCTACAGACAATTCGAATGTAGGCTGAAGATGCTGCCTGTCATATAGCATCGCACCATTGACAAATCCAGGAGTAGAGTCGGCAAATGTCTTAAGATTCTGATAATGGGTCGTAACAATTCCCATACATCCGGTTTCACCAATGCTCTGTAATATCGCCTGCGCAAGCGCACCTCCGATTTGCGGCTCAGTACCGGAACCCATCTCATCCGCAAGTATCAAAGACCGGTTGTCTGTATGAGTTATAAAAAACTTCATATTTCGCAAATGTGAGGAATAGGTACTCAAGTCATTTTCAAAAGATTGTTCATCTCCTATGTCTATGAAAACGCTTTTGAATATTCCCATATGCGAATTACTGTAAACTGTTGGCATCACCCCGCACTGCATCATATATTGCACCACAGCCGTTGTCTTCAGACACACAGACTTCCCACCGGCATTGGGTCCGGAAATGATAAGTATCCTCCGGTCCTTTCCAAGCGTAAGATTCAATGGAACGACATTTCGCCCCTGAGGTTTCAATGTAAGGAATAGCCCCGGATGAACGGCATGATACCATTCAATCTCCTGCCTATCTTCGATATGAGGCAATTGCGCATCAAGCTCTATGGCAAAAATAGCCTTAGCCCTGATAAAATCAAGTCTGCCTATAACATGGCATGAATTAGAGATATCATCGATATGCGGTCTTATCGCACTTGCAATTCCCCGCAATATAGAAATGATCTCTCTCCGTTCATCCATCTCCAGTTCTCTCAGTCGATTTCCTGCTTCCACAACCTCGGCAGGCTCTATAAACACTGTCTTGCCCGTTGCACTTTCATCATGGATTATTCCTTGGATTCCACGTTTATTGCCGGCGGTGACCGGGATTACCATCCTGCCGTCACGAATGGATGGTGAAGCGTCTTTGTCAACAATACCATTTGCCATCGCCCGGTCAAGCACCCTCCTCATTGCTCGCTGCATCGACCCGGAGGCAGATCGTATCTGTGTTCTAATATCATATAATTCCGGAGACGCGTTATCTTTGATTTCTCCAAATTTATTTACACATTTATCAATTTCTGAAACGATCGAGGGGAACAACGCGATTTCCGAAAATTCTCCGTCAAGATTCGGATATGGAGACTCTCCGGATTCAATATCTTTTACCGATTTGAAAAATAACGACACCTCCGCCATCATCATGAGCATCCTCATGAGTCTATAAAGACGCTCGGCTGTCATGTACGATCCCTCAGCCCTGATTTCTGTCAAAAACGGCAATACATCGTGAATATTATCCAATGGCAATGGTTGCTGTTCGGAAATAATCCGCATCATTTCATTCACACAACCAAGCTCTTTTCTTATATAATTGAAATCGGAAGAAAATGACATTTTCGCCACTTCTTCCTTTCCCATTGCACTATTGCATTTATCCGAAATACATACGCGCAAATGGTCAAATCCAATTTTTGATTCAAAATTAGATGGATATATCATTTTAAATGGGTAATGGGAAATGTTTAATTGGAAATGGTTAATGGTTAATGCCTCTATACCTAACACCTGAAACCTAACGCCTGCCTACACCGGAATGACAAGCATAGGCATATCTCTTTCAAAAAGAGATTTGTGAGCAATTGTCGGACGGAATATCCGACTGAACACATTCGTCTTTTTATTAGGAACGATAAGGAGATCCACTCCCTTCTTCGGGATGGCTAAATCAATTTCATCACGATAATTTTTAGCATCTGGAACAAACGTCTTGAATTTAGCTGTAGGATAATTTGTATTGAAAAAATCTCTTAATGCCTCTATCTTGTCTTTAACCTTCTGAGCACGTCTTTGTATCACAGGAACAAGTGTTATTATACACTTGGGGTAATCAAACATCCTCATCAATGCATCAACAGTAATGATATCATGCTGATCCAGATTACAGAACATCATAAGATGCACTATATCCTCTATGACATCTATGTGACAATCTTCGGGCACTGTAAACACAGGCACCCTACATGAATCAAGCACCTCGGCAGTAACACTGCCTATAAGTTCCTCCTCTTTCTTATCTTTTCCCCTCGTTGCCATCGCTACAAGCACAGGAGGGGTTTGCCGGCAATAATTAAGGATCGCTTCTTCTGCCACACCTTCCTGCAAACTTATGGAGAACTTTATATCAGGAACGGTTCCTTCAAGCTGGCACTTCTTTATTTCGTTCCGGAATTTAGCAAGCTTTTGTGCAGCAATATCCCTTACATCTTTTGATTCTTCAGCCTCAAGCACCTCACTGTCATCAATGATACTCTCGTCTGTAGTCATCGGTTTGAATACAGGGGCAACATATGAATGCATTACAACAGGATGGACACCAATCCTACGTGCCAATTTAAAACCGATAGCCACAGACATCATGCTTGAATTGGAGAAATCGACGGGGATGAGCAGATTCCCGCTCATTCCCGCCATTTTCATTTCTATAAGAGCCGGAGAATAACCCTCCCCGCTCTCGATAATTTTCAACGCGAGCGGTAAATCTTTTGGACGGATCTTAACCCTCTGCGCCACTGCCACCGGAGATTTAAACGATACAAAATCCTCAAGTCTCACTTCCATTCCGTGACTGTCGAGAATATTTTTCAAACTCTGCGCCCTGGTAGGCGTATGGATCACCAATGTGATGAAATCGTCTATATCTATCATGGCAGATATCAAATCATTGATTATTGTTTCTCGTTCTGTTCCTCGAGAATTTTGACAGCCATATCATAAATAGTGGTGTCATCCAAAACAACGATGCCACCGTCGGGACCCGGTTCGATATGCATTCCGGCGTTTTTTCCAAACTGATAGTTTACACCTCCGAAATAATTGCGAACCGTCTGAACGGTGACATTGAGTTCATCTGCGATACGATGGGTTGAGCCATCTGGCAAACTGTCTTTAAGTCTGCGAAGCTCGTTGAATGTGATTGTCTTGCTCATGGTTTCATTATTTTATGATTATTATTCTTTTTATAAATACCGATATGTGTTTAGTATTGTTTCGCTAAATTAAGAAATATTATTCATTTTAACAAAGACTGCGTACATAAATTTAAAGTGTTATAAAACATCTTCTGATAATCACATGTCAGATTATCTCGAACTCTGATGCCTGTATCCATCCTGCAAATTCGGAATTCAATCTCACTTTGTACCATTCCACCTTCCCGTCCTGACCCGTTTCTGTTTCAAGAACATCAAGTTTAGTGCCTCTTTCAAGTGGTGTGCCGGAGGCCTTTGATGATGAGAATGGCTCTGTCAGCAGCGTCACCTTAAATCCTGTTATCACACCTTGATTGTGGGCCTGACACGCTCTTGCCGACGCGAATGAGAACGACATAAACACAACACACAACACGACAAGACCTATCGCTCCGAAGAAACCTATCTTTTTTAATATAACCTCCTGTCTGAATATATACAGAGCGACACACGCGCACAGAAGAACAAATGAGACACCTCCCCATATAGCCCATGTATCCGAAGTATGGCTATGAGTGATGTAATGTTTTAATTTTGCGAAAAACGATGGTTCATCCGTAACAACAGAAATATTCTTACCCTTAGCATTAGCCTTGTTGGCATCCTCAATCTTGGATAAAATATATGCCCGGTTATTCCTGACATTTTTATCTGAGGGATCAAGATAGAGACTCCGTTCATAACAGAGGAATGCTTGCCCGTAATCCCCTGCTTTTGCATATGCGTTCCCCATATTCGCAAGAAGCGATGCCGAGACACCCTTTTCTTTGGCAATCTCGCTATAAAGACCTGCCGCCTCCGCATAACGACCGTCATGATATGCCTTAGATGCAAGGTCAATCTTATTCTGGCTGTATATGTTGATTCCTGAAAATGCAACGAGAGCCAATATCAGGACTATTCTTAACTTGTATATCATTTTCATTTTGCTGATTTAAAAGATTTTTCAAGTTGATTTATGGCATCGATAGCACTGTCATACATTTCACTCATTCCCGCTTTTCCAGACTCCGGAGAATACTTCGCGAATTCACATCTATCCAAAATATCAAGAAGATTGACAATATTATCCTGAGGAATATCCTTGGATTCCAACACAACCTTGATATTATCGCGCATAAGCTCGGAAGTCGGCATTTTCAATTTGTCACCGAGGTAGCCCCACATCGCTATCAGCAATTCATCGTAGAAAAGATCCACATTCCCGGATTTCATTGCAGCTGACGCTTTTCTGAGACGCCGGCGCGCAAGTTTGTTAGCCCTCTTACTATTTAGGGCAACCATATCAGCATGCGATTTTATATACCTTCTATATGCAATCACCGCAACAAAAAGCGCTGCAAACGGAATGATATAAAACAGCCAATATGCGAATCCATATATGATTGGCTTATGATCATTCGACAAGCCGTTCAAATTAACTTCAAGTAAATCTGAGTTAAATTTCAGGCGCGTATTAGTCTGAGATTTACCTGAGGATTTACCTTTCCCTACTGTAATGTTATATTCTTTAGATGTAGAAGTCTCATATTTTCCCGATTCGGGATTGAAATAGACAAGACTCACGGCTGGGATTCTGAAATCGCCCTCCTCAAGTGGCATAAATGAATAATCAAACGAAACCGAGCCTGACACATTAGCAGCTCCTACATTGGCCTTTACTTCAGTTTTAGGGGTATAAACTTCGAGCTGAGGAGGATATAATGTAGACAGATCCGGCAATTGAATATATTTTAGATTACCGGTACCGGTTACAATATATTCTATCGAAGCCGCCTGATTGGTTTTGAAAGTGTTTGTTTTAAGTTGTGACGCAATTGTAAACTTGCCGACACCTCCTGAAAAATCCGCAGGTTTCGGAGATGGCAGCGGCTTCACATTTATTGTCAGGTCATTCGGACTGACATTCAATTGCAAAGGCGAGCTTACTGCCATATTCCCCCAAAATGGATCATGATAATATTCCCTTTGATCCACCGATACTGTATACGTATTGCCAACAACTTTCAGTTGTCCTGTCATCTGAGGAAATATTATATACCTTGCAATAACGGCAGTAGCGTATGTCTTGCCATTCAAAGTCTCATAATCAAGAGAATTTGAGATTGCCTTTGATTCCTCAACCACAAAACCATCAAATTTTGGAGCTGCAGTAGCACCTATAAACTTGATTGCATCGTATGTAGTATATAGTTTTACCGTATAGACAAGAGCCTGCTGTTCGTAAACATTTGATTCTGTGACAGTGGCTTTCATAAAAAGATTGCCATCTCCTTTCCCTATAAATTTAGGCTTGTCTGAATTTGAGTCCTGCCTCCTTGGGTCAGAAGCGTCCCCTGTCATCCCCGACGAACCGGAATTACCACCCTGTGCTTTACCGATAGTATATTTCAACTGGTTACTCTTTACTCCCCCCACAGAGATAGGGCCGAGAGTATAAGTTCCCTCCTTCTGAGCACGAAGCGTTACAGTCCATGTATTGCTTGTGGACTGAGTGACATGTCCATTTACGTTAGACATACGTGATGATTGACCGGTATGATCAAAATACATCACCTTTGCACCACCTATATTTGAAGGGATTTCCGGGCGACCGTCAACATCACTGACTTCTATATAGATATAAAACATGTCCCCAACTTCAATTGTCCGCTTCCCCCTTGCTGGACTTTCATAGAGTTTTACCGAGGCAGCCATAGACGGCAGCACGCTCAGCAAAATCATTACAAGCAATATGTTTATCTTCCTTAACATAAATCTTTTCAATTCATTGTTTTAGAAAACTTTTTTAAATCTATAAAAACTATTTAGATATAAATCGGGGCTATCTTCACGGCAGATGATTTGACATCAATCCTCACCGGCTCCGATTCTGCCACTTCATATTTACCGCTCTTCGGATTGAAATAGCCGAACCTTATCACGCCAATCTCGCAATTGTTTATATCGTTAGGAACGAACTCACATTCCAGTTCAAGCTCCGACACGATATCTTTTCCATCATAAAAAGAATTACTTCGATCGGTAAATGATTTGAGCTTGTTCCCATTCCCGAATGCTTCCTTATATTCCGGCAATATATCCGGCCCGATAAATCCCCTTCCCTTCACAATTATTATCAGGCTTGCATCCTCATTGACTATGATATCTCCTTCTGGAACGATTGTTTTCACCTCAAACTCTCCAACAGCCCCTGAAAAAGTCATATCATTCTTTATCGGTGGCAATGGTTTAACTTTAAACCCGGAAGGAGACATTCTCACTATTTGTGATCGTGTCTCCATGCCACGGACTCTACCATAGAACGGGTCATCGTAAACGACCGGGATATTTATTCCAATCTCGAATTCTCCATTTATCATTTGATATTTACCTTCATTCGACATTGTGAACATATACGACGAAAGAGGAAACACGAAATACTCTGTCCCCCTTACGTTTTCTCTATGCGCCTTCGGCGAATGTGAAAGCCGCGACAAATATGAAAATTCACCTTTCTTCAATGATGGTGATGACAATTCGTTGACATATGCAATATCAGCATCAACAGAATACAACCAAATAGTGGCGCATACACATTCATGTGCGTAAAATTCAGTTTTATTAAACTCACACTTCACAAACATATTCCCATCACTATTCGCAGAGAATGCTGTGTGATGACATAAGATCGCCATCATTATCCATATCATATAGCGAATATGTTTCAAAAAGCTGTGCATACGATTATTTACAAGATATTTATTATCCTTACCACCTCTTTCGGGATCCTCCTGTGCCTGTTGACTTTTCACCCTTGTTGGCGCGATTAACCCTTGCCCGCGTCTGATTCTCCTTATTATCCATCGCCTGAAGAATCTGATTGGCTGTCTGCTGGCTTATATTGTTATCTTTTTGCTGGTCTTTCTTATCCGGATTCTTGTTTTGATCTTGATTTTTATTTTGATCTTTCTGTTGATCTTTATTCTGGTCTTTGTTTTGATCCTTGTTTTGATCCTGATTCTGCTGGTTTTGGTCCTTATTCTTATCCTGATTCTGATTTTCAAGCTGCTTCTGAGCAATTCTCAGATTCTTCCGTGCGGACTCATCATCCGGATTTATTCTTAACGCCTGCTTATAATAATCGACGGCACCCTTATATTCCTTGCAGTTGTATTCAAGATTACCAAGATTATAATTAGCTTTTGACGCCAGACCTGGCTTTTCCTTAGCCATTGAAGCAACTGACGACAAATTCTTCCTTGCATTATCAAGAAGCGATTTACTTTTAGGAGTTGTGTCCTGAGGATTAGTGACTTGTTTGATCTGCGCGAGTCCAAGATTATACCTGCTTACCGCCGACAATGAGTTTACACCGAGAGCCTCCTCATATTTCTTTGCAGCCTCGGCATACTTTCTTTCAGTAAAAAGCTTATTCCCTTCACTTATCAATTTACGTTCCTCCCTAACAGATTGAGCACCCGCATAAAAAGGCAAAACACCCGTAAAAAGGAATAACAACGTAACAATATATTTTACTGTAGACTTCATTTTTTCTTATCCTCCTTATAAAAGAAAGTAAATTTATCAAGCCAACCGATTTTTCGGTCAAGCACTAAGATATCAAGGATAATACATAATATCGCAAGCCATGCGAAAACTGGAAATAGTTCATCATGCTGTGCATAAAGGCTCGACTCAAAAGCTGATTTCTTAAGCGTATCCAATTGCTTGTCAAGTTCATTCAATGCATCCTTGTTTGATGCATTTACATAAATGCCTCTCCCTGCCTTGGCAATATCAGCAGCCAAATCTTCATTAAGGGCTGTCTTTACCGGCTCTCCAGTCTGATCATCATACATTGCTGAACCATTCACTGTCAATGGGACAGGCGTTGAACTTCCCACTCCGACCACATCAAGCTGTATACCATTCTTAGCCGCTGTTTTAGCAGCGCTCATCACGCTCTCTCTGTCATCAAGTTCCTCAGCATCTGTAATCAGGATCACAGCTTTACCAATATTCTTGTCTTCGCTGAAAGATGCCATAGCCATATCAAGCGCGGCAGTGATATTGGTGCCTTGATCCGCCACCTGCGAAGGATCTATTGAATTCAAGAACATTTTCGCCGACACATAATCATTTGTAACAGGAATGAGCGTGTAAGCCGATCCGGCATACATAATCAAGCCGACCCTGTCATTATCGAGACGGTTGATAAGTTTCTCAAGTGTCATTTTGGCAGTGCGCATCCTGTCGGGTCCTTGCGGATCATCGGTAGCAGAGGCAAGCATTGAATTTGATGCATCCATAGCAATAATTACCTCTATGCCCTCCTTTGTCGTTTTTTGGTCCTTTATGCCACCCCATGGACGTGCGAATGCGATTATTATGAATGCAAGCGCCAACATTTCTAACGTCAGTTTAATTGGGGGTTTGTATGGCGAAACATCCGGCATCAGACCAATCAACGATTCTTTCTTGCCGAATTTTATCATCTTATTCTTTCGTGCATAGCGTGCCCAAACATAGAGCACCACAAACAGCGGAATTAGAAGAAGGAGAATTAATATTTTAGGATATGCGAAACTAAACATCTCTATAATTTAATTTTATCAAGGGATTCTGCGAAGAACTGTATATCTGATAAACAGCTGCAATGCCAACACACATAAAGCTATGAATACCCACGGCATAAAGTTCTCTTCTGTCTGGGTAAATTTATTCACATCAAGTGTAGTTTTTTCCAATGAATCAATCTCATTGAATATGTCACGCAGCATTCTCGAATCGGTGGCACGGAAATATTTACCTTTCGTAATATCAGCCATATTCTTGAGTGCACCTTCATCAATCTTTGTTTCCATTGTTGTTGTGGAGAATCCATAAGGATCAGTAATCTGTATCGTACCATTGGTTCCCACACCGATTGTATATATCTTTATCCCTTTCTCTTTAGCAATCTGTGCAGCCGTGGCAGGCGCTACATCCCCGGCATTGTTTGTACCGTCAGTGAGGAGGATGATACTCTTGGATTTTGCCCTTCCTGAGGTCAATCTATTGATAGCGCTTGAAAGACCGTCACCTATGGCTGTACCATCATTAAGCAAACCTGTTTTAACTCCGCTTATCGCATTTATCAAAGCAGGCTTATCATTAGTTAGGGGCATAAGAGAAAGACTCTCTCCTGAAAAGACGACAAAACCAATGTTGTCGTCAGTTCTCTGGTTAACGAACTTTTGAGCCACTTCTTTCGCCGCATCAAACCTTGTGGGCTGAAGGTCTGTAGCGAGCATCGAACTCGAAATATCAAGAGCAAGGACAATATCCGTACCCTCAACACGAGAAGTCCTTTTTGAATCATGTGTCTGCGGACGAGCCAATGCCACTATCAATCCTCCGATAGCAATCAGCTGTAGGGCAAAACAAAAATGCATCATAATAACTTTCCAGGAGGTAGATATTCCCTTGAAAGCATTAACGCTTGACACGCCCATAGAAGGGCTGGAGTTTCTCCATTTCCAAATATACCATCCGATTAATGGCACATATACGAGAAACAATAGCAATAACGCCGGATGTTTAAGCATCATTTCTCACCTCCTTTCCTGTAATTACGGGAACTTCCCGTTTTTTTCCTTTTGACGCTTTATTCTCCATGTCAGTATCGGAGTCATTATCTGCAGGAGGAAGAGGTTTTGTTTCTTCAACAAATCTTAAAGCATTGTCGAAAGAGGCCACATTGTCATCAGGCAATGGACGGACTTTTGCAAACTTTACGAAATCTGCCATATTCAAGATGCGGCGGATATAATCACGCTTATCATTTGTCTCCTTGTTATTCTTTAAGGCTACAAGAATCTGACGAGATGTCATTTCCACGGCATTAATTCCGAATCTTCCATACATATAAGTCCTTAGAATGTCTGTAAGTTCGGTATAATACTCTTTTTCCATCCCCTGTTCCCAAAGTTTCTTCTCTTTAAGAGCCCTTAGACCTATAATTGCAACTTCATATGGAGTCGGTTCCGGCTTTTTCCCCAGAATAGATCCGTCCTTACGATATTTAAACCAGAGGTATACAAACACCGCAATGGCCAGCAGAATAATTATAAGAAGCCACCAATAATCAACAATCCAATCAGGTAAAGCATCGAATATGGATTGATTTTCAGGATCCGCCACGTTGGCATAATCGTCGATTGGAGTATTGGCATCAACAATAACGGGCACAACCTTAAGTGCTACCTTATTCGACAAGGCTGTATCCTTTCCGACAACGAAAGCAATCTCAGGCAACTGATAGTAGCCGGAATCAAACGACTGAACCGGAACTGTATATTCTATATGCCACATGCCAGATTTCTCCGATGTGTCGGCTTTTATCGGAGCCCTTAATTCAACGCTGTCTCCACAGAGACCGATTATACCATTGTCCTTGATCTGTGAGAAAAGAGGGAAGGAGCCCTTAGCATCTTTCTTCTGATCAACAGATATTTTCAAATGGGTCATACGACCCATCATCAATATGGCTGAATCAAGTTTTGCCGTAACAAGTGTCTGCGCTGATGAAACCGGCAAAACCGATATCAAAAGCGTCATTAACGCCAATATTATCTTCTTATATCGCATTTGAATTTGTTTCTTATTTCTTTTATCTCGACCCCCGGCGACGGAACAAACCTAACAACGCTTTCACAAAATCCTCATCGGTTGTCACCGATGCAAGGTCAACCCCACTGCGTGTCGTTATTGAAGTCAGCCTTTGCTGACGGTCATACCAGGCTTTTGCGTAAGCTTTGCGAGTTGAGGAAGAGGATGTATCAAGCCAACGATCAATTCCGGTTTCGAGATCTTTAACCCGTATAAGTCCGACATTCGGCATCTCGGCATCTCTACGGTCGTATACCTGAATTGACGCAAGGTCATGCTTTCGATTGGCTATAGACATACTCTTGAAATAATCATGGTCATCGATGAAATCACTGATAAGGAAGGCGGAGCAACGCTTCTTGATGGCATTTGTCATAAACTGTAGAGCCACGTCAATATTAGTGCCGCTACTCTCCGGCTCAAAATTAATGATTTCCCTAATAATCAGAAGTATATGTTTCTTCCCTTTTTTCGGAGGTATGAATTTCTCTATTTTGTCACTGAAAAAAATCACACCAACCTTATCATTGTTTTGAATAGAGGAGAAAGCGAGAGTGGCAGCGATTTCCGCCATCCTTTCTTTTTTAATTTCTCCGCAAGCACCGAAATTCCGGCTTCCGCTGACATCCACGAGCAACATGACCGTAAGTTCGCGCTCCTCCTCATATACCTTTACATATGGCTTGTTCTGGCGAGCAGTTACATTCCAGTCAATGTCACGGATATCGTCGCCCGGTTGATATTCCCTCACTTCGGAGAAAATCATGCCGCGACCCTTAAACGCGCTATGATACTCTCCGGCAAAGATATTCTGACTCAACCCTCGGGTCTTTATCTCGATTTTACGGATTTTTCTTAAAAGTTCATTCGCTTCCATTCAACCCTGTTTTGTGATACACAAGTTGCAAGCCTTACATCAAGGCACTGCAACTTTATCAAGAATATCAGTTATCACCTCGTCAGTACCAATATTGTTAGCCTCTGCCTCATATGTCAAACCGATTCTATGACGAAGCACGTCATGACATACTGCCCTTACGTCCTCGGGTATCACGTATCCTCGGCCTTTCAGAAATGCATAAGCACGCGATGCCAACGCAAGACTTATGGATGCACGCGGAGAAGCACCGAAAGAGATAATGCTCTGAAGGTCGTTCAGACCGAATTTTGCAGGTTGACGTGTTGCAAAAACGATATCTACAATATAATTCTCTATTTTTTCATCAAGATAGATTTTCTCGACTATCTTCTGAACCTCCACAATTTCGCGTGGATCTATCACCGGGTTCACAGGAGATTGCTCACCTCTTATATTCTGTCGGATAATGACCTTTTCCTCCTCCTTGTTAGGATATCCAATCACAACTTTCAGCAAGAAACGGTCAACCTGCGCTTCGGGAAGAGGATAAGTACCTTCCTGCTCAATCGGGTTTTGGGTTGCCATTACAAGGAATGGATCCGGCAGTTTGAATGTATCGTCACCGATTGTGACCTGACGTTCCTGCATGGCCTCGAGAAGTGCACTCTGCACTTTTGCCGGAGCACGGTTAATTTCATCCGCGAGAACAAAATTTGCAAAAATAGGTCCTTTTTTCACCTCGAATGTTTCCTTTTTTACACTATAAATAAGTGTACCGACAACATCCGCTGGCAATAAGTCTGGAGTGAACTGTATTCTGCTGTATTTTGCAGAGACAAGACTTGCAAGAGTCTTGATCGCCAATGTCTTGGCAAGACCCGGAACACCTTCAAGAAGGACGTGCCCATTACATAGAAGCGCTATTAATAATGAGTCCACAAGATGTTTCTGTCCAACAATCCGACGATCCATCCCGGTGCGGATCATGCTTACAAAATTACTTTTGGAAGCTATCATATCATTAAGCTCCCTAATGTTTACTGTTTCCTCCATAAACTGGTTCAGATTTATATTAGCATGTCATAAACAGCGACATACATACAATTTATAACTATTCAACAATTAAAGGGCTCCGCATTTCATACGTTATCCCAATCGAATTGCAAAAATAGCATTTATTAACTTAAAATGAATAATCTTCTCTGTTAAATAACCTTTAACATTTTATAAAAATGATAAATCGGAATAGAATCCCATTCTGTTTCCGATTTATCATTAGAAGTCTACTAAATTATGAACTGCCTTTCATTTATCTTGCGTGAAAGCATTCCACCCTTGAGCCTTGACCGGTATTTCAGAGCCATCCCTTGTCACCATCGCCGCTCCGAGTTCAGGCTTGGTAACGTATCCTATCATACTTACGCCCTTAAGCTTTTCAATCTTTTCATGGTCTGTGAGCGGCACGGTGAAAAGAAGTTCATAGTCCTCTCCTCCATTCATAGCCGCCATAACGAGATTCAGATTGAATTCCTCGGCCATTACAGCTGTCTGGTAATCTATAGGTATCTTGTCTTCATATATCCGGCATCCGACACCTGAAGATTTACATATATGCAACAATTCAGAAGATAGTCCATCGCTTACATCCATCATAGACGTGGGCTTGATCCCTTGCTCATGAAGCATTTTCACTATGTCTTTTCGCGCCTCCGGTTTCAACTGCCTCTCCAGAATATATTCCTTGCCTGCAAAATCCGGTTGGAACGTCTCCCCTTCCTTGGCACCGGCAGCAACACGATTCTCCCGCTCAAGCAACTGGAGCCCCATATATGCCGCCCCAAGATCGCCAGATACACATATCAGATCTGTCTCCTTAGCTCCCGAACGATACACTATTTCATTCCTATCAGCATCTCCCATACATGTAATACTTATCACCAAACCAGTGACAGAGGCCGACGTATCACCGCCGACGAGATCTACCCCATATATATCACATGCGAGTCTTATTCCTTCATACAATTCCTCTATATGCTCAACCGTAAACCGGCTTGAGATTCCGAGACTGACAGTAATTTGCCTTGGCGTGCCGTTCATGGCGTATATGTCGCTGAAATTGACTACAGCCGATTTATAGCCTAAATGCTTCAACGGCACATACCGTAGATCAAAGTGTATACCTTCCAGAAGCAAGTCAGTTGTGACAAGCACTGACTTGTCACCATACGACATTACTGCTGCATCGTCACCTACGCCTTTAAAGGTGGAATCATTGTGCAGCGGAAAATCTTTGGTGAGTCGGTCGATCAGGCCGAACTCACCAATAGCTGATATCTCTGTGTGTTTATTATCCATCAATTAATCAAAGTCTTGAAAGCATTTCCTTTATAACGGTAGTCATAACAGGCTGTGCCTTGACAGCTGCTTTCTGAACTTCCTCGTGAGTAGGTATTTCCTTTATATCCTTGCCCCCGAGATCTGTAATTACAGAAACACCGAACACTTTCATTCCGGCATGATTGGCCACGATTACCTCCGGGACTGTAGACATACCTACTGCATCGCCTCCAATTACACGGAAGTATTCATACTCCGCCGGAGTCTCGAATGTCGGACCAGTAGTGCCCACATACACGCCATGCATCAGACGGATATTCAACTCCCGGGCAATATCGTCTGCCATGTTTATAAGTGCCAGGGAATAAGCTTCAGTCATGGCAGGGAATCTGACACCTAATTCATTGTAATTCTTTCCTCGCAACGGATTTTCAGGAAATAGATTGATATGATCAGTGATAACCATCACATCACCAACCTTAAATTCCTTGTTCATACCTCCTGCAGCATTGCTGACAAACAGGGTTTCCACACCGATTTCCTTCATCACACGAACAGGGAAAGTCACCTCCTTCATATCGTATCCTTCATAATAATGGAAACGACCTTGCATTGCCATGACATATTTTCCTCCCAGGTTTCCGAATATCAGTTTTCCGGCATGACCTTCGACAGTGGATACAGGAAAATTAGGAATATTGTGATAATCAATCTCCTTCTTTATTTCTATATGATTAACGAGATCTCCAAGACCGGAGCCAAGAATTACAGCAGTATCAGGAAGCTCTCCCACCTCTGTCTTTATGAATAGGGCTGTCTCCTTTATCTTCTCTAAATAAGATTTTTCCATCTGTTTTCGATTTAGGGTTATATAAGAGTGTAATTATAAAATTCTTCTATATATTAAAGATTACTACTTTAAGAGTAACAACAGAACATACAAAAAGTATCAATCCGCGCTTGAATCTATCTCCTTTTTTAGGTCTGTAATAAAATCTGAGCTGTCAAGCCCATTCACCATCTTCACAGCTATTGGCATAAAATATATTATCCGCTTCAATTTCGTAGGGAAATAAGGATTGTATGCCAACCTGACGGAATCCTTCTCTGTCGTAAGGATAATCTTCCTCTCACCGGGCAAAGTATTGAACTTCTTTTGAATATTTTCAAGATCCTCCCTTGTGAAATTATGATGGTCAGGGAAATGACAAACTTTAAGTTTGAAAGGATAATTCTTGAAATGCCTCACAAATCCTCTTGGATTTGCAATGCCACTAAGAAGAAGCACCGTATCATTTTTTGTAAAATCACTCAAAGAGGCCTGATATGGGTCGTCATCAGGGAATACAGGGAGCAGACCTCCATAAGTATATCTCGAAAAATACAGCTTCTGGAATGTCATGAGGTCAAGATTCTTCTGAACAAGCCTGAAATCGAGAGGTGTTATATCATGCGGACATTTGGTAACAATAACCATATCCGCCCTGTTTATTTGATGTGGACTTTCTCTAAGCCGCCCCAAAGGAAGAAGTCTGTCTTTATAAAGAGGACGGTTATAATCCATAAGCAGCACCGAAACCTTAGGCTTAACATATCGGTGCTGGAACGCATCATCGAGCACAATAAGCTCAAGTGTGGGGAATTGACGAACCAGCTCCCTTATACCCTTACGGCGGTCTTCACAGACTGCAACCTTTACTCTATACCCGAATTTATGATATATCTGAAGTGGTTCATCCCCAACACTGTCAGGAGTACTGTTCGAATTTGCAATTATAAAACCCTTGGTTTTCCTCTTGTATCCCCTGCTAAGCACAGCGGTATTGTACTCCATGGCGAGCATCTCAACGATATATTCTGTGTGAGGTGTTTTTCCGGTGCCCCCCACAGTGAGATTCCCTACACTTACTATAGGTATGTCAAACTCTTCATGCGGCAATATATTATTATCGAACAACCAGTTACGCACAGCCATGACAACTCCGTAAATCCATGAGAACGGAGTCAGTATATATTTTAATATCTTTGTCTTAGTGTCTGGTGCCATAACTCGTATAATAAAATCTTTACCGCCCTATGACAATCTCAAACTCTGGCATACGTGCCAATATCCTGTTACGGGATAATATTTTCTGCGCTATCTCCGTAGCAACAGCCTTTACATCATCATCGTATGATGCCTTCATAAGTTTTGCAGCCTCGAGATTGCTCGATGAAATCACATCCCAGACAGAAGGTTCATAGACAGGATAGACAGAAATGTCATACTTGTTGAAAATGTCCGCTTTCTTTGCAGTCCATTCAATAGCGTTATTGAGAGACCCTAATTCATCTACCAAACCGATTTCTTTTGCCTTCATTGCATTCCATACACGCCCCTCGGCAATCTGCCTTACTTTTGCTTCCGGCATCTTGCGGCCCTTGGCAACTCGCTTTATAAAACGGTCGTATCCATTTTCAACATATTTCTGCATGATCGCAAGCTGCTTTTCATCCATTGGATAGTACAAAGTAGGAAAATCGGCAGCCGGATTAGTGGCAACAGACTGAAGATTAATGCCAAGCTTGTCAGCAAGACCTTTAACATTCGGTATTAACCCGAAGATTCCTATCGATCCTGTTATAGTCAACGGATCTGCAAAAATTCTATCTGCCCCGCAAGAAATCCAATATCCGCCTGAAGCAGCGTAATCTCCCATAGATACAGCCAACGGCTTCTTCTTTGATTGGAAATAATCAAGAGCATCACCTATCTGGTCACTACCGAAGGCAGAGCCACCCGGTGAATTCACTCTGAGAACAAGCCCCTTTACATTTTCATCATCAGCAAGTTGAGTGATAATAGGGACAAGTTTCTGATAATTTATACCCGTTGTTGCACCGTCCACAATTTCACCTGTCGCATACAAAACGGCTATGTTGTTTTTACTTGAATAAGCATCTGTCCATGGCAACTGCCCGACAAGTGTCGAGGGTGAAACAAAGTTCAATTTTTTCTTGTCAACATCAACAAGCTTTGCAAGACGTTCATCCATCGTCCTTTCATAGACCGCTTCATCCACAAGCCCTGCTTTCACCGCCGCATCGGCAGATGAGAACATCAACCCATTGTTAACTAACGAATCAATTTCGGATGCAGTGAGCTTTTTGCGGTTTTCACAAATGCCTTTTTTCATATAATCCCACATTGTGGAAAACAATGTATCAAGCTGTGCTCTTGCAGGCTCACTCATTTGTGTGGATATATAAGGTTCAACCGCCGATTTGAACGTGCCGACTTTCACAACCTGAAACTCGACGCCCAATTTATCGAATAACCCCTTAAGAAACATTGTCGTAGATCCGAGACCTTGAACAGCTATCTCCCCATATGGATTAAGGAAAACCTTATCCGCCACACTTGCAACATAATACGTGCCAAGCGTATACACGTCTCCGTAAGCATAGATTTTCTTTCCCGATTTCTTAAAATCCTTTACAGCTGTTCTTATCGCATTAAATGTTGCAGGAGATGCAGATGCAGAGCCGCATTTTATGTAAATAGCGTCTATATCCTTATTGTTGGCAGCTTCCTTAATGCCCTCAACTATCACATTAAGTGTCTGTGGCTTATCAACGTTTCCGGACATTAATGTTATATAATCGATAGATGCCGGAGTCTCTGACTCTGCAATAGGGCCATTAAGTTCAAGAGTAAGTATCGAATGTTTTTTAACACCTGTCGAGCCTTCCGTGCCTTGAATCTTGGCGACAAGCCCTACTGCGACAATAGCGCCAACGATTCCGAAAAGAATCAATGCGACCCACGCTCCTACAAATGAAGAAAGCGTATTTAGAAAGAATTTCTTTAACATACGGACTAAGTTTATCCAACTGCCTCTTAACCGAGACTATTTATTATTCGTTTGATACTCTCGGCAAGTTCATCAGCCTTGGCCATAGTCTCCGCCTCACTGTATATGCGGATAATTGGTTCGGTATTCGACTTACGAAGATGCACCCAGGAGTTTTTGAAATCAATCTTCACGCCATCTATGTCATTGACTTCTTCATTTGAAAAATGGTTCTTGACAGCTTCAAGGATAGCATCGACATCAATATCGGGCGTAAGCTCTATTTTATTCTTTGCTATTTCATACTGCGGAAGGCCGGCCCTGATTTCAGAAACCGTTTTTCCTGACTTTGCCATTAACGTAAGAAATAAGGCCACACCAACAAGGGCGTCACGACCATAATGCAGTTCGGGATATATAACCCCTCCGTTACCTTCACCACCGATTATAGCCCCCACTTCCTTCATTTTAGCAACCACATTCACTTCGCCAACCGCAGCCGCTGAATATTCACAACCATGCTTACGTGTCACATCTCGGAGTCCGCGAGAACTGCTGAGATTGGAAACGGTAGATCCAGGAGTATTTGAAAGGACATAGTCTGCAATCGCGACAAGAGTATTCTCCTCTACAAACATCTCTCCGTTTTCCATCACTATGGCAAGACGATCGACATCCGGATCCACCACAAAACCGACATCTGCTTTCTTTTCCCTCATAACCTCGGAAATGCCGGTAAGATTTTGCGGTATCGGCTCCGGAGTATGAGCGAACTTGCCTGTTGATTCACAATTCAATTCTATTATATTCTTCACCCCGAGAGAACGTAGTAGAGAAGGAATAATATCACCTCCTACTGAATTGATACCGTCTATTGCTACTGTAAAATCCTTTTTCGTTATGGCATCAACATCAACAAGATTCAACGCTTTTACCATCTCGATATGACGCATGCCCCATGTCTCGTTTTTTAACTCATGTCCAAGCTCGAACACTTCCGAAAATTCATATGAATCCTCTTCAGCTCTCCTTATTACGTCTTTTCCCTCTTTGTCAGACAGGAATTCACCTTTATGATTCAAGAGTTTCAATGCATTCCATTGTACAGGATTGTGACTTGCAGTTATTATTATGCCGCCACAGGCATGTTCACCAGTCACGGCAAGTTCCGTTGTAGGAGTTGATGCCTTCCCTATATTTATTACATCGAATCCCATCGACATGAGTGTGCCGACCACCAGATTCTCAACCATTTTACCTGATAAGCGAGCATCACGACCCACAACAATCGCATTGCCCTCCCCGCTATATGTTTCTCTTATAAATGAGGCATAAGAAGCCGTAAATTTAACAACGTCAACGGCGCTGAGGCCGTCTCCCGGCTTGCCGCCGATTGTACCTCGGATACCGGAAATAGATTTTATAAGTGACACGATATTGTAATATTATATGTTAAACAGATTATTTTGCGACATAATTTTCAATATTCCGCTTTGAAATAACGTATGTTGTACACATATGGAATACACTGGCTTACATCTTCGGTGAATCCTTCCGGCGACTTTATAACCAGATTCACCTCACAGTTATATCCCAGATACTCCAACGGAATCTGGATTCCATCTCCATACATTGTTGTAGATGTAAGGACATTGTTGCCGTATACAAGGCTTGTGTTTGAAGGCTTTTCAAAATCCTCGGCATTCCCTTCCCATACCTGTCCGCCCGACGACTGATAATTTTTAATATTGAGACGCATGAACCGGAAATAAACCAGATCTCCTTTTTCCGGACGATCATCCATATCTCCTTTGTTTATTACCTGCATATACACATACCCGTCCTTATCCATTTTATAATAAGGAGCATTCTTCCCCACCTCAAAATTACTGTTTTCCGGAATCTGCAATGTTACAGTATGCTGGGCAAGATACCAGTTAACAGCATGCTCCTCCTCTGTCAGAAGTTCTGAATAGCTTTTGTTATCTTCACAGCTGCTCATGGCAACAGTGATGCCGAAAAGCATTGAAAGCATCAATATTCTTGTCTTGATTTTCATTTATGATGTTGATATTAATTCTTATGTAAGTGATCAGATTAAACACATATTATAAACGCAGGATTTTTCGCGGGATTTTCGCGAGTTGAAGAAGAAGCATAGCCAGCTATGCGACTGATGAAACTCGGCGGAAAGCACCGGAAAAGACAAGTTTATGATATGTGAGATATAATTTTTCATTTTTATCGGTTTAATTTGATCACTTACTTATAAATTATTTAACAATTATATTATTCTGTTTTTATCTCAAGTTTCTCAAACCTTTTGGGCAGATAATTATCATAATTATCTAAATTATCTATCAAAAGCATCCTGCACTCATCAAGCGAACCATGGAACTCGCCCCCCGAAGCCTGTTGATGGCCGCCGCCGTTGAAAAGATCCGAACATATCCTTGACACGGGAAAATTTGCCTTGCTGCGCGCCGAAACTTTAATACAGTCAGGATCTTCACGCATGAAAATCGAATAAACCATACCTCGGATATTCAAAGCTTCGTTAACAAGCCCTTCCGTATCACCCTTCTCATAATGGAACTTATCAAGTTCCTCTTTGGAAAGAGTTATAAGACAGCCACGATGATCCGGGAAGATTTCGAGCTTTTCATATAATGCATATGATTTAAGACGCAAGCTGTCATAACTGCATGCCTTGACACACTCGTCTATAATCCTTGTCTTTTCCGCCCCCTTTTCCATCAGTTTAGTCAGAATCTCATAAACGTCTGAGTTGCGACAGTTCACTGTAAAATTCTGTGTATCCGTAATTAGGCCTGTAAGAAGACAGGTCGCGCAATTTCTATCGATGTCACTGTAAAGACCGCATCCCGCGATAATTCTGAAAACGAGTTCACAAGTCGATGACATTTCAGGATAGGAAAATTCAACCACGCAGTCCATTTCCGGTCCTTCGTGGTGATCAATCAACACTTTTTTAGCGTCAGCACCCTGGATAAGGGGCGCAAGGTGATCTTGTCGTGAGGGTTTATTGAAATCGCAACATATAATCAAGTCACTTTCTTCCACGAGACGTGTGCAATAAGGATCATGTCGAGTATAGACCGCAATCTCATTAAAATCCGGGATGAACCTCAAAGACCTCGGCGGAACATCGGGAACAACAACTGATGGCTGCTTACCCAAAGATTTCAACAAATGCCACAAGCCCATCGTGCTGCCGATAGCGTCTCCGTCGGGATGCACATGACATGTCAGAACGATTTTTTCGCTCTGTTCCAATAGAGTAGAAAACTCTTTGACGCTCGCTGGATTCAACAATCTATTCATACAAACGATTTCAATCCACAAAGATAATAATTATTCCACAAATAATTTGCATTTTTAATCTAAAAGAAGCATACACGAGCAAAAATCAGACTTCTCAAATCCTATTTTGAAATTTATGACTAATTTTGCAAAATAATAAAATGAAGTTGTTGTTAAAAGACAAATATATGAAACCGCTGCACACAAAAGAGAAGAAACTTCAGGCTTTCGGGGATTTCCTCGAAGTGTTGGACACATTACGCGTCCGATGTCCGTGGGATGCCAAGCAAACCAATGAATCCCTTCGTCCTAACACGATAGAGGAAGTTTTCGAACTTGCAGATGCCTTGATAAACAATGATTCCACGAACATCAGAAAAGAACTGGGAGATGTCCTACTTCATATTGCGTTTTATTCACGTATTGCGGAGGAAAACGGCGTTTTTGATATTGCAGACGTATGCGATTCTCTTGTGGAAAAATTAAAATTCCGTCACCCCCATATTTATGGAAATATAAATGTGGACAACGCTGATGAAGTTGCCCAGAACTGGGAACAGATTAAACTTAAGGAGAAAAAGGGGAATAAAACTGTTCTTGGAGGCGTTCCAAACGCATTGCCGGCCATGATCAAGGCTAACCGCATTCAAGAGAAAGCGAGGAATGTCGGTTTCGATTGGGAAGACCGCAGGCAGGTCTGGGATAAAGTCAAAGAAGAGATATCTGAAGTAGAGACGGAAATAGAAAACAACCAGGACGATGGCAGGCTCGAAGGGGAATTTGGAGATCTTCTCTTTTCTGTAATCAATGCAGCGCGTCTTTATGGTGTTGACCCTGAAAACGCCCTTGAAAAGACTAATAAAAAATTCATAAAGAGATTCAATTACATCGAGGAAAAGGCAAAAGAAATGGGAAAACCTATAAATGAATTGACCCTTGCCGAAATGGATAATATCTGGAACGAAGCTAAAAAATTATAAAAAGTTGATACTCTGCATCACTGAGAAACCAAGTGTAGGTCGCGATATAGCCCGGATACTCGGCGCCAACACACAAAATCCGGGATATTACGAAGGTAATGGATATTGTGTAACATGGACCTTCGGTCATTTATGCACACTTAAAGAACCGGCAGACTACACTCTCGACTGGAAAAGATGGTCTTTGTCATCGCTTCCGATGATTCCTCCGAAGTTCGGTATAAAACTGATACCACAACAAAGCATCGAGACTCAATTCAAAACTATAAAAACGCTTATCGAACAATGCGATGAGGTGATAAACTGTGGTGATGCCGGGCAAGAGGGCGAATTGATTCAAAGATGGGTTATGCAGAAGGCTGGATGTAAAAAACCAATAAAACGATTATGGATCAGTTCTCTGACGGATGAATCAATAAAAGAGGGTTTTGCCCATCTTAGAAGCCACGAAGAATTGGAACCGTTATACACGGCAGGACTTTGCCGTGCCATAGGTGACTGGATTCTTGGCATCAACGCCACGCGGTTATATTCCATCAAATATAGCAAAGACCGGCAGATTCTATCGGTGGGGAGAGTCCAGACTCCTACTCTTGCACTTGTTGTCAACAGACAATTGGAAATCGAAAATTTTGTTCCTAAAGACACGTGGGAATTGAAGACCGTCTATCGCGACACTCTGTTTTCTTCCGCATTGAAACCTTTCGACACAATGGAAGACGGCGAACAGATTGTAACCGATGCGGCCAAATATCCGTTGGTAATAACAGATATTGAAAAGAAGAAGGGCAAGGAAGCTCCCCCCAGACTTTTCGATCTCACGTCTCTTCAAGTGGAATGCAATAAAAAGTTCGGAATGGGAGCTGATGCAACACTAAAAGCAATCCAGTCTTTATATGAAAAGAAACTTGCCACATATCCCCGCGTAGACACTACATATCTAACGGATGACATGTATCCTAAATGCAAGGGAATCCTGAACGGCATCAGTCAGAATTATGCAGATGTGCTTCAACCATTGAGAGGGGAAAAACTCCGGAAGAGCAAAAAAGTGTTCGATAATTCAAAAGTTACCGATCACCACGCAATAATACCGACCGGGCAACCTATTCCATCTTCCCTCACTATGGATGAAAGAAATGTTATTGACACTATCGCGCTGAGATTTATATGTGTATTTTATCCTGACTGTGTATTCGAGCAGACATCTGTGAAAGCGGAAGCAGGTAAATATAAGTTTAAAGCGACAGGCAGAATAATAATAGAGCAGGGATGGAAATTCGTATATCAATCCAGAAAAGGAATTGCATCTACTGTTGAGGAGGAGAAGACCGAGGACGATAAGAAAGAGGATGATGCCACAGTGCTCCCGAATTTCACAAAAGGTGAGTCGGGTCCCCATCAACCGAAACTTGTAAAAAAGACAAGCCAGCCTCCCAAGTATTATACAGAAGGCACACTGCTAAAAGCAATGGAAACGGCTGGGGCGTCTGTCGAGGATGAGGAATTGCGTGATGCCCTCAAAGCCAACGGAATCGGGCGTCCGTCAACGCGCGCGGCAATAATTGAGATTCTATATAAAAGAGGGTACATCCGTAAAGAACGCAAATCTCTCAGGGCAACACCGGCCGGCATAGATCTCATCTCAATAATTCAAGAAGAATTATTGAAGAGCGCAAAACTTACTGGCATATGGGAGGGAAGGTTGCGTCAGATTGAGAAAGGTAATTATAGTGCAGCTGAGTTTATTTCGCAACTAAAAGAAATGATATCAGAAATTGTTCTATCAGTGTTGAAAGACAATTCCAATCGTCGCATTGATGCCGAACAACAAGACCGGAACGTTGTTAATACGGTAAATAACGGAAACAACAAGAAAAACAGTTCCGGTAAAAATACGAAAAACATTCCCAACGGTCAATAGCGATGGATAAGAATCTCGCAATTCAATATACGGTGGTCGGATTGATTATTATTGCCGCCCTCATATGGCTTGTAATAAAATTTATAAAACGTAAAAAAAAACACGGGGCATGCTGTGGATGTGCATTATCTGAGAAATGTATGTCCCAAGACAAGAATACTGCTTCAAAGAAAGTTACATGTCAGTCTCGGAAGTCTTCTTGACCAGCTGCCATGAATTTACTATATTCTGCCACGCAATATAGGCGGCAGGAGCTATAGACGCAATAGGAGACATATATGTTAGCGCAAGCCACACGGCGAGAACTGTGTTTTTCTGGCCCAGACTTTGACCTCCAGAGACTTTATCTCTGAAGTGCCCTCCAATTTTACGCCCTATTGCGAATTGTAATAGACACGCCACCAAGGCTCCGATCACAAGCATCGTGACTGTCGGAATCTGTCTGTCGTCCCATGAATTTATCGTGAAACTGACACAGCTTCCTACAATTATAAATAACGATATCGCCCAAAGATAAAAAGACAAGCTTTGATGATTTACAATTTTGGAATGAATGCCGGGAACAAGATACCTAATCAGCATCGCTACCGCCAACGGTCCAATAATCAATGGAAAAACTTTGGAACATATCAGTAATGACGACTTTATAAATGTCATGTCTGGATTATCACCTATTGCAGCAAGCACAACCGGACCGACAACCGCAACAAATGCATTGCATAACAATGAATAAGTTGCCACAAAAGAAATACTTCCGCCGAGCATGGAAGTAATCACCGGCGCAGCCGTGGCTGTAGGTATGAATATGCATATAAACACCCCTTCTCCAACTATATGATTCAAAGGGGAAAGGCCAAGGTAGAATGCAGCTGACAATATTATTTGTACCAACAACAATATAAGATGTTCCTTTTGAGGACGAAAATCCTTTAACTGCAACTTGCAATATGTAATAAACAGCATCAGGAAGATGAGATAGGGAGACAGAAAAGTCAGATATCCCATCCATTTATAAAAAATTGCTCCTCCAACCATTGCGATGGGAAGCATAGCGTTTTTAAGCTGTTGCCTTGCTACGTGCATAATTTTACACCAATTCTCCCTTACCCTCCCGGATCACTTCAGGAATGTCGCCTGTGCAGTCAATGATGGTTGAGGGCATTATTCCACCTTCTTCCCCGTCTACGAGCAAATCAACCTGCGCATTATACTTCTCTGCAATCAAATCGGTATTCACCGCATAATCATCCTCATCATATTGTATGGATGTTGTCATCAGAGGATGTCCCAGATACCTGACCACTTCTCTTGCAATGTTGCAATCCGGAATTCTTATACCAACCGTTTTTCTCCCCTTAAACACTTTAGGCAACGAAGATGACGAACGCAAAAGGAAAGTAAAAGGTCCGGGAGTATTCGCCTTAATCAACCTGAATTCCGAATCATTGATTCTTGAATATTCTGCCGCCATGGAGATATCCGAACAGATAATTGAAAGATTAGCTTTATCAGGATTTATTCCTTTAAGTCTGCATATTCTTTCAATTGCCTTTACATTCAATGCATCGCAGCATATTCCATAAAGAGTGTCGGTCGGCAATATCGCAACACACCCAGCCTCAAGCTCCCTGGAAATATCATCCAGCTGTTTTCCGGAAGGATTGTCATTCCAAATTTTAATAGTTTTCATATAACCTCGAAGAAGTTTCTAACAAAATTAATTAATTTTGTGAAATAAATAAGAGCTTCTTTAAAAATAAAATTTGACAGCATATGAAAATTGCAATATTGGTAGCAATGGATAAGGAGTTGGATCTTCTTCTTAATCAAATGCCCGACAGAACAGAAATTCATATAGATGAAACAGTCTATTATTCAGGCAAAATAGGTTCAAACTCTATAATTGCAGGAAAATGTGGGATTGGGAAAGTCAATTCTGCTTTGAACACATACCGGCTGATACGTGATCAGAAACCGGACCTTGTAATCAATTCGGGTGTAGCCGGAGGAGTAGACGGCTCACTGAATGTTGGTTCGATACTAATTGCAGACAGAGTTGCATACCATGACGTATGGTGCGGTCCCGGCACAGAATATGGTGCAGCCGACGGTTTTCCTCAGAAATTCTCCCCCTCACCCGAAGTGCTCGAAATTGGAAAACAAATTTTCAAAAATAATGATGACGTTAAATTTGGCCTCATATGTAGTGGCGATAAGTTTATCCATCAAGCGGAAGAGGTTATTGAAATCAAAAACAGTTTCCCTGATGCACTTGCTGTCGACATGGAGTCTGCGTCAATAGCACAGACATGCACAAAATGCGGAGTGCCTTTCGCCATTGTTCGGGTCATGAGTGATACCCCCGGAGCAACAGAGAATGTTTCACAATATATGGATTTCTGGAGCAATGCCCCTGAAAAGACATTCGAATGTGTTGAACATATAATATCAAAATTAAATTAGAATTTGTAATATTTCTTAATAAGTAGGTAAGAAAAATTAATGCACAAATAAAACGCAGTTATTTATGAGATGTTTTTGCCGCGTAATGAAGGAGCATATAGGCATATGCGACTGAATTACAAGGTGAAAACAGCCAAAAAGAACAAGTTTTATTGGGCAAGATTTCATTACCTATATATCGTTTAATTTTTCTTACCTACTTAGATAGCCTCCATAACCAAACAGGATCTCCTGTTTGGTTATGGAGGCTATCTTTACGAATCAGAAAACTAAAATTTAATTTTAAGTTTTCAAAATTAACCCAATATTGGTCAAATATTCGCATTTTTAAACTATTTAATATTTTTTCACAACTATAATTGTTAATTTTGTAGCGCAATATCATTAAAAAGGTTAAGACCTTGTTACATCATATTAGTAATTTGCGTCTAAACACTATAAGATGTAAACAATTAAACAAACCATGTTAATATGAAAATCAGAAAATTGTATGCTTTGTCACTATCAGCTTTAACTGTGGCAATGATTCTTCCCTCATGCAAAGGAAACAACCAACAGCAACAGGGAGCAGCTCCAGAACTCGCCGTGATGACGATTGGAGAAGAAGACACGAAACTTGAGACAGGATATCCCACATCTCTTCGTGGAGAAAACGATGTTGAGATTCGTCCCCAGATCTCAGGATTTCTCACAAAAGTAAATGTTGAAGAGGGTCAACGCGTAAATAAAGGACAAGTACTCTTCACAATAGACCAGGTCAGCCTGCAGGCGGCTGTTGATGCAGCCAATGCTGCGGTATCCGTTGCCCAAGCCAATGTCAACACCGCGCAGACGAATGCCAATAACAATAAGATACTATACGATAAGAATATCATCAGTGCGCCTGCTTACCAGACATCACAGGATGCTCTGAATGCGGCTAAAGCCCAGCTCCATCAGGCTCAGGCCAATCTTGTGAACGCACGCAAGAATCTTTCATATTCAGTCGTAACCGCCCCGGCGGCGGGAATAGTCGGAAAAATCGACTTTCGCGAGGGATCCCTTGTTTCGCCTTCAACACTCCTCACTATCCTTTCCAACAGCAGCGATATGAGAGCATCTTTCTCTCTTAACGAAAAGGATATTCTGAATATGACCGACAATGGCAGCCGTTCTCTTCAGGAAGCTATAGCGCAGATGCCGGCAGTTTCGCTTCTGCTTGCTAACGGTGAGCGCTACGAATATCCGGGCAAAATAATTTCAATATCAGGTGTTATTGATCCTGCAACAGGCGCTGCGTCAGCAACAGCAATTTTCCCTAACCCCAAAGGCATGCTGCGCAGTGGTAACAGCGGCCAGGTTCTTATTCCGTCAACCCGCAGCAGCGCTATTCTAATCCCACAGAATGCAACATACGAGATTCAGGACATGAAATTCTGTTACGTAGTAGGCGATTCAAGCAAAGTGCACTCCACTCCTATCCAGATTGCACCTGAGAATGACGGCAAAAATTATATCGTGACAGGCGGTCTTAAACCCGGCGACGTAATCGTGACAGAAGGAGTGGGTATCACAGTCAAGGATGATATGGTCATCAAACCAAAGAAATAAATTTACTGAGCGATGAATTTATCAACATTTATAAACAGGCCTGTACTTTCAACCGTTATTTCGATATTTATCGTCATATTCGGTATACTCGGCCTCACCTCCCTCCCTATTGAACAGTATCCGGATATTGCGCCGCCGACAATCCAGGTCTCAACAACTTATACTGGAGCCAACGCGCAAAGTGTATTGAATTCAGTGATCGCGCCGCTTGAGGAGCAGATAAACGGTGCGGAGAACATGGATTATATGTATTCTTCGGCAGCCAACAATGGTTCCGCATCCATAACAGTCTACTTCAAGCCGGGAATGGATCCGGATATGGCAGCTGTGGACGTCCAGAACCGCGTAGCCAAGGCAGCAAGTTTCCTTCCGGCCGAGGTAAACCAGGTAGGTGTCATTACACAGAAACGTCAGAGCTCCATGCTGATGGTTTTCAATGTTTACGATGCGGACGGCAAGTATTCCGAAGAATTCATCGAAAACTATATGGCAATCAACATCATCCCCGTCATCAAACGTGTGTCGGGCGTGGGAGACGCTATGGTGATGGGTGCGGACTACAGTATGCGTATATGGCTTAAACCGGATGTGATGGCGCAATATGGGCTTATGCCTACCGACATTTCTGCGGCGCTTGCCGAGCAGAACATCGAGGCGGCGCCGGGACAGTTCGGTGAAAACGGGAATCAGAGTTTCCAATATGTGATGCGCTATAAAGGCCGTCTGCAGGATGAGACAGAATTCGGCGACATAATTGTCCGCGCATCGAATGACGGTGAAATACTTCGTCTTAAAGATGTGGCCGACGTTGAACTTGGTCGTCTCTCTTATGGTTTCCATTCAACAACCAACGGGCATATCGGATGCTCGGCAATCGTGTTCCAGTCTGCAGGTTCGAATGCCACACAGGTAGTTGAGGATATCCAGAAAGAACTTGACAAATTCCAGAAAGAAGCGCCGGAGGGTGTTAAGATTATCACAACAATGAGTGTGAACGACTTCCTTTTCGCCTCCATTCATGAGGTTGTCAAGACTCTTATCGAAGCATTCGTGCTTGTATTCCTCGTGGTATTTATCTTCCTGCAGGATTTCCGCTCGACATTAATTCCTATCATAGCGATACCTGTCGCTTTGATCGGTACTTTCTTCCTGATGAACATCTTCGGATTCTCAGTAAACCTTCTTACACTTTCAGCTCTCGTGCTGGCAATTGCGATTGTGGTTGACGATGCCATAGTCGTCGTCGAGGCGGTACACGCAAAACTTGATGAAGGATACACATCTTCCAAGCGTGCCGCCATAGACGCAATGAACGAAATCGCAGGAGCTCTTGTATCCATCACGCTCGTCATGATGCTTGTGTTTATTCCGGTATCATTCATGGGTGGCGTTTCCGGCGTGTTCTATCGCCAGTTCGGTCTTACCATGGCAATGTCTATAGGTCTGTCAGCAATAAACGCCCTTACATTGTCTCCGGCTCTCTGCGCATTGTTCCTCAAACCTCATAAGAAAGAGGATGAGAAGCCACTCAAAGAACGCATGAAAGACGCATACTCCGCGGCAGGTGAAGTTGTAAAAGAGACCTATAAGAAACGTTTCAGCCTTAAATTCCCTCCTATAGTCACTCTAATACTTATAATTGCGGCAATAGCATTCCTTATGATGGGATGGTTTGACTTCGAAAACATAGTCAAGGGAATAATTGCTGTTGTTGTGGCTGTTATGGCGGTAATAGGACTCTTCTCCAAGGAATTTATCAATTTCTTCAATAAAGGGTTCAACAAGCTGCTTAAGGTCTACAACGTCGCCTCCGGATGGTTCATACGACATAAGATTACAGGATTCTCCATCGTTGCCGCATCAATTGCCGTACTTGTATGGCTCATGAGCACAACGGCAACCTCCATGGTGCCGCAGGAAGATACCGGCACTATCATGGGCGTTGTCGATATGCCGCCGGCCACTGCGATGGAAAAAACAAAATCCATAATGGATCAGGTAGACAGCATTTGCGGCACAATCAACGCCATTCAGACCCGCAATGCGATCACCGGATATAGTTTTGTCGGTGGACAAGGCAACACCTATGGCTCATTCATTATCAAGCTTCGTCCCTGGGAAGAGCGTGATGAAAAGACGGAGAGCGCAAATGCGGTGCTTGCCCAGCTATACCAGAAGTGCTCACAGATCAAGGATGGGCGTATAATGTTCTTCACACCTCCTATGATTCCGGGATATTCCGCAACGAGCGGTTTTGAGATCAAGCTTCAAGACAAGACTGGTGGTGATCTGAATAACTTCTTTGGAGTTTATCAACGCTTCATCGGCGCATTGAACGCACGCCCTGAAATTCAGATGGCGTATTCTACGTTCAACCCGACATTCCCTCAATATCTTGTAGAGCTTGATGTCGCAAAGATCAAGCAGGCAGGTCTTACCCAGAACCAGATTCTGAGTGCACTTCAGGGATATTACGGAGGTATGTACGTATCCAACTTCAACAAGTTCGGAAAGCTTTACCGTGTCATGATGCAGGCCAATCCTGAGGCCCGAGTATCTCCCGAAACATTGAAGAGGATAAAAGTTAGAAACGGTGCCACGATGGCTCCGATCGACAATTTCGTCTCCCTGAAACGTGTTTATGGACCGGACATCATTAATCGCTTCAACATGTTTACATCCATCGCCGTAACGGGTCAGCCAGCTCCGGGATTCTCCTCGGGTGATGCAGTGAAAGCAATTGAAGAAGTCGGGGCCGAGGTCCTTCCGGTCGGGTTCGGGTATGAATACTCAGGTATGACCCGTGAGGAAGCAAAAGGCGGTAGCGGACAGACGGCATACATCTTCGCGCTTGTGCTCCTTTTTGTATACCTCCTCCTGTCTGCTCAATATGAGAGTTACATTATTCCATGGGCTGTGATCCTGTCTGTCCCGTTCGGTTTGATGGGTACATTCCTGTTCGCCCGGTTCATGGGTATTGACAACAATATTTATCTGCAGATCGCGCTCATCATGTTGATCGGTCTTCTGGCTAAGAATGCAATTCTTATTGTTGAGTTCGCCCTCGAAAGAAGGAGAACCGGACTTAGCGTGGTGCAATCGGCAATACAGGGTGCGACAGCCCGTTTGCGTCCTATCCTTATGACATCGCTTGCAATGATCATCGGTCTCCTTCCGTTGATGTTCGCAACCGGTGCCGGCGCCAACGGATATAACGCACTCGGTTCAGGAGCAATCGGCGGTATGTTGATAGGTATGATACTTCAGGTTCTCGTTGTGCCTGCCATGTTCGTGGCATTCCAGCTTATTCAGGAGAAGATCACTCCTCCGAAATGGAAAGACAAAGATAACACTGGAGTTACCTCCGAGATTGAGCAATACAGTATAACAAGAGAATAATACAGCAATGAACAAAATAATTAATTATATAATGATGGTAGTGTTGACAGTTGCGATGAGCAGCTGTCACATCTACCAGAAATACGAGCTCCCCTCAGAGGAAAACTCTTTCGTAGAGGATTTCCGTAAAGCCACGGAACAACCGGTTGACTCTACATCGCTTGAATATCTTGGTTGGGAGAAAGTATTTACAGATCCACTTCTTCAGAGCTACATCCGTCAGGCCCTTGAGAATAACCAAGATCTTGACGATGCCCGTCACAACGTTGAGATAGCGCAGGCTCAACTCAAGGGTGCCAAATTGAGCTATTTACCATCTTTGGCATTAAATCCTAACGGAGGATCCGCAAGCTATGGAGGCAGCCATATGAATTGGAGTTACACTATTCCTTTGGCTGCTAACTGGGAGATCGACGTGTTCGGCAAGATCCTTAATCGCAAACGCGGAGCAAAGGTAAATGTCGAGCAGATGGAAGATTATGAGCAGGCAGTCCGCTCGCAGATTATCTGCGGTGTCGCAAACACATATTATGCACTTGTGCTCCTTAAACAGCAACTTGACCTGACAGAAAGAACATCTGTCATATGGAAGGATCAGGTCGAATCAATGAAGGCGATGAAGGAGGCGGCATACGTAAATGAAGCCGCTGTGGTTCAAAGTGCCGCGAATTATTGGAGCATAATGGCATCCATCCCTGATATCAAACAGAACATTGTCACGACATCCAACACTCTTTCAACCCTTCTTGGCACATATCCACGCGAATGGGAGGTAACATCAGACCTAAGCTTTTCCCTGCCGGTAGATGTAAGAAATGGAATCCCGATGTCATATCTTGCAGTGCGTCCGGACGTTCGCGCCGCTGAAAGAGGATTGGCCGCCGCATATTATAATACCAACAGCGCGCGTGCCGCCTTCTATCCCACTCTTTCAATATCCGCACAAGGGGGATTTACAAATCTCTTGGGAAGCATGATCACCAATCCGGGGAAATGGTTCATACAGCTTGCCGGTCAACTCGCAGCACCAATTTTCTCACGCGGTCAAAACATAGCAACCCTTGAGGCTGCAAAGGCGCAACAAAAACAGGCTATGAACGCGTTTGAGAAAGCTCTGCTCGGTGCGAGTGCCGATGTCAGCGATGCTCTTGCACAGATTTCAAATGTAAACGACAAGAAGGTAGCATTGGAGCAACAAATAGATAATCTGGAAAAAAGTGTGGAATATACGCAAGAATTATTAACTTTGGACCAGAAAACAACCTACCTTGAAGTTCTCACAGCGCGTTCAAGCCTTCTAGGCGCCCAGCTTTCAAGTCTTGCATGCTGGCATACACAGGTAGCTTCACTCATCAGCCTTTACCAGGCTGTGGGTGGAGGAAGATAAACGGTTAACCTCAAATACTTAATACTATGTTTCAGATCAGCCCTCTGGCGTTTGTCCATCCAAACGCGAAAATTGGAGATAATGTCACCATCAATGCGTTCGCATATATCGATGACAATGTAGAGATTGGTGAGGGATGCGTGATCGGACCTCATGTCAGCATCCGCTCCGGTGCGAGAATCGGTAAAAACAACCGCTTCTATGATGGTTGCGTGATTTCCGCATCACCCCAAGATTTCAGATGGAAGGGAGAAGATTCTTTTGTTGAGATAGGCGACAACAACTGCATCCGCGAACATGTGATTATCAACCGGAGCATCTATGCCGGAAAATCAACAAAAATCGGTAACAATTCATTTATTATGGCTCAAAGCCACATCGGCCATGATTCTGAGGTGGGTGACTACGTCGTTATCGGAAATGCAGCCAAGATAGCGGGAGCATGCAAAATCGGAGATTGCACCATCCTGTCCTCAAACGCGTTGGTACACGAGAATTGTGATATAGCGGAATGGGTGCTTGTAAAGGGTGGATGTCGCGTGAACAATAACGTGCCTCCCTTCACAATAATGGCACATAATCCGATTGAGTATTATGGAGTCAATGCCTATATACTCAGGAAAGGCAAGAAATCTGAAGCTATAATAGATTCCATAGCGCAATGCTATCGACATATCTATCAAAGCCAGACCTCTCCATTCAATGCGATAAAACGCATTGAATCGGATATAGAGCCGAGCATGGAAAGAGATGCCATATTGAAATTCGTAAAGAAGCATGAGTATCGTCTTGCCGCCCTTCCTCCTCAAGTGACGGAAGAATAAACCCGATCCATATCAATTTCTATATCAATATAGGGGAAACCTTTTAGGATTTCCCCTGTATTTTTTGCAATAACTTCTTATTGCGCGCTTGCAATTATCCCTAAGAATAGCTAACTTTGCCACATCATTGAAACCTAATTTAGAAATGGATCTGAAGAAATTAACTGTCCGTACACTATCGGGTATAATATATTGTGGAATTATTATAGGATGCATACTCATTGGTTATGAAGCCGTTGCTATAATGGCTTCAGTTTTTGGAGTACTGGCCATTATCGAGTTCTCTAAGATTTGTTCAGATTTCAATGCCCGCAGAATCCCTACCATACTTCTTGATATAGCCGGATGCGTATCATTATGTTTTGGGGTCTACATATTCCCTATATTGTTATGGATAGCTATAATGACAGGAAGATTCATTGAAGAATTGTATATCAAAGATGAATATCCTCTTCGTAATCTCGCGCATTCAATGATGAGCCAAATATATATCGGGATTCCATTAGGCTGTGCCGTAGGAATATCATATCTATTCAATAAGCCGGAAACTCTTCTCGCAGTCTTCCTGTTTTTATGGATCAACGATACGGGGGCATATCTCGTAGGAAGCGCAATAGGTCGTCACAGACTATTCGAAAGAATATCACCTAAAAAATCATGGGAGGGATTCTTCGGCGGTCTGATATTCAACCTTGCGGCTGCTTTTGTATTCTGTAACTATTGTTCGAATTTCTTCGGACTCGAATCTAATTTACCCCTATGGCTTGGTCTTTCTGCAGTCGTAAGCATATTCGGCACATGGGGAGACCTCGTGGAATCATTAATAAAACGTACGCTTCACATTAAAGACTCAGGCAACATACTTCCCGGACATGGAGGAATACTCGACCGGATCGATTCGTTGCTTCTTGCCGCGCCCGCTGTACTCGTGTATCTGACAATGTGGTATATAATCTATTAATTAGATTTTAGAAGTTGTTTAAAAATAAGATGAAGTTGTTTAAACAACTTCATCTTATTTGATACGGAACCAATAGCCGACACTTGCCATAATTGACATCGAATTGGAACCTCTGAAATTTTCAGTCCGTCCAGATTTAAGCACGTTTCCCAGGCCATAATAGAAACGGCCTTCAATATAAATCGAGTTTCTGCGGCTAATACTGAATTCGCCACCAAGCCCTGCGGAAATCCCGAAATCAACCTTGTTTTCCGCTGCCATCTGATACTGATAAGTTGTCCTTAACGATGACGGGAACTCCGGTATTGACGCAATGTTGTTATAATCGAAATTAGCCTTCGTCGATTCCCCTATCATAAATCCTATTTCAGGGCCTGCATTGAAAAAGAAGCGGCCTCTCCTGCCAAAATAAATATGCGCAAGAAAAGGAATCTGAATATAATTCAACGTTCTTGTATATTCATAAGGATACTCCTCAAAATCCTCCTTCCATCCCCTCTGTTCAAAATTAACTTCCGCGATCAGACCAAAATGGTTTTCTTCAATATACCTGAAAGTGACACCGGCATTACAACCCATCGCAAAACCCTGCTTAACGCTGGGAGTGAAGCTAACTCTGGATAAATCCACTCCACCCTTAACACCGACAGCAACATTGGATGAATAATGCGTCTGACCCGATACCGGAAGGGATGCCATACTCGTTAACACTACAAGTAGCGGCAACAAATATTTTTTCATGTTCATTTCACTGCAATCTTTTCAATCGTGTTATATGGTGTGAATCTTACAAGATATACAATAGGATTCAACATTCCTGTCCAGTTTCCGGGCCGGTACAATTCGAAATCGCTCTGCACGCCGCTATTTGAAGTATCCAATGCATTTATATCGAATTCGGCATTTGCAAGTCCTCCGATAAAATATAACGATGCGTCATATCCCACACATGCATATACGGGGAAAGATTTGGCAGGGGTACGATCAAACAATGATTTATAACAATTCTCAAATTTCCTCGTGTCCATGGAATTCTTGTCATAATAAAACCTTGAAGGTATGAGGACATTAGAAGCATGAAATCTCTCCTCCATTGAAGTTTCATCATATACAATCCAACTTGGACGCCCTATAACAGCAATATCCGTCAGAGGATAGATATTTTTTACCTCCTTTACCGCATCAAGCAATGCCGCAACATCATCTTTCTTTGTTGGATACCCATATATCAGATATTTCCCATCTTCACGGAAAGGATATTGCGATAACGCCTCTATAGAAACCGTTTTAACTTTAGATGCAAATGAGGAGTCTTTAATTGCCGACGCCAACTGGTCGCCGTCATCGGGATTGCCGGCATACAGCAATGTATAGTCACCATACTCTGCTTTTATTTTTGCAGCAATCTCCTCATTGAAATAGTTGGATGGAGTGAGAAGCTGAATGACGTATGGATTTCGGGCATACAGATCATTCTTTACGTCAAAAGTATTGACCATTGGAGTCTGGCTTACTTCTGCGTATTCAGAAAGATAAGCGGGGATTCCTTTCTCGGTTGTAAGGAAAAGCAAATCCGGGTCTACATCAGACAATTCGCTCAACACATCAGTGGAATTGCGATTTCCGTCAATCACAACAACATTCAATTTGGTTGCAAGTTGTTTTAATCGTTCAACACCGGTTAGAAATCCTCGCACAAATTCAAGGTCCTTTCTGGAGGAAGGTTCCGAAAGCAATAATGCAACCTTGAATTCACGTTGCCCGTTTGTATCTGCAATTCCATGAATACTGTCATAGATTTCTGCTATACCGTCATTCGTCAGCTCCCTGGGATCTTCTTCCACAATGGTCTTCTCCACTGTTGAGGTCTCTATATTCGGGATTGTTATCAAAGACTTGTTTTTAGGTTTATCAGCACCTCCGCCATTCGCCTCCAAAAGGTCAGACTTATCAACACCGGTTTTCTCTGCAATTGTATCCCACGTATCTTTCTTCTCGACTTTATAGGTAGAGAACGAGGTAAGCTTTTCCTCCTCAACCTTTCGTACCACACTCTTTATACCGGTTCCCCTTGGGGGAAGTTTTATGACGGCATCCGCCTTAAAATTCTTTTCAGAAATTCCGGGATTTATTTTCATTATGGCAGCGACTGTAGTAAAATGACTTTTCGCTACCCCGTATAATGTGTCACCCTTCTTTATTGTATAATACTCCGCATTATCTTGAGAGTCAGTATATTTATTATCAGCAAGTAATAATACCTCGCCCTCTTTAATCCCACTCTTGCTGCCGGGATTCAATTCATATATTTTCTCCACCGGAATACCGTACATCCGGGAGATTGCATAAACAGTCTCACCTCGTTTAATGATATGGCTTAGGGGTTGGGCGACATCATCAACAGAAGAGATAACCTCTATTTTATCCTGTTTCGTATCATTTGCTGGATAATAAACTTTCATTCCCTTTGGCAATGGGGACACAGCCTTGGGATTAAGTTTCTGCAGCTGGTCATAGTTCCATCCATATTCACGGGATATACCGAACAACGAATCCCCTTTCTTGATAACATAAACATAATAATTCTTACCGAGAATCTCTACTACCGGTAGTTTGGGAGATGCCAACGCGCTAACTGACAATGAAATCAGAACAACGCATGTCATTATAGCTTTAGATATAACCTTCATAACTGGAAAATTTGATTCCGGATAACCAAGACCCGATATACAAAATTACAAAAAAATCTATAACACTTGTATCAATCATTAGTTTAAAATGAAAAATGCAGAGAAATTCTCAGTCCGCTTTTATCAATACCGGGGCGATTCCTATAGGTCAACCGCCAGATGTAATCGACACGCAGAATTGTAAAAATATTGTCTATACCGGCTCCGATCTCCATATAGGGTTTCTTACCCATAGGTGTTGTAGAAGCATCGCCGGGGAAACGATACAGCTCATTGCCAAACTCCGGATTATTTTTTCTGCTTAGCCCCCCCATAAAGCCCTTGAACGTAAATATCTCCCGCAACTTCAATTTTTTAATATAAGGGATTCGATTAAATATCAATCCGTTCATATAGTAAGAGAAATCAATGGAAGCGAATTTATCCATTGCAAACTCCATAGGATTTAGAAGGGTATATGATTCCGGCTGAATGGTATATGAAATATTTGCGTTCTGCCAAAGGAGTGCCGGGAACTGCACTTTACTCCAGATCATACCTCCCTTTAGAATCACGTCTGTATATCCGAATGCAGAAAACCAAAACCGCTTTTGGATAGAAAGTTCCGTCTTATTAAGGGTGAACTCCGCACCCATAAAACCCTTCGGACCATATTCATGAGTGAGCATAAAAATCGGAGCGTCCATGTTTATAGGCTTACGGCTCGTTGTAGCTTGTACAAATTTTTCTCCTGGTGCATACCTGAGCGCAATCCGAAATGCCGCCTGAGTGAAATTCTTGTCATAACTACCGTCGGAACGTCTGAACGGCACCCACCTTGTGGCTTCCTGAATTTCATGTCTCAATTCCAATCCGAATGAGAAATTATTCCTTAATTCCAGATTATATTCCAGCTTTGCCAGACGGCGATATGTGATAAGATCGCTCTTCATCCGCTTCATTGACAAAAATACATTGTCGGCATTTGTAAAAAGATAATGCTGCCCCAGCTGATCTTTATCATACTGATAAGTGGCACGTATCGAATTGACAGGGAACTCTCTTGATGTATATTTCTTCGGTATAAAGGAATACTCGAGTTCACCGCTATATTTAACCTTACGGTCTCTAAGGCCATATGCCACATATCCGCGAGCGAAAACATGAGAAGACAAAGCAGGTGTGGTCACACCCCCTACCCTGAATCGCCAACCCTCAGCTGTGTTGTGACTGACAAAGGTGTTCACCGGGCCAATATCTACCTTGCTTGGGTTCCACGTAGTGATATACCCGTTAACAAACACTTTAAGTACCTTCTCCGACCAATAAAGCAATGATTGTTTCCTCATCAGGGTGGTCATCTCCCCCATCTTTGATTCCGCATTCGACAACGGAATCGTTCTTACTTTGCTCCAAAAATAGGCAGAGACAGTCTCAGCTTCAGGTAATATAACCTGGCTTGCACCCTCTCTTGCCAATGACTCAAGATCCGTCAGCGGTTTATCGGAGAAGCCGGAATACCTGACTTGCCGTGAGCCATATAATTTGGGAGTGCCGGGAATGAATTGCATTTCCAGACAAAGATCATCAAGCGTTTTATGCGTATTGCCAACAGAATCCTTAATAAAGTTCTGGCTGATAAAGATATTGTCTACATAATTGAGATTTATAGCGCGAGGCACACGCATGGAAACACGTTTAACATACTTTACTGAATCGTTAACCGGAACGAACAATTTACCATTGAAACTTAATGATTCCGGATTATGGGGAGAAAATGTCAACTCAACACATTTCTCATCTCCAATAAGCACCGTATCACTAATCTCATACTTATAATAATCGGCAGCAATATTTGAAAGAGGACTGACGAACCGATTCTGCATCAATGTGATATCATTCTGATACAAATCGATTTCACGCAAAATGTCCTCAAACACCTCCCTGACATTCTGCTGATTGAAACTCTCATCGAGTCCGTTGCTCTTAAGCCCTCTAACAATCTCAATATTTTTCCTCCGATTTTTACCTGACAATACTGTGGAGGCCTTCTCCTTGAGTGAAACATCGAGAATCGGCTTGCCTGTCCACACAGCCGTATCTACAAAATTTGCAAGAAAATTGAATTGTTTGCCTATCTTCCCTTTATTCTGCGTAAACCCTATATCGAATTCATTGATAGCAAGCACCAACTTCTCATATTTGTCATAATTGTAAAATGGTAAATTATGAGGGTCATGTTCACTTTTGTTTTTCCGTATCCTCTCCATCAAGGCAACGGCTGGATTGTTTTTCTTTGAATACTTACGCTTCTTGGGTTTTACAACAACCTCTTTCAAATCACGCCCTTTTGCATTCTCGAAACTGATGGTATCAACCACGACTGGACGCTTCATCCGCGCATAGCATCCCACCTGCGGAATCATAAACAACCCCAACAATATCCATATTATGTGCATTATTTGACGCAACAACCTATTCTGCAAGATATTAATTAGAAATAAGTTGTGAATTATAATATCGAAGATCTCCCGTCACATCATTGCCTATAAAGGAAGGCATCGGAAACGATGTATCGCACGAGGGCAATTCAATTTCCGCTACAACGAGTGGCTCAAGATTCCCTTTGAATTCATCAACTTCCCATATAAACCCTTCATGTCTCACATAGTATCTTTCCTTCTCAATAATATTTCCGCCACAAAGGTCCAGCATGGCTTCCGCATCTTCCAAAGGGATTTCATATTCGAACTCCAACCGCTGAATGCCGTGATTCTTACCCTTTACTGTCAGGAATCCTTTATCACCCTTTATCCTTACACGCACAGTGCGCTCCGGATCTTTATTCAGATAACCCTGCGCTATTCTGCAGGAGTCATATGCCAACCTACGGTAGGAATCATTTACGACCAGAAATTTCTTTTCGATTTCAACACCCATCGCTATCTGAACTGATTTATTGAAGCATTGTATTCAAATCCCGCAGCTTTCAATGTATTCACAATATAAGACATTTCAACACCTTCCGATTCACATAAATCTTCGAGAGAAGAATATGAATCACGCAATTTCATGTTCACCGCGCTATAGAGCATGACCGGATCTTTGGGTAATGACATCTATTTAAACAAGTTTAATTTTAATATAACATACGAGACTTCATCATCCGTCATAACAGGCGATATCGGCAATGACAACTCCTGTTGATGAATCGTCTCAGATACTAATAACGGAGCAGGTATACTTAATATTCCTTTCCTTGCATAACATTTTTGTTGATGCGGAGGTATAGGATAATGTATCAATGTCTGGATTCCTTCTTCCTTTAGATATTCCTGTAGCCTGTCTCTTTGTTCACACAGAATGGGATATAAATGATATACATTGTCTTTGCCTGCAACCTTTATCCCGTCCGGAATCCTGATCAAGGGATTCGACACCTCATTGCCGTATCTTGATGCAATCTCGCGTCGGCGACTGTTATCCGCATCAAGCCGTTTCAGTTTCAATGACAACACTGCTGCCTGAATTTCATCAAGACGGGAATTCCGTCCTAATGAATCGAAAACATATTTACGATCGGATCCATAATTTGCAAGTCGCCTTACGGTATTCGCCAAGGTTCCGTCATTGGTCGTTACCGCCCCTCCGTCTCCGAGGGCACCGAGATTCTTCCCAGGATAGAAACTATGGCCGGCTGCATCGCCCAAAGATCCGGTCCTCCTGTCCTCAAACATACATCCATGTGCCTGTGCATTATCCTCTATAAGCTTGAGGCCATAACGTCTGCACGCATCTCCAATTTCATTCACATATGCGCATTTTCCGTATAGATGCACAATCATCAGGGCCTTGGTTTTATTTGTGATGCACTTTTCAATATTTGCAGGAGATATTTGAAGCGTTTCCATATCCGGTTCCACAAGGACCGGCACAAGACCATTCTCCGAAATGGCAAGCATAGATGCTATATAAGTATTAGAAGGCACAAGGACTTCATCTCCATCTTGCATAACTCCCAATTCCTTATAGCCCCGAAGTATCAAAGTCAGCGCATCCAAGCCATTGGCGCATCCCACTGTGTGCGACACGCCAATATATTCAGAATACTCTCGCTCAAACTTTTCATTCTCCCTCCCCTGCAGATACCATCCGGATGTAACCACTCGGTTCACAGCTTCTGACAATCCAGGTTCGAAAGAATGAGTTATTCGCTCAAGATCAAGAAACTTAATCATTTCTCTTTAATCTTAGAAACTCTTCATAATCACGAATATAATCTCCTTCATCATAAAAGTCGGAGGCAAGAACCAAAGCCACGGCTCCGGAAGAGAAATCCACAAGATGCGACCAGATGCCTGGAGGCACAAGCAATCCTTCATAAGGCTTATTCAGCAAGATTGAATGTTGCGTATGTCCGTCATCAAGATGAACCGTGAAACTCCCCCCCACGGCTATGATAAACTGGTATAGGGTGTGATGCGCATGCCCGGCACGGCTCTCTCCTCCCGGCACATCATATATGAAAAACACCCGCTTCATATCAAATGGAATATTTATTCCATTCTCTACTACAGAAAGATTCCCTCTTCTGTCGAGATGACGCGGGAGCTCTATTATCTTGTAATCCATTGTTCCGTATTCTATCGGGAGTGAATTCTCACCACATTAAATGAATATGGCTCAGCTTTGAAATCAAGCCTCCCCCCTTTTATAGAAACGGATGTATCACTCGGTTTAGTGCATTCATCGGCAGGATTGCCGCTCAGGGTAGAAATTTCTGCAATTGCAACTTCCGGCAAATACTGCTGCAAATCATCAGAAACATTTACAGCCACAGGCAAAAGATTGGCGATCTTCACAATCATATCGCCTGTCTTATCATCTATGACATGCGATACACCGAACCGCTTTCTAACACCTTCAGACGTATCGGAAAGAGATGTCTCACTTGATATATAACGGTTGCCTGAATTGTTTCCATACATTTTCTGTACATAATAGTCAGGTGTGAGCCTTATGGAATCATTATTGAAGAAAATAAGATCCGGACGCCAGTTATAATGCCCGTCCTTCGCAAGAAGAGGAGCATACGAAGTCATGGACACAACATCTGCGTTCCGTTCCACATCCGTGAGATACAGGGCTATGGTAAGGGCGGCTTCAAGCGTGTTTTTTCGATCGGGAAGATGTGATGCATATTCTCCGAGATAAACCTTGGGACCGTTCTTGTCGTAATTGTCATAATAATCACGGTTGTTAAGATACCATCCCGGAGCCACATAGTAATGCTCGTCAACCATTGCCACATTTTCCATTCTTGCAAACTTCCATCCTTCTGTATAATCCGACCCTTCAAAGAAAGGGCCGACCGTACCTATCACTGTGATTTCAGGATGCTTATTCTTTAGAACGTCATGAATATATTTGAACCGCTCTTCGAACACTTCCGTTATCATATCCTCATTACCGATCCCCAGATATTTAAGGTTAAATGGTTCCGGATGACCGGCAGCCGCACGTTTTGACCCCCACTCCGTATCGCTCCCTCCATTGGCATACTCAATTAGATCCAGTATATCCTGCACATATTCATCCATTTCAGACATCGGGATGCCGCATTGCTGTCCAAGAGTGGTAATCTCGTTGAAAGAATGGGCGTGCGGTCTACCTGAGTTCTGACATGGCACTCCGGCCGCCAATACTGGCAACGGTTCGGCTCCGAGATCTTCACAGAATAAGAAATACTCGTAATAACCAAGACCGCGCGTCTGATGGTAATTCCATAGATTCCTCAAGGGCTTACGGCTTTCAAGAGGTCCTATTGAGCCCTTCCAGTCGTATATATTGTCCAATCCGTCTCCATGGGCCACACACCCTCCCGGAAAGCGGACAAAACGAGGTTTGAGATCGGCAAGTGTCTCCGCAAGATCCTTTCTTAAACCGTTTCTTCTGCCATTATATGTATCAGAAGGGAACAACGAGATCATATCAAGGTCACAAACGGTCAACTTAGGAATCTCAATTGAAAGATGCGCTCCCGATTCATTGGATTTGGCTTTTATCTCACCTTCTATTTTTTGCCATTCGTTTCCACGCACCACCATCTTGCAGGAGCCTATTACCGTTGCATCTTTTGAAACGAGATTTACTGTAAATATTTTCTTTCCTTGATTTCCCGGCAACCTTACAAACATTGAGAAAAGATAGTTCTCTCCTTTCTTTATCGACATGCCGTCGAATCCTTCATTTTGCAGCCGCAGTGGTTGCTCGAATTCTTTGATACTCAGATAATGCGAATTATTCGGATGTATTGGGCTTTCATTCAGGAACATCATCTTTACCTTATTCCCTGCAGCATCTCCAAGACTCCAGGCGTAAGACGGTCCCCACCCTTTCTTATGATTTTCGTTATTGTCATATTCAAAATCCCTGTTCTGTACCATCTCAGCATATAAACCTCCATCGGCTGCATAATTGATATCCTCAAAGAAAATACCGATAAATTTGTCGCTGATTTTTCTGACAGGATCACCCTTGTCATGCGAAATTGCCGCTGTGACCGCCTTTAGATTTGCGAATCTTGTGGCATCATCCTGCATGAGTTCTCCTTCAAGCCGCTTTTTTCGGCCACGCTCTTTCACATAAGAACTTAATGAACCAACAACATCTGTTGCAACTTTTATCTTCTCACCCTTTATTTCCTTTCCGTTCAAAACAATCTCCTCAAATTGACTGCCCTGAAGACCGCAATATCCGAGTCTGCAAGAATTCTCCTTTGCAGAATATCTCTGTGGTTCCCAATGTATCAGATCCGGGGAAGCGGCGCTTGCGATTGTCTCTCTCTTATCGGAAACATACCAGGATGCCATCCACCCTTCGGAGGTTTTATAAAGCCGGGGCTCAAACATTGTCTTATAATTTCCCCATGGACCGAAATCGGAAGAAACGAAATCATAGCCGGATTTTGATTCTCCAGCCGGATCACATATAGATTCCCATTTTTTGCCGTCCTCACTCCATGCCATCCGTAATCCGCTTTTTCCGTTTGACTTTGAATAAACAAAGAGATAGACTGAATCCATCTCGGAAACTGGCACTGTCACTGCATTTGCAGAAAAAGCAGCCGTAAACGCACATACGCCCACAGCTGCTTTCAGTATAGATTTTAACATAATTATATGATATCAAATTATCTCACTATTACAAATCCTTGCTCAGAAGGAAGTGTAATTGAATACTTTTGACCTTTCTTTTTATCTTTCTTCAAGGAGATGCTTTGTTTTACCAATACCTCCTTCTCTCCATCAGAGTAGAGTTCTGCCTCTCCCGGCTCCATGAAACTCAGGTCAAGTTCAAGTAAAACCGGATTTTTCTCAGCATTGATACCGGCTACATACCATTTCCCTTCACTTTTACGGGCTATGACTGCGTATTTTCCTGGGTATCCTGCAACATATCTTGTATCCTCCCATTTGGTCGGGACTTCACGCATGTAGTCGAGCGCTATTGGAGATGCATCCTCCAGATTGTTAGGAGTAAGTGCGAAATTCTGCGCCGGGCTTTGATATAGGGTTGCCAGCGCAAGCTGGAAAGCATCTGAAGTGCGTCTCACATTACCTTTATCATTACTTTTGTGTAGACGTTTATTAAGGAATGTCCCTCCGTATTCCATCGCTCCTACTGTATTTCTTATGAAAGGATGAAGCGTTGCATTCTCTGCCTCCTTATCGCAAAAATGCTGATTGAATACCATGTTTTCAGAGGCGAGCACAGCTTCGCTTCCTACATAGTTTGGATACATACGCTCCCATCCCCTGGGCAATGTGCATCCATGGAATATCACCATTAATCCATGATCATCCGCATCGCTTAATATATCTTCATAAAGACGCATTGTTTCCTGCTTGTCTCCCCCGAAGAAATCTACTTTTATCCCTTTAACCCCTATGCTTTTAAGCCATGCCATCTCCTTCTTTCTGGTGATAGGGTTATCCATTATGTTTATCGGGCTTTGCTCTATATCGTTCCAGTAACCGCTTGAGCTGTACCACAGTAGCGGTGTAACTCCTTTGTCTTTACCATATTCAATAAGTTCTACGATCCCGTCCCGTCCGATATTCTTGTCCCAATAGTTGTCGATAAGAGTATAGGGATAACCCATTGCGGCGGCAAGGTCTATGTATTTCTTTATGTCTTTTTTGTTGATACTGTTGTCTTGCCATACAATCCAGCTCCATGTCCCCTTGGAAGGGTTATATGTATTGGCTGATTCATAGCGTGGCGACACTGTGTTCCAGGGAGCTGTAGTCTCTACAATAGGTGCGAGGTCATTTGCTACAGTTATCGTTCGCCATGGTGTCGAGCCCGGCAAGGCAAATGCCGGTTCAACAGTCCCGTTCCCGTTATTCTCCTCCGGCATCGGGAATGCTATAGAAAATACTCCCCCTGTCTGATCAGTAAGTCTTGAACCGCAATATGTCCTGTCAACTCCGGTTTCGCTAAGCATCACCCAACCTTTGTCTCCGATTCTGAATAACCCCGGGAAAGTGAAACCGTGTCCGTATTGGGACTTTGTGTCAAGAGGCGCATCTATTATATATTCCTCTTCGTAACTCGGTTTCGTTCTTTTCCACGCTATCATGGCATCGCTTTGAGGAGTCAGGAAACATGTCGCATAAGATGGTATATGGAAACCTGTTTTCTCCGACATTATCCTTGCCGCACCCGTTTCTCTGGGTTTTGCAAGATTATATCTGAATGCGACATCATTATCAGAAACCACAAATTCAACACTCATCTTGTCTCCTTTCGGATTCTTAAATTCACAGACAAGCACGTTTGCATCAAATTCCACATTTGATTTCTTTATTCTTTCATTAGAATAACTGGAATGCCATTCATTGTCATGACGGGCAATCATTTTAAGGTTCCTTGAAAAATCACCATAATCGGCAACAATACCCAACGGTGAATTTTCAATCATCTCTGTTCCGTTATAGTAGACATTATATACAGGCTCGCCGTTATTCAAGCTCAGATCCACGCGCAATTTGCCGTCAGGACTGCTTACAGATGCCGCACCTATACCTTTTTCAGGGTCTCCCCACTTATCCTTAAGCCGCTGAATCTCTTCTGCCGTTACCGGTATGACCGTGCCGTGACGCGGATGAAAATTCATGCTTACGGGACGCTCCACATTCTTGAAATGCTGAAGATCGGTTGATTCTGTGAAATCATAACCATTCTTCATATATACGTCATACATCAATATGTATTTATCCTGACCTATAAGTTTGAATGTTCCGGCTCCTTCAACCGCCTCCTTGGTCTGCTGTTTATAATCCGGATACTCTGTCCAAGCCCCGGATGTCAAGTTTTTAGTTGTAGCGACCTTGATACCGTTACCATGCCCCTCTGTCTTATAAAAAAGGTAGTAAACTCCATCTTTATAGACTATGTCACCGTCAATACATGATTTACCGTCTTTCGGCAAGAAAAATGGCTTAGGTTCCCCTTCAATATCGGTGAAATCTTTATTGGCATACGCATAATATATTATATCCGGCCCGCTGCCATGTTGCATAGACCAGTATATCAACATCTTTTTAGCTTTGGGGTCATATATTGTCTGTGGGGCCCAGACTCTTTTAAGATTCTCCTGTCCGCTATATTTTTTCTGAATATTGATGGCGGAATGAGTCCAGTTGATAAGATCGCACGATTTCAGTAAAACCATTCCCCTGTTGGAATCCCAACCCCTTGCACTTACCATATCTGTAACAACCATATAAAAGCAGTTGTCAGGTCCGCGCAAAATATGCGGATCCCTCACGCCTCCTGTTTCACTGATCAGAGATGATTTGATTACAGGGCGGTTACCATTCAATGCCTTATAATCGAAACCATTGTCGCTCAACGCAAAACGTATGGCCTCCTCCTCTTTTTCATTATTATTACCGGTAAAATAAGTGAACAGATACCCTTCATAGTCTTTTTCTGAAGGAACTTTTGTCTTTGACGAAACAGCAAATGTGGTCAAAACAATCAAAAGCGACAATAAACATCGTGCCATGGTCAGTTGTTATAATTTTAAAATGAATTTTAAGGTTGTTTAACTTAAAAATTTGAATTCATATTTTATAAATAAGTGTATTTTCTACACTTATTCGCAAAGTTAAACATTTTTATTCCATTCCACAAATATGAACCGCTTTTTATTTAGTGTTTTAAAACATACATGTATAATAATCACCGCTTCAATAGCCTGTATTTCCTTAACGCAACCAATCGGTGCCCAATCCCGCAAAAGACTCGAAGATGTGAGGATGGATTCAACGATGTCAAATCATAAGTTTATCTATTTTGGTAAGGGGGATGAACCGTCCAAAGATACCACATTGACATTGATACAGAGATTCTATGAAGACCAGTTCCGTCATTTTCAAGATCCACTCGCACCTTACTTCCTTTTCTTATCTAAGGATTCCCAACTTGCCATGGGCATGGGAGGATGTGTAAGAATGAGAGGATATTTCGATTGGGGAGGAGCGTTGCCGTCACCGGGATTCGCCCCATACCTTATACCGATGGAGAAAGACCCTTTGCAGAAAAGGCATCTTGGCACAACACCCGCAGGAACCGCGCTGTTTTTCAGGGTGATTGGCAGAAACAAGCTGTTAGGGGAATATCAGGTTTATATCGAGGCGAATTTTAACGGCTATGAAGCAAGGGATTTCCGTCTGAAAAAAGCCTATGCCGCAATTAATGACTGGACTTTCGGTTACACAAATTCCACTTTCAGCGACCCGACTGCCCTCCCCCCAACTGTAGATGCCTCAGGACCGAATGCAAAAATGAGTGCCACCTCTGTCTTGATAAGATGGCTACATGAGTTGCCGAAAGGTTTTTCTGTAGCGGCATCAGTAGAAACGCCCTCAGATCAGATTGAGGTGATTCCTGACATTACAGCAAAGGTTTCACAATATATACCTGATGTCGCAGCTTTCCTACAATATGAATGGCAAAAATCAAATCATATAAGATTATCTGCAATATACAGATCTTTGCCATATCGCAATCTTTTGGTCGGAAAGAATCACAATAAGAGCGGCTATGGCGTGCAACTCAGCACATTGTTCAGTCCATTTTATGCTATGACCCTATACTGTTGCATGAACGGGGGACACGGATATGGCAGCCTTGGAGGCGACTGGCTTATGGGGTCATATGATCTTGTTGCCGATCCTGACAAACCCGGAAAACTGTATGCACCGTTATGTTACGGCGGATACATCGGACTACAATACAATTTCACGCCTATGATATTTGCAAGTGCAACTTTCGGAGGGAGTCGATATGCACCACGCCACGATGTATCCGCCGATCAATATAAACAGGGATTATACATGGCAACCAACGTGTTTTGGTATCTTACACCGCGCATTTCATGTGCCGTGGAATTCAATCTCGGTCGCCGAATGAATTTCAGTGGTGAAACAGCTTGGGCAAGAAGACTCGGGGCATTTGTTTCATTTTCATTCTGAAAGATGAACGGGACGAAAAAAAATATTTGCCGTTTTCATTTGAATTAAGGAATTATTTCCTTAATTTTGTGAGTGAATGGGACAAACATAAAACATAAGAAAATCCAACGATAGAACTAACCAATATTAATATCATAAATCACAGGCAATTATGTCAAAAGTAACAGTAGTTGGCGCCGGCAATGTAGGCGCAACAGCAGCCAACGTAATGGCTCTCCGTGAAATTGCAGATGAGGTTGTTATGATCGACATCAAAGAAGGCGTTTCTGAAGGAAAGGCCATGGATATGATGCAGACCGCAAACCTTCTCGACATGAACACACGCATCAACGGCGTAACAAACAACTATGAGGCAACTAAAGACAGCGATGTCGTTGTTATCACTTCCGGTATACCCCGTAAACCGGGTATGACTCGCGAAGAACTTATCGGAGTGAATGCAGGAATCGTTAAACAGGTGACTGAAAGTGTTCTCGCACATAGCCCCAATGCTGTGATAGTTTGCGTTTCCAACCCGATGGACACTATGACCTATCTCATTCACAAAGTGTCGGGTCTTCCCAAAAACCGAATAATCGGTATGGGTGGTGCTCTCGACAGCAGCCGCTTCAAATATTATCTCAGCAAGGCTCTCAACGCAAACCCGAATGAGATCGAAGGTTTCGTAATCGGCGGTCACGGTGACACTACAATGATTCCGATGAAACGTTTCGCAACTCTTCGAGGCATACCTGTAACGAACTTCCTTTCGGCTGAAGAACTCGATAAAGTCGCAGCGGACACCATGGTGGGAGGTGCAACCCTTACCAAACTTCTCGGCACATCAGCATGGTATGCTCCGGGTGCCGCTACTGCTGAAGTCGTTGAAGCAGTTCTCCACGATCAGGATGCAATCATTCCTTGCTCGGCTCTTCTGGAGGGTGAATACGGCGAAAGCGACCTTTGCATCGGTGTTCCCTGTGTGCTCGGCAAAGGCGGAATCAAGAAAATCCTTGAACTCGACCTTAACGAAGAAGAGAAAGCACTCTTCAAGAAGAGCGCAGAAGCTGTTCACAAAACAAACGCAGCTCTTCCTGCCTGATTTAAAAAAAGATAATCCAATAAATAAAATCCCGGGATATTTATCCCGGGATTTTATTTATTGAACTTGTCTAAACTTATTTTTTATTAACATTGGCAGAATATTTTTGAGGCGGTTTTGTCACTCGAAGAGGCAGCAACCGAGAGGTTGCTGCCGATGAGAGGGGCAAAACCGGCCAAAAAGATTCGCCAAGGTTGATAAAAGAATGTAATTCAAGCCTATTCTTAACATTCGTAAATAAGTTTAGACAAGTTCATTACTATATACGATTGTCCTGGACGGCTAAACGAAAAATGCTTCTATGATAATAGCTACAATGAAATGCACTCCCATCACGAACGATAGCAGATCAAGTTTTCGACTGGCTGCGCTGCTTATCTTTTCAACATACAGAGCCGCCAAATGGCAAAACACCATCATAAAAGCAAAAAACACACTTATATAGCCCCACCATGGTGAATGTACGAAAAACGAATATACAAGCCATACGACCATGAGGGCAAGCCCTCCCCAGGCGGCACTTTTCATTTTTAGAATATTACCCATAATTATCTGTACAGTTTGAATCCATAAATCTCTCCGCTGTCAGCAATAGCGAGTGCCACATAATACCCTGATGCGAGGGCTGACAAATCTATGTTCATTAACGATGTCTCCTTATAGTATTTTTCCATCACCTGCATTCCGGCGAGTGCATAAACACGCATCATTCTGACACCTTCAGGAAAAGCAATCTCGAAATGTCCTCCGCCAAGAGCCTTCACCACCGGCTTCGATGGCGATATCAATTCTTCAAGAATTATTCGCCGTTCGAGATTCTCTTTGTGTATATCTCTGATAAAATCCTCATAAAACTTAAATGGGATTTCTTCTTCCGTCACATCATCAAGGGTGATGTCTCTGAAATTATCAGGGTTATATAAATCAAATTCCGAGGCTTGAGGCATAAAAATCTGATTCCCGGCTCTGTCAAGAGATTCCAGCCTCTCACGCTGTTCATCAGTAAGGGCATTATATTCATCGCTTCTATATGGCTCTTTGAGGACGGCAGAAACATACTGTGGAATATTCTGCCAAGCTTTCAAAGCATTAGCCGGAATCCTCGGATCATATCTTACAATTTCAATTTCTCTGGCATACTTCGTAAGCATGTCCTTTTCTCCATCGGAAAGCTTTTCCCTGTCAAATTTCCGCCGGGTGCTGTAAGCAAGTATCGGATATGCCTTGTTCTCTGCGGATATTATGACATAGCCTCCCTTGGGAGAATTATAGACATAGAGAGGTGAAAAGAGTCTGTCAGTAGTGAGCTGCCTGCCGTTCCACACCATCTGTGGAGGCGCCGTCACCTCCCCGTATGCAGCATTGAAGAATGTCTGTGCAAGCGAATTTGCCTCTTTGCGGGTTACAGTTTCGGCTTGCATGACGGAACCAACCGCCATGCAAGCCATCACTAATATTACTGTCCTTGATTTCAATTCCAAAATATTTTAAGCCTCCACTGACTCGACCTCGGATTCTTTTACCTCTACAACATTCTGTACATTGGGAAGTTCAAGACCAAGGTGCTTTTTGGCATCGAGTGCTTTAAGCACAAGTCCGAGAACAAGGGCAGCAACGCCCAAGCAGGCGAGCATTACCAATGGCGCCGTGTAATTATAGCTAACCGATGCAACCTCTTCTGTCATGGTTCCATTTGCAAGAGCCTCGGTAATCTGAGGATTGGTTGAATCGAGCACCTTTCCGATAAGCATCGGGAACAACCAAAGACCAATGTTCTGAATCCAGAAGATCAATGCATATGCAGACCCGATAATCTTGGCATCGACCAGTTTCGGGACACTCGGCCAGAGCGATGCCGGGACAAGCGAGAACGATGCACCGAGCACAAGAATTGTCAGATAGGCAACCACAACACCACCTACAGGGCTGTCCTTGAACATCGGAAGGATAAACGCAAAAGTAAGATGACAGGCGATAAGAAGCAACGCTCCCAAAACAAGCATCGACGCCGCCTTACCTTTATAGTCAACATATTTACCGAGGATCGGTGTAATTCCGACAGCGAGAAGCGGGAACACAGCGAAAATGGCAGCGGCACTCTGCCGCATGTAGCCCATCCAGCAATATAGCACAAGACAGCCGATAGCCACTACAAGCATGATGGAACGCATCAGCTTGCTCTTGCCGAAATTACTTGCAAACGAAGCGAATGCAACTATAAGCATCACAACATACTGCCATACGCTGACAGCATCGCTACCCCAGAAAGAATCAGGAGCGACATCGGTGAATGCAAGGTTGCATTGAAGCATGTTGACCGCATATTTCTGGAAGGGGAAAATGGCAGAATAATAAAGAACGCAAAGGAGAGCTACAAGCCAGAATGCCCAGCTCGACAATATCTTCCCGAGATCGCTGATCTTGAATGGATCATCTTTCTCTTCAGCCTCCCCGGTCTGCGCATCGAGTTTTTTGTCCATGAAGAAATAGACAATGAACATTATGAGCGCAATCATGAGGAGCACCACTCCGAATGCAACCGAACGGGATACACTGATTGTGCCTCCAAGTTCGGCGAAAACCGGCGAGAATATCATACATGTCGCCACGCCAAGACGCGCAAGAGCCATCTCCGAACCCATCGCAAGGGCCATCTCACGACCTTTGAACCATTTCACGATACCACGGCTCACCGTGATTCCAGCCATCTCGACACCACAACCGAAAATCATGAATCCGACTGCTGAAAATTTGGCTGATGCCGGCATCCCTTTGTAGAATGGGGATATGCCTAACTCATCAAATCCTGGAATATAGTTTAGATGGTCGGTGAACCATACATCAAGACTGCTTCCAAGGAAAGAGTCGGTAAGCGCATACCAGTTGATCACTGCTCCCACGAGCATCACGGCTCCTGAAAGAACGGCTGTGAACCGCACTCCCATCTTGTCGAGTATAATACCTGCAAAGATAAGGAAGAAAATAAACACGTTAAGAAAAGTTTCGGAACCCTGCATTGTTCCGAATGCAGTGGAATCCCATCCTCTTGTGGATTGCAACAGGTCTTTAATTGGCGAAAGGATGTCCATGAAAATATACGAGCAGAACATCGCGAATGCCAGAAGCCCTAATGCTGTCCAACGTGCCCATGCGTAATCTCTCAGAGATCCCGCCACAGGCGATACTTTAGTTGTTGTCATATTGTTGTTTTAATTCTTTAAATAAGCTATTTTTAATACCATGCAGGAGTAAGGAGTTCATCTCTGAATTCCTTTTCGCTGATCATACCCGTGATTCTGTTTCCTTCTTTCCCGTCAGCATCAAGAAATACAAATGTAGGCACCGCCTGAATCTGGTATTTGTTCGCAAGCTCCTGATTCTCGTCAATGTCGATAGAGATGAAATTATACTTATCATTAAACTCCTTGGCAAGCGAATGAAAGACAGGTTTCATCCGCTGGCATGGACCGCACCATGTTGCAGTGAAATCCACGATACTCGGTTTTCCGTTGGAAACCATAGCAGTAAGAACCGTCCCGTCATCATAATTCTCCTGAGGTTCGGCCACATTCTCTTCCGGTTTTGGAAATAATTTCTCTGTCAACTCCTTGGATGTCTCAATTTCATCCGGATTCTTGTAGTTCTTTTTTTCACCGCATCCTGCCAGCACCAAAGCCACGAACACGGCGCAAAATATACTAATATTCTTCATAATATAATTACATTAAAATTTATCCAACGAAATTTAAAGTTTATATCCTATTTAGAAACTGAACTTTAAACCCGAACTTCGGCTTTCTAAGTTGTAAACAATTTAGAAAGCTGAATAGTTATATAACACATCGGAGACCTTACAATACTAAACTGCAAGATCTCCGACAATATTTACGTGTTTACTGCTGAAACTGATTATTTCTATATCAGATTTCTTTGTTGTGTTCAAGAAGCAGTGTCATCGACGGACGGTCGCAGATCTCTGCCGGACCGAAATACTGGATCGGACCGGGATACTGATATAGTGTATTGAGGGCGAGAGTCTCACGCATTGAAGCGAACTTCAGATACGGACGGCCATTGAGATTCACAAGCGCTTTCTGGATAACAGGTTTCATCTCACCGTTACGACGTTCCATATTCATCATCATGGTGATTGGAATACCGCCGCAAATCCAGTTCTCAGTCTTGTCCGTAAGATTGCGCACACTCGACATATAGCCGGTAAGACCGGAATTTATGAGCATGGCGGCGTTGTAGCCGAGAGCATATGTATAGTCGGCATCAAAGTTTGTGGGATCTGCACAACGACCCTCATAACCGAAGAAATGATGCTGTGCAGCGAATTTGCCGCTATATTCACCGGCCTCTGCCATCTCGTCAAGACGTTTTGCCACCATCTGGCTCAGCAGGCTCTCGGTTTCAATAAGGGAAACCTGCACGTTACCATGGCTGTCGCGGTCAAGGCTGAGCTGAAGTGCGATAGTCTTGGGAAGCATCTTATAAAGATCGGCGTTTGCAGGTGACAGGTGACGGTGGATTGCCTCAAGTTTTGCATTCTCCTCAAGAGACTCCAGCTCGTCAGCATATTCAACAAGAACATCGTTAAGCTCGGAGATCAGTGTCTTCATGGACGGAATGAACTCGATGAGACCTTCCGGAATGAGGACAGTGCCGAAATTCCACCCTAATTTTGCGCGCTCGGCGATAACATAGCAGATATAGCTTACGATATTGTCGAGTGTCATGCGTTTTGCAAGAACCTCCTCTGAGATAAGACAGATATTGGGCTGAGTCTCAAGAGCACACTCAAGAGCGATATGGGAAGCTGAACGCCCCATAAGCTTTATGAAATGATAGTATTTCTTTGCAGAGTTGCAGTCACGTTGTATGTTGCCGATGACTTCGCTGTATACCTTGCATGCGGTGTCGAAACCGAATGATGTCTCTATCCATTCGTTCTTAAGGTCGCCGTCGATTGTCTTTGGAACCCCGATGACTTGAACGCCGGCCCCGATATTCTTGTAATACTCTGCGAGCACGGCTGCATTGGTATTTGAATCGTCACCTCCGATAATTACAAGAGCCTTGATGTTGAGCTCCTTAAGAATCTTAAGACCAGCCTCGAACTGCTCGGGAGTCTCAAGTTTCGTGCGGCCTGAACCGATGATGTCGAAACCTCCGGTATTACGGTATTCAGCAATATAGCCGGCTGTAAGCTCCATATACTGATGGTTGATGAATCCTGCTGGGCCCATAAGGAATCCGTAAAGACGGTTTTCTTTGTTAAGCTTCTTAAGACCGTCGAAAATACCGCTCACAACATTGTGTCCGCCGGGAGCCTGACCACCCGAGAGGATAATACCTACGTTAAAGGGCTCCTCCACACGTTCGGGCTTGTCGTTATGCTCGAACTGCACGATAGGCATTCCGTATGTATGGGGGAATCTTTCCTTGATTTCTTCCTGATTGGCTACAGATTCGGTTGCCTCTCCGAATTTCACTTTCACATCGCCCTGAAGATCTTTGGGCAACTTGGGCTGGTACTCAGCTCTTACTCGCTGAAGCGCACTCTTTTTCATGTCGTTTCTTGATATCTTGTTTTTACCTTGTCGAATTTTTTTAGATTCAATAATCCAAGCGCAAATTTAGTAATTTTAATGAATTTATGCAAGAGATTCGAGCATTTCCTCCGCAGCCCGAAGGTCTGCTTCCGTGTCGATGCCAATGGTTGAAAACTCTGTGAGTCCAACTTTGATTCCATAACCATTCTGCAACCATCTGAGTTGCTCGAGGCTCTCCGATTTCTCAAGGTCCGATTCCGGCAGCCTTACAATCTCCGAAAGTGTTTTGGCTTTATAGCCATAGATACCTATATGTGTGTGAAATTCAGCTTCTTTCAGCCAGTTCTTCCAATCAGCCTTTCTCACATAAGGTATTATGCTTCTTGAGAAATAAAGGGCATCCATATCGTTGGAGAAAACCACTTTTACGAGATTGGGATCAAACAGTGAGTCAAATCCTCTCGTCGCATCAAATTTCATGGCTAATGTGCCTATCTGCGCATCCGGATTATTCTCAAAAATCGCCTCAAGTTTCTGAACCTGCTCCGGACGTATGAATGGCTCGTCCCCCTGCACATTTATCACGACATCGGCATCACTGCCCAGCTGACGATACGCCTCTTCCACCCTCTCTGTGCCGCTCCTGTGCTCACGCGATGTCATCACAGCCTTGAAACCTGCTTTCTCTACACAATCGAATATCCTTTGGTCGTCGGTAGCTACAGCAACTTCAACATTCGCTTTTGTCACCTGCCGGCAAACCCTGACTATCATCTCCTCCCCGCCGATCTTAGCCAACGGCTTACCCGGGAATCTGGAAGATTCATACCGAGCCGGTATAATAACTATATATTTCATATTGTCAAATTTTATCTAAGTCTTATAATCTGATTTATTAAGAACTTGTTTTAAACCCAGGCGCAGCTTGTTGAATGTAGGCACGGCAGTGCCGCAAGCTCTGCGACCCCACATTCATTCCTCTCATCCCTTCGCATTTTTTAATTTTCCCAATGTTTTATTTAGCCATGACGGAACAAGCACCGCCCCGATGAAAAGATAAAGATAATATGTTATCACTCGCCAGAATATAGCAAGGATAAGCGCCATCCCCGCCGTGCCGATGATGTCTCCGTAATATTCGGAAAACAGCCATTCGCTAAGACCGGCCCCGCCTGGGGTCGGACTAACCATAAGCACAACCCATATCACAAACTGACGCGCAAGGATCACCCACTGATATTTGTCATCCGCCGGCACGAATCCGAAGAAAAGAGCATTTACCACAAGATAGCGGGATGTCCAGGAAAGTGCGGTGCCACAAAACACCTCCAGCCAGAATCTGAAAGGTTTTGTCTGAAGCTCTTTTGATGTAGCTACCATATTTGCCCCTAACCCACTGATCTGCGTTGACCATTTGTGCAGCCATCGCCATGTAGCCATCCTATCAAGCACTTTCTGAATCCACAATGGCTTCCAGATTATCCCTACAAAAAGAATAAATGTCCAGACTGCAATCAGCAGATAGACTGTCCAGAAAGTGTATTTTATACCATGGGAAAACATCGTACCGTCAGATGTGAAAATATCCGCGGCCGGAGTAAACAGCACAACGAAGGGACAAGCCAAAACAAAAAACAGTTCATCCATAAAAAGGGTTGTCAGCATAAGGGTTGTAGCCCTTCCGATTTCGATACCCTGGGTATTGAGAAAAACCATCCCTAACGAACTTCCCCCTACTGCCGACGGCGTGATACAGTTGGTAAATTCGCAAAGCATATCCACTTTCCAGGCCTGACCCCACGTCAGTTTTCTATCTGTCAGGGCACGGAATCTCCATGTCAAACCGAAATCCCTGCCGAACATACACATGAAACCGATTATAATACACGCTATGACACGTCCATCAAAATGAATGCTCCTCCAGATATCCGCGAAATCTTCCTTTTTTGCGTCATGTAGAAACATCAACACGACAACCGCCAAGCCAATCGCCACAGGCAGCATTACTTTCCAGAAAGAAAACCCGGATCCCGTATGTTTCACCACATTTTTCATTTCTTGAATCTTCTTATAATCGCGTCATAACGGTCACTGACTTCATCCACCACATCCTCCCAACTTCTTACCAGCGTTTCGCGTGCCCCTGCTGACACGTCTTTGAGTTCTTGCGGATCGTCATGAAGGTGTTTTATGAGTTCTGCAAACCTGATGGGTGATTTATCGGTAAGGAACCCATTCTTTTTATCGTTTATGACCTCAGATGCAGTAGATCCCTTAAGAAGAATAGCCGGCGTCCCCATTGCCGCGGCTTCCCTTACAACAAGAGGGGCGTTGTCATAGAATGAAGGAAACAGGAAAAGATCCGATGCCGCATAATAGTCGCTAAGAATCTCACGCTCCCTGATCACGCCATGCAACGTCACCCGGTCGGAAAGTCCATAATCCTCTATCCGCTTTTTTATATCATCGAAAGCATACCCGTTACCTATGAAATTCATCCTGAAAGGAACTTTTCCATTGATTTCCTTCAAAGTGTCGATAACAACATCAAGGCCTTTCTCCCATATATGCTGACCGACGAACAGCAGTGCGATTTCATTATCCTTGATGCCTAACTTCCGTCTGGCGTTCCTTTTGTATTCCCCTACATCCCCCTTGATAATTGAAGCAAAATCATTGCCGTTCTCAACCACCGTCAGCTTACCACGGAATCCATATTCCCTTACGGTATCCTCAACCTGCGCCTGAGGAATCCACACTTCATCACAGGCATTAAAGAAATTCAGGATACGTTTCATTATGATAGGCACACACCATGGAGTCTTCCTGAAAGAATGCTCAAGATCCGAACGATATTTTGAATGGAACGTGCCTATAAGAGGCACGTTCTGATGCCTCTTGACGTATACTGCAAGCCTGCCGGAAGAGAACGGGCAATGCGAGTGCAGCAACTTGAAATCTGTGTCGCGCAGACGCTTCCATATGAAAGGGTCACACTTGGGATAACCGTAGCGATAGGGATGTCGGGAAGCAATGGGAAGGGAAAAATATCTCACTACATCGAAAGGATAAGGATTCTTCTCCGGATTCCATGGAGTCACCACGCAAGGTGTCTTACCCTTCTGCTGAAGCCAATAGACATAATTTTCCACGGTCAGGGTAACGCCATCGAGAATAGGCGGGAAACTGTCGTTGAAGATTCCATACAGGTCTTTTGCCTCCGGGTGTGAAAAGGGTCCTTTCATAATGGTAAGTAATCAGATTAAACACATATTATAAACGTAGTATTTTTCAAGGGATTTTCGCGAGTTGAAGAAGGAGCAATGCGGGCATTGTGACTGATGAAACTTGGCGAAAAGCACTGAAAAAGACAAGTTTATGATATGTGAGATATAACATTTCATTTATTATCGGTTTAATTTGATTACTTACCTTACAAATTTAACTTAATTTAATAACAATTAAACCATCAATTTGTAATAATTTTTCTGTCATTCCCAATAAAAACTTTTTTTCTGTCAATATTTGCAGGATTAAAAAAAATGTTTTAACTTTGCACTCGCAAAAGCGAAACAAGGTGCCATGTCCGAGTGGTTAGGTACCGGTCTGCAAAACCGTTCACACCAGTTCGAATCTGGTTGGCACCTCAAAAAAAGCTGGATAACCTTGTTATCCAGCTTTTTTAATTACATATTCCCCATTAAACATTAAACATTATTCCAAGGCCTCATAGACATAGACTTCATGGACTTCCCCTGTATACCCCTCCTCTGTGATGGGACCTTGACTCATCCCGAGCACAATCCGGGTTCCCCTGTTATTCAACACAAGCAGGTCATTGTTTACGGGATCAATGGCCACACCCTCGATCTCTCCTGCCCTCTTAAAATCAGACATCTCCCGTAAATGTCTCACTCTACCCTTCTGAGCACCACCGGCAACCGATCCACGCCGCATAACCGGCTTGCCATCGCTATCAAGCTTAACGCTGAAAGGCGTATCCTTTACGACCTCTTCACCGGTTATTAATCCGGTGTAAGGCACATCGCCCAATTCAGCGACATAAAGATTATCAGGGATGCCATATGCAGCCTCACCGTCATCAGCAGAGAAAACCATCTTGCCGTCAGCTACAGTTATACCCTGACACCAATAAGGAGTCGGCATGCATTGCATTTTTGTATGATACCTACCCGTCTTCAGATCATAACAATAAACATAGCGGGAATCCACCCAATCGCTCATCCATACCATATTGCGGTCACGGTCAACAGCGATACCGGAAACCTCTACTTGACCCGATTCAGGACACCACGGCAAGTCTCGTTTCCATTCAAGAGTGTTTGCGTCATATATCGAGACAGCTATATTATAGCCCCTGCCATACTCAAACTTCTCGATACCGCAATATATTTCCCCGTTCCATACATCAATGTCCCCGAAATGATTGGCGACCTCAGGATGCCGGAAGGGCTGTTTATTCTCCGCCACAAGATTCCAGTCCTTGTCATATTTATACAGAGCCTTGGTATCCGACACATAATAGAAACTACTGTCGGCAGCAATACCCTGCCGTCCTTCCACCGGCACAACCCTCTTGAGCCTATAATTCTGCGCCAGCCGCTGCGCATCAGCCGAAACGCCCCAAGCCGCCACAATTCCGATCCCCATTCCAATCCCTATTTTAATCCCTCCTTTAATCCCTCTTTCAATTTTCGTTACAAATATGTTTTTAAATATATTTCCCATATCAATTTCATTAACTTTCCCCAAAGTTAATAAAAAATCCGCGAGCTTCGCCCCCCCTGCCCATAATTTAAGATGCAACCGGCTGCCCCTTCTCAGGCGCAGCCGGTCGTCATTCCATCAGGCGCAGCCGGTCGAGTGCGCGGCACGGCCGTGCCGCGGCTGCGTCAGCAGCCCCCTACCATAGCTGGAAGGATTTAAAGCTTCAGAGTCCGGACTTGGCTCCAGTCTGTTGCCGCGTCAGCCGCATGAAGATCCATGAAACGAAAATCCGAGAGGAAGCGCCTAAGTTTCTCTTCAGCTCCCTTTAGTCCCACATAACTCTTGAACTTCCTTCTCAGTGGCAATTCCCTGATCATAGGCTGTCCTGCATCCAAATCTCTGGGGTGAATATAACTCAGGAGATAATCTTTATCCTCGCGTGCCCATTTCCGGATTAGCCAATATGGGAACAGGCGGAAATATCCCCCTCCGGAATATATCAGGTGTCTGCCGGCAATCTCGCGCGTGGATATTGGAAACTCCTTGATTCGGTGGAATCCTGATTCAATCACAGCCGGTTCGCCCTTTCCGTAGGAAGGCATTCCCCCGTGTGCGTGGTGGGCCGGGAATACAGAGCAGTCGATCTCTATACCCAACTCCGCAAGGGTCTCGAACGCCCATGCTTCGGTCTTGCGTATTGAAAAGCCTGGGGCGCGGAAGCATCTGACAGGTTTGCCTGTTATATCCTGCAATAACTTAATCGAGCTGTCAACATCCTTACGGAACTCCTCCGGACTCTGCTGCCACACGAGCTGATGGTTCATGGTGTGCGACCCTATCTCGTAGCGTTCCGCTATATGTCTCACAACTTCCGGATAAGTCTTGGCAATCCATCCTATGATGAAGAACGTAGCCCGCGTGTCCGTTTCTTCGAGAATACTGAATATCCTGTCCATATTCTCATGGATACGAACCTCAAAAGTCTTCCACTGCTCCTCCGAGCGTGTGGACGAGTTGTCGAGGAGGTGGAACCACTCCTCGACATCAAAAGTTAAAATATTCACTTAAGGAAATGTGTAATGTTTAATGTGAAATGGAACCCTTTGGCTAAAGTATTCTGCCAGGTCTCAAGGTTGAGGCCTAATTCATCCCGGACTTCGCCTTCCTGAACGATGGAGACAGTTCTTTCTTTATTCCGAGCCAAATTGAATAGGCCATCGCCATCATATCCTTTATGCCCCCCTCCTGATAATGTAGATGTTTTCCAAAAAACTTGAACCAGGAAGGTGTGTTTCTGAACCGAGCCGGGGAGGCGAGGAACCATGCAATGTCAAGTCCTAAAAAACGGAGATGCATGCCGGGGGTATAACAAGATGGACTCTTCCGTCCTCTCAGGAGGTCTTCCACCATCATGTTTCCATAGTTCACCCCTGAAATATATGCGGCATGGACACTTGCAGGAACCCTGGGATTTATCTCAATAATACGGTAGTCTCCCTCTCCCTTCTCAAGGACATCAAAATCAGCAAAACCATCCCAATTTAGTTTATCAAGAAGTTTTTTGCAGGGTGTTACTATTTCAACGTTGTCGATCGTAGTGCAGAAACTGCTACTTCCTCCCTTTACGGGATAAAAACGAGTGATTTTTGTTACAACATGCTGCCCCCACGACCCGTCTGCGTATCTGTAGAGCATTACGTTATAATAATGTGGCTGCTCGATAAACTCCTGCACGGTGCAGCTCCCGAACATCCTAATCACCTCTGGTGCCTTCTCCTTCAGCTCCCCTATGCTGTCAACACGACAGATTCCCCTCGATCCGTTAGATACGTCCGGTTTTATAAGCACGGGAAATTCGATTTTTCGTTCGCATTTCCCATCAAGAGGGACAGTGCGGGGATGCGGGATATCATTTTCTTCACAGAAGTTCAGCAGCTCCCTTTTGTTTATCACTCTGGAGAACAGGCCAGCATCTACAACCGCAAATTTCGCATCAGATTCATTTTCAAGAATAGGTTTGTTTACACTTAGCCATTCCGCATACTCATCTTCCATCGGGATAACCAAATCGATTTTACGGTCTTTGATAATATCTTTCATATCCTTCGGTGTGAACCGTTGGAAATCTATTGAGATAAACTCATCGACAAACCGGGAAAAACGCGAAGCATTGGCGCAAGCCGCGACATTAACAGTCATATGTCCACAATCCTTCAGTCCTCTGGCAATAGACAATGCCTGAAGGCCGCCCCCAAACAATAAAACTTTTGCCATTATTCTCTTTTTCTGATTATTTTAGCCGGGCATCCAGCCGCAACTGAATATGGAGGGATATCTTTGGTGACCACAGAATTGGCACCTATCACCGCACCCTTTCCAATCCTTACCCCGGAAGTTATTATTGAATTCGCACCGATCCAAACATCATCCCCTACAATAATGTCGGCCTCGTCATACCCCTGTTTTTTTATTGGTATAGCCGGATTGAGGTAATGATGGTTTGCAACAAAAAAACCAACGTTTGGACCGGTCTGGACATAATCACCTATGATAAGTTTTCCATCGGAATGACCTCCGGTAAGAATAGTATTATGATTAAAATAGCAATGATTTCCAATTTCAACATTCTGCCCTTCACGGATAATTACGGTAGGATGAATGTTTGTATGTTTCCCGACCTTAGCGGTGCTCCTTCCGACAACATAATTAACAGTATAATACCCAAACAGTCTGATGAAGTGTAGAAAGAATGACAAGTTGACAAAACTTTTCAATATCTGCTTAGGCCAATATAATCTGCCCTTGACATGCGGGAAACTCGCGTTGTTGTATTTATCCATGTCTCAGAGTTTCCCTATATAATGTTTCATATTTTTTCACAATACTTTTCCATGTATAATTGTCATATGCCAGCTTGCTCATATCAACACCAGACTCCTTGTGATTTAATATAAGTTTCTTTAAGTCTTCACACGTCTTATAATAATCCGCTTTGTTAAACGTCGTCTCCCTATTGTAGACAACATCATAACAAAGAATGGGAATACCGAAAAACATAGCCTCCACAAGAGAGGGGTTTGTCCCTCCAACCTTATGACCGTGAATATAAAGATTAGCATTCTTTCTTAAAGCATAAAGTATTTCCTTTTCATAAATTGGATCCTGAATAATTATATTGTCATTACCGACATACTTCTTTTTAAGATTTCTACCATATTCATTCTTATTCCAATTTCCAATAAACAATATCTTTTTCCCCAACTCATGGAATGCCTTCAATGTCACGTGACAGTTGTTTTCAGGCTCAATGCGGCATATGGAAACTGCATATTCTTTTGGTCTCAGATTGAATTTTTCTAAAATCACACCTTCTTCCTCTTCTTTCAGTGAAACAAGAGCTTGGTCTCCCCCATACGCAATCAGATGAGATTCTCGATTGAACTCTTTGCTGGCATAATCCTGAATTCCTTTATTGTCGGATATTATGGCATCAGGGGCAATAATCTTGTTTCTCGTAAGATAGTCAAGATATATCCGGTGATATCTGCTATACTTATCCCGATCCTTGCTTAGACCATCTATGTTTGCAATAATCTTTGCCTTAGAAATCTTTTTCAATAGATTCAAGATAGGGACACTAACACCTAAATACAATATCACATCGTATTTCCACATAGAACCTATAAGGGATATCATGTCATATGGAATACTTTGAATATCGTTAGCCTTCAATGGTATATATCTTAATTTTGCATTCTTGTACTGTTTCAGCTTCTGTGAATACATCTTGCTGCTACAGAAAACAGTGTATTCAATATCGGAAGCACAATAATCACCGACAAGATTTTCAGCTAACGTCTCGAATCCACCATAATTTGCTGGAACACCGACAGTTCCTATTATCGCCACTTTCATATGTATATACGCAGAAATGGCGCGAATCCGGATGGATTCACGCCGTTATTGAATATTTTGTTTATTTATTTACAAGCGCCGGAATGCGCTTATCAGAAATTTAAGCTAATTTATTTCAGTATCTCGCAAGCGAAATCATACTCGCGAAGATTATGCGCAAGCTTCGTAAGAGAGAAATCCGCACCCGTATATAGGGAACGATATTTAGAAATAATCTCCTCCTTGGTAATAGTGGCACTCGTTTGCAAATCAATGATTTTTCGGAGCATCCGCATATAATCATGACCATTGTGTCGCTTTACCGACACCGGAGGCCTTTATAAATCCTTCTTTAAAAGGCATTCATATATTCTAATTAACTTATTATAATATGCCTCGGAATCGGAATTCTCTTTATAAGTATCAATTGCATATTTTGAAAGAGCCGAATATTCCGATTTAGATAAAGACTCTGTCTTTTCTAAAACTTCACACAAAGAATCAACATTCCCTGACTCAAACAAAAAACCTGTTTTTCCAGGGATAACAATCTCAGGACAACCTCCAATATCAGCAGAAATCACTGGTACACCCATTGAAAACGCTTCTAATGCAGACATTGGATTATTCTCATACCATTCTGACGGTATACACACAAATTTTGATTCAGCAACCAACTCTCTCAATTCTATACCTGTCTTATATCCCAAAAACGTTACATTTCTTATCTTATGCACCTTAACATACTCATTTAGATCCTTTTCCAATGGACCTGTCCCAATTACTTGCAGTTTTAAACTTGATTTCTTTTTAAAAGCGTTGATTAAAGTATATATACCTTTTTCTCCTGACAAACGACCAAAAAATGTATATAATTCTTTGGTGAAAGCCTTTTTAATATCCGGTTCCGGGACAAAATTATAAAGCACTGAATTTGGTATATTTCTTAGGACATCATTGTATTTAATGTGTATGTCCCGACAGAATTTACTCACATAAATCACATAATCAAAATATTCATAAGTTTTCCTGATATTTCTGATATATGACTCTATTGCCATTAATACACTTTTACTCAACGAACCTTTTGCACAACGATTATATATCACATTGAAGAAGTTATGACCATGGCATGCCTCACATATTTTACCGCTCGGAGTTCTGAATGTATAGGCGGGACACACCATTCTATAGTCATGAGCTGTGTGCACAACCGGAATTTTATACTTTTTAAGTATCCTCAATACTGCTCCCGTCAAACCGCCCCAGATGAGATGTATATGTGCTATATCAGGCTTAAAATCCTGAATAACTTTTTCCAAACCTTCTGCTGCATCTTTATTGTTTATATATTTAGAAGCAGCCTTAAACATGTTGTTGAATTCTTTACTCGATAATGCAAATTTATCTTCATAAGTTGAAGAATAATTTTCACCACGCCTTAAGCTATAAAATTCCACCTGATGGCCGTGCTTTTGTAAGAGTTCTGCGGTATTGAAATATACTGCCTCAGAACCGCCCTTTCTATAATGGAAATTGTTGAGCATTAATACTTTCATATTAATATTATACGTATTAAGTTATAGCAGATAAGAATAAAAGCCAATAGTTTTTAGAAACTATTTCTTTAGGTTATCGCATAAAATTCATAATAGGGTGTGCAGAGCACCAATTCAAATAAACTATTCTATTGATGACTTGTCATATATACATTCATCAACCACAGCAAGAAAATATTTGCAATTTATTCCAAAAAGAAAAGTTTATATACTTCATATGAAGTATTTGTCAATGTTCCATGAATCACGAAATAGACAGAATAAAAATATGCAAGAAATGAATATCCCCAATATGCAATATTCTTCGAATATGAATGTGTTTTTATTTTTGAGAGGTAATACAAACAAATTGGAATAACAATGATATAACAATCATAAAAATAGGATATAGGTCGCAAAAAAACTTGATTTGTATTTATTAAAAGATTGTATAAACAAGCTCCCCAGAAGAAACAACAAAAATATTTTTTTAGAATTTTAGATATTTTGTGATTTTTATTTAAATTATAAAATATAACGATTGTCAGCAACATTAGCATCCATGAAAATATTCGGCCGGGTCCCCACCCAATAGACCAATCGCTTTCAGTAAAAGAAGCAAGATGATCTACATAATTACCATAATCCCAAAAAATAAGAAGTTGCTCAATATTTAATAGATATGATGACCATTGTGGCGAATTCCCTATAATAGTAAAGCAGACAAAAATCAATACAGCAACCCAACATTTTTTGGGGACCAAAGGATTCATAAGTAGAAAAAAGAAAGGTAACAGTATTATAGCGGATTTATGGAAAAGAACACAAATAGCAATACATAGACAATACTTTAAAATATTTCGTTTTTCTATAAATTTAATAGCATATATGAATATAGAAAACGCCACCATCTGTCTCATTATATTTGCCATCTCTAAAAACATTGGTCCTAAAACAAGAAACAATGCAAAGTATGGAAGAACATAATAATAAGGTTTAAGGGTTTTATATAAAAAATAATATATCAAGCATCCCCAAAATGCAATGTAAGCCGAAAAATGTAATTCTAAAGAAGCTAAAAATTGCGAAATCAATAAGAAACCGTACTCTATATTTTCTCTATATCTAACACCTGATTTTATCTTCTCAAAAGTATCAATATACATTAAATTATCTGCACCAGTGTCATATCTAATACCATAAAAAATTCCGAATAATAGAATAGACAACAATATTGGCCATTCTCTAAAGATGGTAGGAATGAATCTTGTTTCTTCCCTTCTAAATCCGACATACTCACGATTTAATAGCCACAGGATTAATGCACATATTACATATGCAGATATTCCAATAATGATGTGTTCCATAAATACATTAAGTCGCCTTTATTGGATCGCTTTCTTTCCTAAAGTATACACAACCATAGAATAAATTTTTGCCAAGACATACATTAAAGTTGCAGACTTTTTCTTTAAACTTATAAAAAACACCTTTTTAGAGAAAGATAATCCATTTATATCAAGGTGGCAATTGATCCAAAACTCGTCTGATACAACCTTCTTTATATAAGATTTTTTTAACTTCTCAGTGTATTTTGACATCATTACTTGTCGTATAGATACAAAGGCAATCAAAAAAACATAGTAATCAAAATACACATTTTCACCATTTATTAAATATGTATCATGAATTAAGTTGCCTAAATGTTTATATCTGTCAATCTTATCAAATAAAAAAGTGTGACTCAAACTTTCTCCATTATAACAATAAACATACAACTGATTGGGTATAAATGTTATTCTTTGCGAAGCCAATATTGCCTTTATCTGAAAATGAATATCTTCGCTTCCGACTTCACGCTCAGAATAAAATTTATGTTTAATAATATCCCGTTTATATACGGCATGCCACACGGACATTGTTAACATATGGGAAGATGCTTCAGTGGGCATAAAAAAACTCTTTGACAGCTCCAAGAGCTCGTTTTTTTCGAAAGTTTTAATACTTTCGAAATCTGAAACTCCCATATCCGAGCCATTACTAAGCTGCTTGATATGTCCACAATATACAATGTCACTTGATGTTTGAACAGCTGCATCTATAAGTTCTTCATACATTGATAAGTTAACATAATCATCGCTGTCAACAAATGCAATAAACTCTCCCGTCGCCATTTGTATCCCAGAATTCCTTGCAAATCCAAGCCCCTCATTCAGTTTATGGATGACTTTAACACGTTTATCAAGTTTAGTCCAATTATCACATATTATCCCAGTATTGTCTGGCGAGCCATCATCAACAAGGATAATCTCAAGATTTAAATAAGTTTGATTAACTACGCTCTCCATGCAACGATTGAGATACTTCTCAACATTATAGCAAGGAATGATAACCGAAACAAGAGGCTTATTTTGCATTACGTTGTTCATTTACCGCTTTCATAAAATCATCAAACCCAAAATAAGGTGCGCGATGACACAGTTTCCATTGTTTGAATTGCTCTTTAGAAAAAATCTTAAGATATGGATAATCATACTCCATATAATTCCGACCATCTACAAAAGCCGGATAATCATCATAGAAATCTTCTTTTTGTGGAGTCCTTCCACTCCCATAAATAGAAAGGGCATAAGCTATTGCTTCATCAGCATATTGTTTTGAACGCTTAAAAAAATAATCATCGATAGATGAGACAACCTTAGCCGGGGTACCTACCGCTATGGAATTTGAAGGAATTGATTTAGTGACTACCGAACCTGCTCCTATTATAACATTGTCACCAATAGTCACATTCTTAAGAATAGTAACATTTTGTCCCAACCAAACATTATTGCCGATCTTGACCTTACCATGAGAAGGAATAAATTCATTATATTTATTAACAAATGTCCATGATGCCCAATCATGGGTCATTATAACTGTTCCAATATGAAGGAACACATAGTTACCAATCTCTACAAGTTCGGGGCGCGTCACATCAACTGTTATATATTTAGCGTTTAAAACTTTTGTTCCTTTCCCAATTTTAATACCTTTTGATTTTAAATAATTAAGATATGCCTCAGAAGATTCGCATTGAGGTTTTCCTAAAAATTTAAAATATAATTTTCTTAAAAAATTTTTCATAGATATACCACTATAATATTGAGTTTCAGAATTCGTATTGACTAATTTCTTCTTAACATCATCAAGATAATTCCGAGTTGTTTTCTCCAGTCGTATCACCGGCAACCTTACGGTTGTAAGCAATCAGTTTCATGAATGTACAAATCCTTAATCCTCCAATTAATTGAGCCCTATTTCTCTATAATTGACCTTATCATATCAATGTTGGCCGCCCTAAACTCTAAGAGCTTTGATTCAACAACTTTGTCATTATAAAATGGTAATAATAATGAGAATTTAGTTCCTATCGGAGCAATACATTTGTCAAGTAACAATTGACGTAATAGAGAACTTTGTCTATCATCTTTATCCCCAGCCACAACCGAAACTAATGGTATGCCAAAATTAACGGCAAATGCGGTTCCATGAAACGATGAAGTAATTACCATAGATGCATTCGCAAACAATTCAAGAAACCTTTTAGGAGATGAGTCACCAAGAAATTTAAAGTTCGTTTTTAAATTTCTTATAACCAAATCTTTACTTTCTGAAATTACCTTAATCTCCAGATCATGTTTCCTACTGAAATATTCCGCTACTTGAAATATATATGGCGAAGGATTAAATGCATAATCTAAAACATATAAAAGAATATACTTCTGTTTTGTTTCTTTTACCCGAAGATTGAAAAGGTCAAACCAATCATTTTTGCTTAGCAATAATGTTGGATCAAGCATTTGATAAGAATCGACGTTCAGTTTTAATTGTTCTCTAATGATATTCAATCCATTTCGCTCTCGCACAGTAATAGCGGTGTATCTCCCTAAATATTGAGAATACTTATCAACAAGAATTTTAGGAATAACATCACACGCAAAACTTGATGCCATAGAAAATTTTTTAATTCCATCAGGGACAAAAGATAACATAAAAACCGAATCACCATGAAGGAATTTAGGATTCCAGACCTGATCACTGCCTGTTATCAACAATTCATACTTACTCCAATCCGCATTTTTTAGTTCTTCCAATGAAGCATACGAAGAGGTCAATGGAAAATTCTTTGAACGGAATTTTTCAAGGCTTCTCTTAAATCTATGCTTGCTGCTTAATCCGAGTCTTTTAGAAATCCATACAATCATTTTTTTTAAAATCGATTTTCCGTATCTTTGAGACCCATGTGCAAAATGCCATTCATTGGGATAGTTATAATTGATTAAATCAACTTCATAACCCAGTTTTTCTAATATCTTTATTGTAGCGTATGTCTGTAAAACAGAGCCATAATTGGGGACATTATAAATAGTTATTAGAGCTACTTTTTTCATATCTATCGTGTTCTAAAATACGGCTTTATATTACAAATTTTCAATACTCTGTTGGCAATTCTCCCTAGAAGGAAACGCCTGCGATATGGTTTTATAATTTTCTGTTCAATTTGTTGTAGGCTAGAATCATTCTTAAGTTCTGCAATTATATTATCCCTAATACTCGGCATTTTTGCATTATTTTGCATTTGACCTTCGATTGCAACTTCAAAATCTAATGGTTCCAATGTCCATTGACCATCTGATCCCTCCAATATTTCTTTCCCCTTATGTGTAAGCGCAAGAACTGCAGATACTCCCTTCTCATTATCTGCAAATGTATCTCCCCATAAATCTCCGGCCCTTATATCTGCGGCTGAGGATGACATTTTATACTTGCATGTTTTATAACAACATTTGTTGAGACAATAATTTTCTAAGAAAAATTTATAGAACAAATCCCCTTCAGATCTACGAGAAGAATAGGGACGCGTGCTTTCTTTTGAATTCAAATTGCAACCAATATTATATTGCAAGTTCTTTTCTTCATTATCAGCTTGCATGACCCAAGAATCTTGCCATCCCGTGGATTTATTTCGCCAACTTACAAATGTTGTCTTTCCTATAGATTCTTCTATCTCTTTTATATATTTATCCCACAATAACAATGATGGCACTCCATGACAAAAGAAATCAAGCAAAACAAAATTTTCTTCTTTCTTTATCATCCGGATATATCTCCTGAAAGAGTCTATCTGACAAGGAGTGCCCGTAACGAGATATTTTTGGTTCGGACTAATTATCCTAAATGCTTCTTGGGTATTGCTTGGAATATATTTACTTCCTATGGATGGCATGAATCCTTCTTCAGTCTCAGCTATAAAATGCTCTGCCCGATTTATACAAGTTGAATATCTAACACCTACCGCCTTAAATCCCTTTTCAATTAGTTTTTTCCCTATTTCAAAACCGATCCCCCCAGAGGAACAGTGAAATCTAACCAAATCATTATTACTCCAAGCTGCATATGCTATCGGTTCAAAATCTAATTTAGCTACTTCCTCATGATTGAATGCACATGTTTTTAGACATAATCCACATTCTATACAGTGCTCCTCGTCATTTATAAAAGGCTGATAGAAACCGTCTTTATTTTCTTTAAGAGAAATGATATTGACAGGACACGCCTTAACACATACTCCACATCCGTAGCAATCATTAAATTTTGAAATATTGTTTTTCATTTTCTTTGCAAAATGAACTTTACTGTTCTTTTTGTTTTTAATACAAGTTCTTTTTTTACATATAATATTTTTTGTTTTATTGGCGATTTTAAAACTGCCAAAGTTTGCTTAGCATCACTACTTAAGTTATGTGTAGACATGCTCATTAAATCTCTGACAATTGGTTCCGAAGAATTAACAAAAAGCCCTCTAAGAATCATACAGTTTTTAATAATATTCAATTTAAACTCAGCAACAGATTCCAAAATCATTGGATTGTTATAATTATTTGCCATTTCAAAAGTCAAATCGAATAATTCTTGCCATTGATTGAATGCCATTGATCCCATTCTTGCTGAATTATCCCTAAATATATAATTATAGCATACCAAATTAGATGAAACAAATACATTTCGAGCATTTTTTGCAAGAGAAAGTAATAATAGCAAATCCTCCATTAAAGTAATTCTAATCTTCGGCACCGCTATATTTCTAAATAAAGACCTACGGAATAGTTTAGCACAAGGACCAATCGACGTTTTCGATAATAGTAGAGCCTCAAAATATTCCTTTGAGGACAACAATCCAGAAATATGGTGCTGGTAAATTTGTTCATTATTTAGATTAATAGTACCTACCACAATATCAATATCATTCCTAACATATTCAAATAAGCCGGAAATACATTCACTTGTTATAGTGTCATCGGAATCCATAAACATTATAAATTCGCCCTTAGCATTATCAACACCTAAAAGCCTTGCTTTATATGCTCCTTGATTGCAGGAATGAATGACCTTTATACGATTGTCGCGAGTCGCAATTTCATTAGCAAGTTGTGGAGTCCGATCAATTGAGCCGTCATCAACTATGATTAATTCCCAGTCTTGAAAAGGTTGATTGACTATACTATCCACAGCAGTATTTAACAACACACCACTATTATATGCGGGTATGATAATAGATAATTTCATAGTTTTTTTACAATCAAATTAATAATTGAATTCCTCTCATTTCTATTCAATCCGACCATAAAACTTAAGGCACATACAATCAAGACCTCAAAAACAACATTAGCTACCAATTGTATAATTATTGATGTCGAATGAATATAAAATTTAGACAGGTAACAAACTATTAAACTTATGACTAACACTACGGCACAGGGTAAAAAGATTTTTGCAGTTACCAGTTTCCAATTAATATTAGTGATTTTATTAAGTTTATGAATTCCACAAAGAACCACCCCGAAGTTGATTAATGCAGTCACATAGAGAAGAGAATAAGGAGGCTGTTTAAAATATAAAAGTAAATAATCTATAGGCAAATTAAGTACTATAAGAATTCCGATAGTAATTTGATAACTTTTAATTTCACCAGAAGCTTGAATTAAAGTCCATATTGGGCCACCAAAAACATTAGGGAGTAACGAAATTAATGAGAGCGCACAAAAGTAATTCGTATATTGTGGAATATTGATTAACCAAATCGAAAGTATTGTGTTTATATTTAACACAACAGGAATAGATAAAATCAACATCAAATAGAATGAAAACTTAGAAGACCTCACAAATAGTATACTTAAATTGTTCCAATCCTTATTTACAAATTGTTTTATCAAAGGAGGATTGACAGCCGTCATAAAATTATTAATAAAGCCATATATCGCATTTGTGACTTGATTCATGATTCCTATAGCCGCATTTATTGTTACACCAAGAAAATTGTTTAGTAAGAAACCCATCCCCTGCTTTGCAGTTAAGTTTGATAAACTACTAAAATTACTCCAACCGGTGAATTTCATCATTTCTTTCAACAATTCTCTGGGAGTCTTTGAAAAATTTAATCGACAATTTATAAATTTTTTAGTAACATATAAATAATACCAAATTAATATCACCAAGTTTACAATACCAACTAATACGCTATATAAGATAAGTTTATTTAAAGCAAGATATACAAGTGGCAATAAAATTATTAATTTTAAAGCCGTTTCTATTATACTTGATATAGCATAGAAACTCATTTTTTCATATGCTATGATAGCACCGTTGTAAGGGACACGCATGATTCCAGAAATTGCTGTAAAAATTGCAATTTCATATACAATTATGGCAGAAATTTTACTTTGAGCAGGGATGTTTAACACTGTACTAACAAACCATAATCCAACAGTTTCTGCCAAAATTAAGAATAGAATAGAAATTAGCAAATGTGCCTTGATACTCGTCGAAAACACCTCTTGTATATACTCCATGTTTTCTTGCCCAATAGCTACACAAAGATAACGCTGAGTGCAGCCTGTCATTGAACTATTCAAAAAATTAAATAATACAACAACTCCTCCTACAAGATTATATATTCCATAGTCAGTTATTCCTAGAACCTCTAAGACAACCCTGGCCGTATATATTGTTACGGCCATTACTATTAACATTCGGATATAAAGATAAATAGTATTTTTTGCGATTTGTTTATTGCTTGATATCGCCATCTAAGTTTTATTATTTATAAATAGTGAAACTATCAAGATAATAATTGGCTTCTAAATACAAGAAATATTATATAAAAAATCTCGTTATACACTTCTCCTGATAATTAAAACTCCAAGATTAATTTTAATTATAAATATAACATATCTGCCATTGATTATAGATACAAATATAATCACTTTGAACTAATTATCCCATGTTAATTTACTAATCGTCCATTTTCAAAAACGATAAAAGATGTCAAGCCAAACCACCTACTAACAGTGACTTATATAGTAATGCAAAAATATAAAATACAAAATCAATCACCCCATTACGAAACAGGGCGTATATGTTGCGTATTAAGAAAATCTATGTTTATTCTCACGCATCTATCGGTTCGATGTAGATGTCTTCGATGCTGACGGTCCAGCGGAGCGCCTGGTCGGAGGAGAGGTTGAGCTGGAACATCCGCCGTCCGGTGGAGGAGTCCTTGGATTCCTCGATATCGTAAATCTCCCCTTCATAGCCTTCCATCAGGCCGCCGGTAATCCTAACGCGCCTGCCGATACCCAACGGTTCTTTCCCCGACAGGGAAATCTCTACGTCTTCAGTGAATTTACCTACAAACCGTTGAAAACGCTCCATCTCGCCACGCGGGATTACAGAATAGGGAGCATCGGGCATAGGGCGCACTCGGTAACACCATGCAAGATCCCCTATCTCACGAAACAGTGGCGCAATCTTGTTCTCCCCTACCCTGAAAAACAATAATCCTGGAATATAGGGAATTTCGCGACTGATGATTTTCTTGTTTTCCTTGAAAACTATCTCACGCGTTGGATAATAGAGTGTCAACCGTTTAAAGATAGCCGGGACGCGGTCGGCAGCACGCGAGCGGATATCATCCGGCGTCACGGCATTGCGCAGTCTCATCACATGCCAATGTTCGTCATGTGGGTTTATGTATTCCGCAACCTTGTTAAGAATTTCATAGCGTCTGTCAGCTGACATACACTTTTCAGGAACCAACAGCAGATACCTGTCATCCTCTCCCGGATCTCCGATTATTGATTTGATGTCAAGCAGGTTCACCCCTGCCTCGACAGCCGCGTCAATCCAGAGGCTACGGATTGCATCTATACCAAATTCTTTGCCGTTTTCAAATGCAAGAAAATGCAACAGTGCGTTTATCCGTGACATTACTTCGCGTACAATCTGTGTCCCGCGCCGCTTTCCCTGCCCTAACCTAAATACATAACGACGCTGCGCCAATGTGCGACTTGAATCGGCAATATCCTGCAGATGATAGTCTTCGGAGCGTATGGAATCATACCTTAACCCTACAACATCGGCAAACGATGGGAAGCAACCGTAAAGTATACAAAGAAACATATTCCATGTCTCCGCATCGGGTCCGTAAAATTTCCGCTGACGCACAATGTTCTTGATTAACTGAAGATTGGCTTTGCGATCAACGGCTCTCTCCTTAGCTACTACGTAGTCATCACACAATTTTTTCAAATCCGGAATAACAAAGGAACCTTCTGAACCAACAGTAACGTTATAATTATCGAAAGCCACCCGAAGACAAGACACATATCTTCGCACGGTGTGATATCCTGAGCCATTCCTCAGCAACATCGCCACCCATGAAAGAAGCATATCGCGGTCAGGAACATCTTGACCGACAGATCTACAATATTTTAAATACGATTTTAATGCAGAGAGATCTGCGGCTGAGATTGAATCGATTTTTGATAGACTTTCGACATATTCCCGAAATGAAAAATATTTAAATCTCTCATTGTCACCGAAGTTGGCCACCAATATATTTGAGAAAATACTTTGATTTCCGGATATAATCTCTCTACTGCCTATTTGAGGGTTATTACATTCGCTAAATGATCTTTCCGGCGTTGTTTTAGAATTGATGTCCATAGCGGAACGGGAAAAATTCCCTGCAAGTCTAAAAAACTATCGTTTAAGGCCTTGATGCCAAAAGCATCCTTTCTTTCGACCTTTCAAGATGCAAAATTACAAATTTACCTTCAAATACACAAAAAATACTTTCATGAACTGACTCAATTATCTTTATGATGCATCATCAAAAAGTTCCGATAAGCGTGCCGAGTATCACCATCGGCTGCAATCGAATTAGCCTCCGTTTGAAAAAATTCCATGTGGACATGCTGCCCCAACGGTCGTCGTAGGCATAACCTATTACGAACCCCGACAGTACAAAAAAGAAATCCACCGCAAGGTAGCCATGATTGATAATCTGCTCAGACGATCCGGGTGAATATGTCTCAAACAAATGGAAAGCGACAACTATCATAGCCGCGACACCTCGCAGCCCGTCAAGAATCTCAAATCTCGGCTTGGAAGAAATGAGGATAGTATTGTCAGCCATATTACACTGTAATTTCGATGAGATTGCCTTCCGGACCGGATATGCAACTCTCATAATATCCATCGCCTGTAATCCTCGGACTGCTCACCACCTCATAGCCGTTCTCTTCCAACTGACGAGTGAGACTGTCAACTTCATCACGGCTTCCGACACTGAAAGCCAGATGTATATAACCTGTGCGGAGTTGCGTGTCAAATTGATCCGGCAAGTCCGGGCGCGTCATTCAAGCCTTGCGCTCCCTCCGAAACTGAGGAAATATGACTTGAAATCTGTCTTGTGATTGTGGTAGAGAGAGGAGGTCGAGGCATTAAAAAATCTTACGAAAAAGTTTTTTGCAGCTTCCAAATCCTTTACATATAAAGCACAGTGTTCCAGTGATACCATTGTCGCCTTGTTTTATTTGTTTGCTTCAAGCCAATTGGTTCTCACCGCATCAGGCAGATGTTTTACCGAAAAATCAGAGAACGACACATTGAAGCCATTGCCATCTGGACAAGCACCCATCATGCCGACTTTCACCGGTCGATTTGCCTCCATCCATGCGTTGCGCATCAGGGTATATTCCTTGTCATCAAAGGAGTAAAAAATCTCAACGGCATCCATTCGACGCACGGCTTTGATCCATACCGATTCCACCGGTTTGTCCAATGCTATTACGCTCCAGTCCGAGGTGTGGTGTGTGACTACTACACTGAGGTTGTATTTTCCATCCACATATTCTATACCTGCCTTAATATAGTTTTCGTGGTCGATTCGTATCATCATTCCTGCCTGGTCGAAACGGACTTTATAATCACCCTTCACTTTGACCTTCGCCTCAAACTCACCGCCATATTCGGCATAATAGAAAGGAGCGTCATCAACCGTAAACCCATAGTGGGAAATACGCCAATAATCACTTTTAGGAGTGACGTCCATTGACAGCCGATTGCCGTCGATGTTCCATTTTTCCGGTTCGTTAAACCAGTTCATCTTTTCAAGTGTCTGGGCATAGCCGGGCAGACCCAAAAGAAGGGAGCAGACAAAGAAGAATATTTTTCTTTTCATATCAAGATTGCTTTAATGTTTTTATCACCTTACAAGGATAACCATGTAGAATTATTAACTTTGCAAAGTTATACATTTGTGGAATAGTGCACAATGGCTATAAATAACCAATTTTGACATGAACAACAGGACAAAGATTGACAATCTACTTAGAAATCAGTCAATGACAGTTGAGGCTATTGATTTGCAAAAGCTACTCCGTTATGCTGAAAGCGTGGCGGAAATTGAGAATGTCGTGGCTGTCGTGAGTGATATCAAGAACAATATAAGTAAAATATATTCCGGTAGATACGGAGCAGTATTAGGTGTAGAAGATTACAACCATGAAAATTCCATCTGGGAAAAGGTGATTCTTGATTTGATGACCGAATCTGAAAGAGAAGAAAAGTATCTCGCAGAATTGAGATTCTTTAATTTTTTGCGTCACACGCCACGTAATCAGCGACAAAACTATTATCTTGCATCAAAATTGCGAGTCAATACACATCGGAACGAATCAATCGACATTCTCCACAGGATGTATTATATATATTCGGTTGACTCTGACATTGTCTGTTATGCTCTATGCCTATATGGATGTTTGGCATTTGATTTCGCCGGGAAAAGCATCGTAGTAAACTCACTTACCGGGACAACAGAGGAACTTACATCTGAAAAGGATGTATCCATTCTCAGCAAAAGAGAAAGGCAGATATTGAAACTTATTGATTCCGGCAGAACAAGTGCACAGATAGCGGAAGCATTATCAATAAGCAAAAACACCGTAAGCCGTCATCGTCAGGACATTTTAGCAAAACTACAAGTAAAGAACTCTATGGAGGCTTGTAAAATCGCCAAGACTTTAGGGATACTTTGAGTTTGGTTTGGTTCGGGCTTTATATATTCCCGTATAAACCCAAACCAATATATAGTTATGGCTGGGCAAAAGAAAATTTTGCGTGGGCGCAGACTGTGATGTAATGTGGTGCACAGCCACCTCAGAGCGTTAAGAATATATAAAAACACCCAATTTCAACCTTTTGGGTGTAAAATCGGGCGTTAATCTTACAACTCGCTGATATTCAGCATTGTTTGCGGAAAGACAGGGGGCGTGCCTCTCCTGCCTAAATGCAGTTATATCAAATAGTTAGATATATCAGAATTTTATTAGTGCCGTTTTAGTGCCAAATATCAGCACCCGGATTTTCGGCTCTGGAGCCTGACTCCACAGGCTATCCAATCACTAATGCAAATTTAATCATTTCATCCCGGCTGTGCAAGTCCGAGAGTTCGATTTAGCAATTCCTAACAATTTGATTCACATTTCTTAAATACTGCTCGTCGGGATTTTTTCTCAATATAGACAGGCAGTAGCTTTATGTCTTTGAGTTTCGCTGTCATCTATACCGCTTTCGTTGTGCTTATCTCGACTTTCTTTTCAGATAAGGAAAGCGATGAGAGGCGGAGCGGTCTTCCATGCTGTCGGCGTTATGCCGTCAAAAGGTGAAGGTGCAGGCACTGACACCCATTGACCGCATTTCGCCTATGGGCAATGCTGAACACCGATAACGGCCATCGCCTCATGGCGGTCATCGGAGACGCTGACCTAAGCCATAAGACTGAATGGCTGTTGTCCGTGTTCCGGGACGCATTGCCTGATAAGGACTTTTACGACCGCTCCGCCACTCATCACCTATTTGCAGCCACCTGTCGAAGACTATGCCGATTTGCTCGTACCTCACTGCATTGGCATAGACTTCGCCTTAATGGGACTGCCCGTTTCCCTTTTTGTTTTTCAGTGATTCATAGTCCATCGGCAATAGAATGATTGCCGACAGATATGCCGCTTTGTGCCGTCATACCGGGGGTGCCATTCAATCAAGGCATCACACTAACGGATGGGCAAGTATAAGTCGCTCGCCAGATGTAACGTGTGGCTAAGGGCGGTTCATTCAGTTTCGGAAAAATCTCCACACTCCTGCGGAGGTAGTATTTGTTCCGGCCTGCCTGAACCGCCCTTTTTGTCGCCACACGACATTGAGGCGTCGAGCAACTCATACAGCCACACCGT